>CACNFD010000059.1 GCA_902619615.1 uncultured SAR116 cluster alpha proteobacterium | reverse complement strand
TAGCTCATAGTTCCTTACTAGGTGCTGGCATTGGAATATTAATAGGTATTGGTATTAATTTTGGAGTTGTTTTTATTTGTTTATTATTTGGTATTTTGTTTTTATGGTTACAACAAAGCAAAGCTTTATCATCAGATACACTTCTAGGTGTTTTAGCTCACTTTGCATTGGCAGTGGGAATAATTGTCATTTCATTTAATAAAATTAAAATTGATCTCCATGCCTTTTTATTTGGAGATATACTTACTGTTAGTATTACTGATATATGGGGAATGTATATTGGAGTACTCATAGCAATTACATTAATATTATCGAATTGGTCATCATTGCTATTGGTAACCCTTGATGAAGATTTAGCGAAATCTGAAGGCATTAACCCTCTATATGTTAATATTCTATTAACAACAATTATGACTATCGTTGTTGCATTATCTCTTCAAATTATAGGATTATTGTTAATTACAGCAATGTTAATAATACCTGCTGCAACAGCGAGAAGGTTAGTAAATTCACCAGAAGGAATGGTTATCGTTGCAACTTTAATAGGAATTTTTTCTGTAGTTTTTGGGATATATTTATCTGTTGAAATGGACTTACCTTCTGGTCCATCTATTGTAGTAGTCAGTTCAATATTATTTTTTGTATCACATATGTTTGGTTTAATAGCAAAAAATGAATAAGAATTATGGCTTTAAAATAATTTTTCCTTTTGCACCTCTTGCAAGGATTTTTTCCAATACTTCAGAAGCTTCTGATAGAGCGTAATTTTCTTCTATTAAGGGTTTTAACAAGCCTTTTTTATACCAATCAAATAATTCGACCATATTATTTTTATACTCTTTTGGTTCTGATCTTGTAAATGCTCCCCAGAAAACACCAACCACACTAAATTCTTTCACCAATGCTAAATTTACAGCAAATTTAGGTATTGACCCAGAAGCGAATCCAATAACTAATAGTCTTCCTTTCCTACCCATTGTCCTAGCAAGTGTATCAAAAATATCTCCACCGACAGGATCAAATATTACATCTATGCCTCTTCCACCAGAAATTTCTTTTAACTTTTCTTTTAAACTATCATATCCAATTGCTAAATCAGCTCCATTATCTTTAGCTATTTTTTGTTTTTCAGCGTTTGAAGCGACAGCAATTACTTTTGCACCTATTATTTTGCCTATTTGAATCGCTGCTATTCCTGTCGAACCTGATGCACCTAGCACAACTAAAGTTTCATCTTTTTTTAGTTCACCTCTTTGTTTTAGAGCATAATGGGATGTTCCATAAGCACATAACAAAGCGCAAGAATCATCAAATGTCATGCTATCTGGAATTTTATATACAGACGAAAATTTCACTGCTGCTTTTTCAGCATATCCGCTAAGTCTTGATAAGCCAGCAACCCGATCACCAATTTTAAAATCTACAACTTTTGATCCAAGCTCTATTATTTCACCAGAGACTTCCATGCCTGGAATAAATGGTGTTTCAGGTTTTAATTGATACTTACCTTGAACAAGTAGACCATCAGGAAAATTTACACCAACTGACTTTACATTAATTAAAATGCTTTCATCATCAATTACAGGATCTTCCACATCCATATACTTAATATTTTTTATTGGACCAAAATCGTTGCAGACTATAGCTTTCATGTTATATCCTTATTTTATGGGAATACTAATGATATTGTTTCTGCTATAAAAGCAGGTTTAATCTCATCTTTAATTTCTAATTCACATTTATTTACTACTCTATAGCCCCCATTTTTCATTTCCTCGCAAGAAATTATTGTTCTGTTTAACCTAACTTGAGAACCTACTTTAACCATGTTTATAAATCGCACTTTGTCAGACCCATAATTAAGGGTTTTGGATGTGTTTTGTATTTGTGCATTTTGAGCAGCTAATTTTGGAAGAAGAGAAACCATGTAATATCCATGCGCAATTGTTTTGCCGTCTGGCATTTCCTGTTCTGCTCTCTTTTCATCAACATGTATCCATTGGTGATCTGATGTTGCATCAGCAAATTTATTTATCTTCTCCTGTGTAACGTGATACCATTCACTAGGTGTAA
>CACNFD010000058.1 GCA_902619615.1 uncultured SAR116 cluster alpha proteobacterium | reverse complement strand
AGCCTGATAACGATTACAGAGTGATTAATAAAGTGATTAATGTTCGTCAGGCATATTTCCCTTTTAATGGAAAAACCATTTGAAAAATATTTTTAAAGTTAAATAATATAAATAGTAAAATTTATTATCGAGATAACTTAAGGTATAATGATTAAGGATATAATAAATGCAAAAAATGATACTAATAAATCTGTTAATTATTATTGCAATCCTAACTTTGTTAGGAAGTTTCTTTTTCATTTACGAAGATACTTACTCATACTTTAAAGAGTTAAAAAATGCCTTATTAGGGGTTGTTATCGTAATAATGGGTACAGCATCAATTGTTGTTTACCAATATTTTTTAGAAAATAATAATAGAAAAAAACAATTAGTTTTTGAAAAAAAAATTGATTTTTATAATGAATCTTTAAATAAATTTGATGAAATTTTTTCAAATCAATTAGACGATTACACAAACCGTAAATTAATATTTCAAGTATCTAGAGGAATGTTAATTGCAAGTCCAAATGCTGCTGACAAATTAGCACAACTTTCTTTAGCAATAATGGAAAATAAAGAAACTTATTATGAAATTTTTAAAGAATTTATATTAGAAGCTCGAAAAGATCTAGATCTTATGGATCGTATTTCACATGGAGATGTTGATACTTTTGATCCTATATTATCTAAATTAGAAAATTTATGGAAAAAAGAAGGTAGGAAATTAAGGTATTTTTCTGAACAAGAAAAACAAGAAATAATAACTCAGTATGATAAACAAAAAAATAATAAAATTAAGTGGTTAAAAGAGAAACACGGCGTCTATTATTCACAAATAGCTAATTGGCGAAAACAGTTAACAATGCAATCTGAGGTAGATAGGAATTGAAAACTCTACTTGTAGTTTTCTATTAGAAAGTGACGCCATTCACTAGCTACAAGATGTTGATCAAGACTTAGTCCTGTTCTATTTACTTTTCTACTAGTAGAAAAAATTAATGCTTCAGTTTCAGACAAACTATCCATAGTGAGTTCAATCTGCAATTTTTTTAAAATTTCAATAAATTTTATGTATGTAGTTTCCTTATTCCTTTTAGATACATAACCACTACTATCTAATTTAACAATTTTGTCATTACACAACATATTGACTGATTTTGCAGTCCATTGATCCATAATCAATCCTTCATGGTCTCCCAAAAAATAAATTAGTTTTGTGTAAAAAGCTGGACCAACACCCTTCATTTTTAAATCTTTATTTTTATGATTATGCAGATCAAAAAAACACTTATATGCTGAAATATTAGTTGTTTGTCCGTTTAATAAATCTTTACATATATCTTCATATCTATCTATGAATGCAAGAGCTGTTTTCCCTGTATTCTGCCGTTTTGACATTCCTCCCCATGCAAATATCTTTACAATAAGCTCTCGAACAATAAAAATATCAAAAATTCTATTTTTTTTTATATGGTCAATTCTTGCTAACAAATCATAACGATTAGTAGGTTCATTATTTAAATTATTTAAAGCCCAATCTGTTTCGAAATAATCAAACCATTGTTTTGTTTTTGATCCACGCCATATGTTTCCAATTTTAACTGATCGTATACTGTTTTCTATATAAATTTTGCATTCCTTTAATTTATTCAATGCATTTTTGTTAAACGAAAACATCTGATTTTCCATAATAAGTTTTGATAATTCGATTAAATTTTATAAATTAATTAGTATAAATTATTTCCTTTTAAAAAATCTAAATCAATAATAATTTATAACAAAATCAAATAGAGGACTTGTAAATAGAATTAATATGAAATGTTTATTTTTTTTATAAATTTGTATTATTTTCCTAAAACTGGAATCTTTTTTACTTTTATATCAATTATATTACCAATAATTGCACATTTTTATATTAGTGATGTTCACAACCCAATTGATTTGTACAAATTTTCTCTTGCTGTTTTTCTTATCCTTTATGGCATACCAATAAACATAATTGTTTATGTCATTAAAATGAAGAAGAAAAAAATAGAACAATTAGAAAAAGATTTAGGCTTAAGACTTGTAAAAGAAGCAAATGAAGTAAAAGATGATAATGATATTAAAAAATATAATGATAAAAATAGCAAACACTTAGAATATGT
>CACNFD010000057.1 GCA_902619615.1 uncultured SAR116 cluster alpha proteobacterium | reverse complement strand
CTTCTACTAGAATTGTTTTAAGTGCTGGCCATACTGGACCTGATGCAGCAGGCAAAGTTATTGAAGCTTTTGGAGAATTTGTTATTGCCGGCAATTATGTTGTTGGTATTTTTGTATTTGCTATATTAATTATTATAAATTTAGTTGTTATTACAAAAGGAGCTGGAAGAGTTTCTGAAGTTTCTGCTAGATTTACATTGGATGCTATGCCTGGTAAACAAATGGCTATAGATGCCGACTTAAATGCAGGGCTCTTAACAAGTGAAGAAGCAAAACAAAGAAGAGATGATATTGCTAAAGAAGCAGATTTCTATGGATCAATGGATGGTGCATCAAAATTTGTAAAAGGTGACGCTATTGCTGGCATTCTCATACTCCTTATAAATATAATTGGAGGCCTTATAATTGGAATTGCCCAACATGACTTACCTGTTTCAATAGCAGCTGAAAATTATATAATTTTATCAGTTGGAGATGGATTAGTTGCTCAAATTCCTTCTCTCTTATTAGCAATAGCCACAGCCATAATAGTAACTAGAGTATCTACAAGCCAAGATTTATCTAAACAAATTGGTTCTCAGATTGGGGTAAAACAAGCATGGTTACCTAGCGCATGTGTGTTATTTCTTTTAGGCTTAATTCCTGGCATGCCTAACACATTATTTTTAGTTGGCTCTGCGATAACTTTTTTTATCTGGTGGGCAATTAGAAAAAAAAATATGTCTAATGATGCTAACGATACAAATTTTACTGAAAAAAATGAAGATATTAGAGGTCATGAGGAAAATGAAGATGAAAACACTATTTCATTATCAGAAATAGCTGATAATTCTTCAATATCAATGCAACTAGGTTATGGTTTAATACAACTTGTTGATGAAGAAAATGATGGCCCATTAATTGCTAGAATAACTGGTGTAAGAAAACAAATTTCAAAAGAATTAGGTTTTGTTATTCCCCAAGTAAGAATAAGAGACGATTTAACACTAGAAGCAAATCACTATAGAATTAGAATTGGACAAGAAATTGTTGCTGAAGACAAAATTTTTCCTCAACTACTTTTAGCTATACCAGGAGATAATGCTCAGACAAAAATTGAGGGTACGGATGTTAAAGATCCAAGTTTTAATATGGACGCAACATGGATTGAGCCTCATCAGCAAGCTAGAGCTGAAAATTTAGGATACATGGTAGTAGAGCCTGAAGCAGTTATAGCTACACATTTGAATCAAATTTTATCTAAACAAGCAGCTGAATTACTTGGTCAAGATGATGTTCAATTACTACTAGATAATCTATCAAAAACAACCCCACAATTGGTGTCCTCAACTGTGCCAAAATTAGTTCCGCTAAATGTTTTAACAACAATATTGAAAAACTTACTAACTGAAAAAATGCCAATAAGTGATTTAAAACGTATACTAGAGGTACTTGCTAGTCAAAATGTTAAAAACATGACACCAATAGAATTGGCAGAGGTCATAAGACCCTCAATATCTGGATTATTAATTCAACAAATTGCACCTTTGAATAGCGCTCTACCAATAATAACTTTCTCAGCTGATTTAGAACAACTGATAGTAAATGTTGCAAAACAAACTGGTGCTAATGGTCTAATACTTGAAGCTAACCTTATTCAGAAGATAATAACAGCCATAAATACGGTTATGGAAAAAATGCAAAGTGAAAATAGAAAGGCTGTAATGATTACAGCACCTGTAATTAGAAGAGATTTATCACATATGCTTAGACAACACATTCCATCCTTGGATGTTCTTTCATTTACTGAATTACCAGATAATAAAAAAATAGAAGTAGTTGCTAATATAGGTTCAGAAGAAGAAGAAAAAAAATAAATTAATTACAAATATATGGAGAATAAAAAATGACCCAACATAGAGTAATTGCAGAGGATAGTCTTTCAGCAATGGATGAAATATCAAAAGTACTTGGTAAAGATGCCGTAATATTAAAAACTCAGAAAGTAAATGGGAAAATTGAAATTTTGGGTTCTAATAACATTGAAGATATTGCGTCATCTAATGTAAATAAAATTAAAAAACAAAATAATAATTTTAGTCACTTATTTTCTAATCATAATTTAGATAGAGACACTCAAAATAGAAAATTAAATT
>CACNFD010000056.1 GCA_902619615.1 uncultured SAR116 cluster alpha proteobacterium | reverse complement strand
AGCATGCCAACCATCGTGCCAACCAGTCGTCAGGTTTATTCCATGTTTTCATTGAATTTAAAAACAAGCTTTGGTAATTTTAATAAACAGGTTAACTAAAAATTTTAAATGAATGAATTATTTTAAATATATTTTACTTTTTTGCTTAATTTTATTCCCAATCACTTCAAAAAGTTATGGTTTGACAAACTCATGGTGTTCTAATGGTAAATATAGTAAAGCCATTTCACCCTTTCCCAAGCCTCAATTTAATAAGTGTCCTGGTTATGCAAAAATAATTATGACTAAAAAAGAAGTTACGGATTATTATTTGAATGGCTTAGGAAAAGATTATTTATGTAAACTTACTTCAAATCCTCTTTTTTTTGTTGGTTCTAAACATAAAAGAGAAGATTATGAAGCTTTAAAACTATTGTTTAAACCCAATCAAGTGAAGGTTGCGGTGATGTGTGCTCAATTAAATAGAACTAAATTAGCTAAAAAGAAAGCGGAAGAGGCTAAGCAAACAGCTAGAGTGCATGTTAATAAAGGACCTAAAGAATGGTGTTTGCCTCAAAATAAATATCAAAGAAATATTCCATTTCACAAATTAGAAGATGGCAATAAATGCCCGTCAAACACAAAGCAAATTTCTCAAGAAAAAGCACTTAATCTATTTTTAACAAATTATGACGGATATCTAAACCAAATAATCGTTTCTGGGACAATCTGTAATGATACGTATAAGAATTATAAATATTTACGAGAGTTGATAAGAGAAGAGAAAAATCTTGATTGTAATAGAATAAAAGCTGAATTGCTAAAAAAGAATCAGGAAAAAGAAGAAAAAGCGATTGCTCAAAAGAAAGCTGAGGAGGAAGCTAAAATAAAAGCTTTAGCAGAAAAATTAGCTAAAGAGGAAATTGCTAAACAACTCAAGCAAAAAGAAGAAGACGCAAGGAAGAAAGCTGAAGAGTTAGCTAAACAAAAAGCTATCGAAGCAAAAAAAGCTGAAGAAGAGGCATTAAAGAAAAAAATTCTTTATGAAAAGATAGCAAAGATTAAAGATAAAGCTCAATTTATTGTTGAAACCTTAAAAGAGTATGTAACAACTGATAATAATAAACTAGATATTTTAGAGGTTAGTGAGCTATTAGAAAATTATGATAATGAAAAACAAAAAGGTTGGTCAGACACAACTATTGAGAAATTTGAAGCACTTTATGACTATGTTCAAAAAGATGATGGATTTGTAACATATAGCTCAGAAAAGAAGAGCAAAAAATTAGCAGCTTACAACGAAGAGATAAGACAGTTAAGAGAATATCTATCTAGTTCACAATCTAGTTTAAAAGAATTTATAACTAAAAACTTAGGGTCTAAAAATGCTAAGGAAGCTCTAAAGCTAGCGAAAGAAACAAAAGCGATATTAAAAGATTTTGATGTAACAAAGGCAATATTTTTAAAGAATGACATATCCACATGGAAGGCAATGAATGGAGTGAAAGAAGATAAGAAATATTCATTCAAGTTACTGAATAAAAAGTCAGGGTTAAAAAATGTAAAGAAGAGTAGTGCTAAAGCCTCAAGTAGCATTAGTTCAAGTAAGGCATTAAATACAAGCCCAATAGTAAATGAAGGTGATGATGGTAAATTTGAGAAAGAGTATAAAAGATCAAAGAAAAAGATTAATCAAAACAAATCACAATTAAAAGTGGGCGATTTTCCTGAATTTTTGATTGGCAAAACATGGTTTTCTTCATCGGTTTATAATCGATCTAGATTAAGTTGTAATGAAGTGTATAGAAAAGCAAAAAATGTTATTGGATATACAAGATATGAGAGTAAAAATATGTATTCTTATATTAGATCTAAAATTTCGTCTATGAGACCAATGGATAGTGAATCTAAAGCAACAATTGAAGTTATTGAAACAGGAAATAAAACTAGATTTAAAGTGGTATCTCAAAGGTTTATTACAAAAGACGGTATGTGTTACACTACATCAATTAAAGAATATGATCCAAGTAATGAAACATTAAAAAATATTGGTTGTAGCAGCACTTATTGTTCTGTAACTGGAAATAATAATAGGCTTAATAAAACTAGATGTTTAAATAAAGGAAACGTATCAAATTATTGTTTTGGGTATCCATCAAGATAGTATGTATAAGAAATTTAAAGCTATCAAAAGGATATTTTTTCTATAAA
>CACNFD010000055.1 GCA_902619615.1 uncultured SAR116 cluster alpha proteobacterium | reverse complement strand
ATTTTAATAGTATATTCTTAATATATAAATATAATTACACTTATATTGAAATGATAAAAGCTTTAAGGTTAATTAAATGAAAATTTTTTATAAAATTTTTGGTTCTTTTAAGTTTTCATTTGTTCCACCTTTAATGATTTATCTAGCCGCGGGTGTGTCAGGCATTACAAATATAGTTGGTCTGTTTTTTGTAAAAGAGTATTTAGATCTATCTGCAGTTTTTCTTGCTGGATTAGGTTTTTGGGCTGGTCTTCCGTGGGTGTTAAAAATGCCTTTGGGACATTTAGTTGATATTCTTTGGAAGTTTAAATCTATTCTTGTAATAGTAGGTGCACTAGTAATGGCAGCAAGTAGCATAATTATGTTTTTTCTTATTCAATATAAATCTGAAATGATAGCTATTTTTAATGCAGAAACATGGTTTGTCATTTCAACTTTACTAGCTCCTATTGGATTTGTTCTTCAAGACGTTGTTGCTGATGCAATGACAGTTGAGGCTGTACCTAAAACTGATGATCAAGGAAATGAAATAAGTTTTAATGAGTTGAAATCTATGAACGTTTCAATGCAACTTCTTGGAAGAGTATCTATCATTTTTGGTACTTTGCTTGTATCAATGATTAATTTATTTGTTTTTTCAAACTCTTCGGATATGACCGAATTAGAAAAAGTCACCGCATATGGAAATATTTACTTATACTCTTTAATAGTACCTATAATATCTGTATCAGGTATATTTTTATCATATTTTAATCAGCAAAAAAGATATAAATTACTTATTAGTAATGGTATTAATCCTGTTAAAGCTGCAAATATAATATTTAATATTCCAGAAGTAACTAAGCCCAATTTATTAATCATAGTAGGCTCTATATTTTTTGTAATATTTACTCTAATTGTTGGAACTTCTAAAATGGATTTTTCACAAGAAATAGTTTTCGTTGGTTCATTTGTGATAATTTTGTTTTTACTATTTAAGTTATCAAATGAATTAGATGCCAATGCAAAAAAAATGTTAATTGGAACTGCTATAATTATATTTGTATTCAGAGCAATGCCAGGTGTCGGTCAAGGAGGTAGTTGGTTTGAAATAGATATTTTAGGTTTTGATCAAGAGTTTTTATCATTACTTGGATTAATAGCATCTTTCCTTACTATTTTAGGTATATTTGTTTTAAGGCCGTTAATGGAAAAATCTTCAATGACTAGATTAATAGTTGTACTTTCAATTGCTGGCTCTTTCTTTATTTTACCATCAATTGCAATGTTTTATGGATTTCATGACTTCACATCTAAGCTTACAAATGGATTAGTAGATGCTCGTTTTATCGCTATTTTTAATACAGCGCTTGAGAGTCCGTTAGGTCAAGTATCTATGATACCTATCCTAGCTTGGATAGCTCAATCGGCCCCTAATCATTTAAAAGCCACATTCTTTGCTGTTTTAGCTAGCTTTACTAATTTAGCTCTCTCAGCAAGTAATTTAGGTACTAAATATTTAAATCAAATATTTGTAATTACTAGAGAAGTAAAAAACGACCTAGGAATTATAAAAACCCAAGCTGATTATTCTGATCTTGGATATTTGTTGATAATTGTTTGCATTTTAACTCTAATAATTCCAATACTTACAACAAGTCTAGTAAAAAAAATTAAGCTTATCTCTTATTGAGAATATTTTAGTTTTGTAAAGTTTTTGAAAATCTCTGATTTTTAAACCATATTAAAAATCATATTCATGCTGAATGATCTTCTTTCCCCTTTTGTGTAAAAAGGATGGACTCCATGGAACAAGTAACTTGGAAATATATAAAAATCACCAACCTCAGGTTTAATTAAAAAACTTGAACATGTATATTGTCCATGTGTTCCATAAACAAAATTAATGTGCCCATTTGAAGGGTAATGGTCTTTATAATCCTCCTCCCACTCCTCTTCAATACCATCTGGAAGTTTTAAATAACCAACGCAAGAAAGAGTACAATTCGTATGAATATGAATTGGATTATATTCGTTTTCAAATTGCCTTACATACCAGGCAGCTATAATATCCAATTCAACTTTTTTGTTTGTGTCTAGGCTTAATTGCCCCATTGAATTTCTACTTTTAGTATATTTATGGTAATCAATAATAAAATCAGTTAATTGTTCGCCAGCATATTTTCTTGTTTCCTTATCAAAATGTAATTCTTGAGAGACTTTTCCAACTAAATAATCAGAAAAATCGTCAAGTTTTCTATCCATCTTATCATTTAAAAAATCAACC
>CACNFD010000054.1 GCA_902619615.1 uncultured SAR116 cluster alpha proteobacterium | reverse complement strand
GAAGGTATATTTAAAAAACACGCATCGTGGATGGAGAAATTTTATTCAGAAGACAGTGATGGACAAAAACACCTATTAAATTCTTATTTTACTAAAGCACCTGAATTTGTTGATCCAACTGATCCTTCAAAAGGTGAAACTGGAAATATAGTTTTCACAATAAATGAGAGATTTACTTCATTAGAAAGTGTTCAACGTCACATAGAGAATGCTATGAAAAATGATTATTTTGAAGACTTTGGTAATATACTTCACGATTATGGAAAAGTTATTAGTCCTGGAGGTATAATTTATCACTCAATAAGGTGAGACATATACTGTAATAAAAAAAATTTAAATAATAAACGTATTAAAAAAATATTAATGGAGTAAGTTCATGGAAGTTTTTTTTGTAGCAAAATTTACTTGTAGTTATAACGAATGGAAATCTGTATATGATGGAGATTTAGAACTAAGAGAACAATTTATGAAAGATGACATAGTTGGAAAAGTTGACGAAAACACTGCAATGATAAAAGCAACAATAACTGACCCAGAAAAAATGGAAAAGATAATGTCCGAAAGAATACCAGAAATAGCGCCTAAACTTGGACTAGAACATGAGATGTATACTTTGACTAAAATGGATAATAACTAAATATGATTTTTATATAACGTATGTTGTATATTTAATAAAAATTAGTTTAACAAAAATTATTCTATTTTGTTTGAAATTTCTATTAAATTCATATCGGGATCTCGTAAATATATAGAATTTAATTTACCAGTTGCACCTTCTCTTTGAACAGGTCCTATCTCTACTTCTATTTTGTTTTTTGTTAAAGTTTTTATCCAATCTTTTATTGGTAAAGAACTTAAAAAACAAACGTCCACCGCACCTGAAATAGGATTTTTAGCATGAGGAATAAAAGGTTTTTTTTCTGGATGAACGTTGATTTTTTGACTTCCAAATTTTAAATAAATTCTTTTTTTACCTTTGTATTCGTCAATATTTTCTTCAAGTTTCATTCCTAGGACATCGCAATAAAAAAAAATAGTTTTATCAACATCTTTGGATGTTAAAACTATATGGTCAATAGATGTAATCATTTATAAATTTTCCTGACTCATTTTTCTTAATATATTTTATTACAAAAAAAAACGTTCACTCCACCCAAAACTGACAACCAAAACCTAATCTATAAACCACGATAATATCCAGAGAAGTAATAACTACTCTTTACTCAGCAGTTCTATTTTGATTAGAATATTATTATGGATAAAAAAAATAAAATTTCTTGTTCTTGTGGTTCCTGTGAATTGTTTTTAAATGATCCATTACCCAAATATTCAGTAATGTGTGCATGTGAAGATTGCAGACAGGCATTGAGATGGGCAGAAATAAATGGAGGAGAAAAACCTAGAGATATACTATATTCTGTATATTTTCGTTCAGATATACAGAGTTATAATGGAATTCAAAATATGATTGCAACTCAACTACGAGGGGATGCAAGTTCAACGAGAATATACTGTGAAAATTGCTATTCTTGTTTTGCAGTTGACCATGTAAACTATCAAAATAATGTGTTTATGATTCAACCCGATTATTGTAAACAAAACTTTAACGTACAAATACCACCATTAGCAGTCCTTAATTTACAAGATTATCCAGGAGAATTTGCTGATTTAGAATCTGATACTATTCCTGTTTTTCATTCAAGAAAATATCCTCAAGAAAGAAAAAGATTTTTATCCATTGAACCAATATCTGAGTATCTTACCCCACCAAAAATTCCTGCTGAAGGAATAACAATAAGAGAACTTATCACAAAAATTGGAAAAATTAGAGTATTGGATTTAATTAGAGGTGATAATCTAGAGGAACTTCAGCATGAATAAGTTAATTCTTAAGCAGGAGGTTTTGGATGCGTATGATGGTTATGTTAAGGCATTTGTAAAAGGAAATACAAAAGAAGTTGAAAACTATTTAAGTTTTCCTAATTATAGATTTCTTGATGGTGAAATAAAAGAATTTAACGAGTTTCATTCTAACCTAAATGAATTAAAAAATAGGGGTTACAAAGATACAATTGCACTTAGTGTTGATGTTGTAGAAATTAATGAAGAAAAAGCACATTTAGTTTTAAAAGAAGCATTGAGAGTTAAGGATAATAATGAACCACTTGAAGAAATAAGTTCATTTTATATTTTTATTAAAGAAGATAATAAATGGAAAATAAAATTTAGTTCTGCTTTCTTTTTTCCTAAGTTATAATTTAATACCCTCAGTTCTAGACACAGATTTGACACAGTAAGACACTAAAATGTATAATTATTCAATAATAAATCTGTGAGAAAATAAGGGTTTAAAGGGGTTAACTG
>CACNFD010000053.1 GCA_902619615.1 uncultured SAR116 cluster alpha proteobacterium | reverse complement strand
AGGCTCAGGGAAAACTACATTATGTGCAAAAATTTGTTCTTATATTTTAGATAATTTACTCTCAGCAAATGAGAAACATAAATTATCAATTTTAAATTTTTCACAAAAATCATCAGAACAATCTGAACTATTAAATTATGGAAAATTATTAAACTTAAACGTAGCCTCTGTGTCATCATTGAAAGATTTAACTAAATTTGTTGATGAGAATAATGGTAAATCTAAAATAATAATTGATGTATCTCAAGAAAACAAAAATTTGTCAGGATACCTTGAGTATCTTGAAAAAATAACTTTAAATAAAAAATATTTAAATCTATTGACCATACCAGCAAGTGCCAACAAAAACATGATTAATTCAATAATGAATTTTTACAAGAATTCATTTCCGACCATTGCGCTTACAAAGTTAGATGAATCACACATAAGTGCAGAAGAATTATCAATTTTTGCAGAATTAAATTGTAAAATTGGTATTTTATCGGGTTCAAGGTCAATTATTGGTTCAATAGCTTTTGCTAAAAGTGAAGTTTTGGCACAATATATGAAAGATATTAGTGTATAAATATAAAATTAGGATTAATTATGACCACTACAATTGCTATAACTTCTGGAAAAGGGGGCGTGGGAAAGACAACAATAGCTGTTAATCTTGCTCTAAGTTTAGCTTTACAAAATAAAGAGACACTTCTTCTAGATGCTGATTTAGGAATGGCAAATGCACATATTTTATTAGGAATTAATCCAAAGTATTCCCTAGAGGACTTTGTAACTGGAAATTTACCTCTTGATAAAGTAATTACGATTATTAAAAACAATCTAAAATTTGTATCAGGCGGTAACGCTATAAATAATCTATTAAATTTGAGTGATCTTGAACGTCATAAAATTATTAGAAGTTTTAATGACCTAAACAAAAAGCCTGAATTTATGTTAATTGATGTTGGGGCTGGCGCAGAGTCTTCATCAATGACGTTTATGGCTTCAGCAGATAAAGTTTTAGTTGTTATTACTGGCGAACCAACTAGTTTCATTGATGCATATACTCTTATCAAAACTTCTTTTTTAGATTATAAAATTAGCAATTTTGGTATTGTTATTAATATGGCATTAACACCAATACAAGCTAAAATAAACTTTGATAAATTCCATTCTATTACGCAAAAATTTTTAGATGTTAATTTAAAATATATTGGACAAATTCCAAATTCACAAAGAATTAGAAATTCTATTATTTCAAGGGCAGCCGTAGTTACTACAAAAAATAATAATAAAGAAACAAAAGCTTTCTCTGAAATTTCATCAAAACTATCACTAATCGAAACAAACAGAACAGGTGCGATTAAATTTTTTGATAATTAAGATATAATTTTGAAAGCATAAGTATGAATAGTTACTCAAAAATCATTAAACCAGATATTAATCAACTTATAAGTGAACATGCAAGTTTAGTAAGGAAAATTTCATGGCATTTACATGGAAGAGTTAACTCTATAGTTGATATTGAAGATATAGTTCAAATTGGAATGTTAGGATTAATTTCTGCTGCGCATAATTACACACCTAAAAAAAATGCTTCTTTTGCTTCATATGCAAGTATAAGAATTAAAGGTGAGATACTAGATTATTTGAGAAAAAGTTCGAATTTAGATAGAACAACTATAACAATCAAAAAAAATTCAGAAAAAGCAGTAAATTTTTTGAGAAACAAATTAGGAAGAGAACCATTTCAAAATGAAATAGCTAAAGAGCTAGGAATGTCTTCTGAAAAATATTTAGAGTGGTCACATGCTTTTGAAGCAAGTGTGAGTAAGAGTTTAGAAGATTCATATGATGATTACTCTAATTGGTTCGTAACAAGTGATTTAAATCCTGAAGAACAAATAAATGACATTGAGCTAAGAAATAATTTAAAAGAAGCCCTAAAAGAATTAGAAGGTAAAGAAGCCCTAATTATACAATTATATTTTGTAGAAGAGTTAAATATATATGAAATTGCTGAAGTAATAGACGTTACAACAGGAAGAATTTCTCAAATTAAAAACTCTGCTATTAAAAGAATAAGAGAAAAACTAAAAAAAGAATACTAATTATACTATGCAAAAATTAGAGATGCTCATAAAGACAGTAGATGCGCATTATGACAGCAGACATCAAATACAATGTATTTATTTATCCTGTAGCCTTTTGAATATTGCTAGAGGCACATGCAATCTAATGGTCTTTAATGAAAAAAGTAACTTTCAAAATAAAATAACAATAAAGTATGAAAGAGCTGTAATGTCCGGCTCAATCACAGTTAATAATCATTACTTTAATGCATTGCAAAATCAATTGTCGTTAAAGAATGAACGTCCAGCAAGATTA
>CACNFD010000052.1 GCA_902619615.1 uncultured SAR116 cluster alpha proteobacterium | reverse complement strand
TCATGCAAGTAGTGAAACTAAATTGTTAGGTACAGAAAGAGATTGGAATGCCTGGTCAACAATAAACAAAAAAGAAAAAACTTGTTATATTTCTTCAACACCTATTAAAACAACTGGAAAATTTAATAGAGATAATCGTGGTCAACCATATGTATTTGTTACCAATATAAAAGCTGGAACTAATTATGAAGTTTCAGTAGTGGCTGGTTTTAATTTTAAAAAAAACAAAGATGTTATATTTAATGTTGATGGAAAGAAAACAAAACTATTTCCAGTTGATGATAGGGCTTGGTCAGAAAGTACAAAGATGGATAGAGTTTTAGTACAATCAATGAGAAAAGGACAAAAATTAACAATTACAGGCATTTCTTCTCCAGGTAATAAAATCATTGATACATACTCCTTATTAGGCTTTACTAAAGCGTTAAGACTTATTGAAAAAAGTTGTTCCTAATTCATAGTAATCACATGAGTGAATAAGTATGCCAAAAATAGATCTTTTAGATTTTAGTTATCATGAATTACAGGCATTTTGTTCGGAACATAGATTGCCAAAATTTAAAGCTTCACAGATTTGGAGATGGATGTATTGTTTTGGTCTAAAATCATTTGAAGAAATGAATAATATTTCAAAATCAACTAGGGAATTGCTAAATGATATTTCTGTGATTTCTAGACCTCAAATTTCCGAAATGCAAATTAGTACAGATGGTACTATAAAATGGTTGATAAAATTAAAAGACAATTCTGAAGTCGAAACTGTTTATATACCTCAGGATGATCGAGGAACTGTTTGTCTTTCTAGTCAAGTAGGTTGTACTCTCAATTGTTCATTTTGTCATACTGGAACACAGGCTCTAGTTAGAAACCTGACATCAGGTGAAATTATCGGACAGTTGATGAATGTAATGGACCATTTAAATGATTGGCCTTCAGGAAAGAATAACAGAAAAGTAACTAACATTGTAATGATGGGTATGGGAGAACCATTACTTAATTATGATGAAGTTTGCAAAGCAATTAAGATTATGATGTCTGACGATGGCATTGCCATTTCAAGAAGAAGAATTACCTTATCCACATCAGGCATAATTCCAAACATCGAAAAAACAGGAATTCAGTTAGGTGTTAATTTAGCTATCTCGCTTCATGCAGTTAATGATGAATTGAGAAACAAATTGGTTCCAATTAATAAAAAATATAATTTAGAAAATTTGATAAAATCTTGTAAAAATTATCCTAAATTATCTAATTCTAGAAGGATTACATGGGAATATGTAATGTTAAAAGATGTGAATGACTCTTCAGAAGACGCGATTAAATTAATAAAGTTAATAAGTGGTATTCCATCTAAGATTAATTTAATTCCTTTTAATCCATGGCCAGGTTCTTTATTCGAGACTTCAACAAAGAAAAAAATTGATAGTTTTGCAAAAATTTTGATGGATGCAGGATTTGCGTCTCCTATAAGAAAGCCAAGGGGGCAAGATATTTATGCGGCTTGTGGACAGTTAAAGTCAAATAGTGAAAAATTAAGGAAATCACAAATTAATAAGCTTGTGCCAATTCATAATTTTTGAAATATTAATTTTTTTTGAAACTATTGCTTTAGACCACATTAAGTATTACATTAAGTATTAAATAAATTAATTATTAAAAAGGATAATAATTACATGAATAATAATCGTTTTATGTCAAGTTCAAATGCTCAAGCTACCCAAATTGATTTGGGCCTTAGATCATACATGCTTGGTGTTTATAATCATATGACAACTGCCCTAGCTTTGACAGGATTAATGGCCATGGGATTAAATTTTCTCGCCATATCAAATGGTGCTTTGACACCCATTGGTGAATTATTTTTCTTAAGTCCACTTAAGTGGGTTGTTATGCTAGCTCCACTAGGGATGGTATTCTATATCTCAGCAAAGCTAAATAGTATTTCTGCTGAAAAGGCTAGAAACCTATTTTACATATATGCTGGTCTAATGGGTCTGTCTTTATCTTCATTGTTGCTAATTTATACTGGCGCATCAGTAGTTAGAGCTTTCTTTGTTACAGCTGCAGCTTTTGCAGCATTGTCTATTTATGGTTATACTACTAAAAAATCCCTTTCAGGCTTAGGTTCTTTCCTTATGATGGGAGTGTTTGGACTTATAATAGCACAGATAGTCAATATTTTTATGGCCTCTACACAATTAGATTTTATGATTTCTATTGTTGGGGTATTAATTTTCGCTGGCTTAACTGCCTATGATACTCAAAAAATAAAAAATATGTATTTAGCCGGTGATAATAATGAAGCAGCTGGGAAAAAATCTGTATTAGGAGCTTTAACTCTATATCTAGACTTTATCCTAATGTTTCAATTCTTATTAGCTTTTTTAGGTAACAGAGAATAAATTTTATAAAATCAATTTGATAAAAGCCATCGAAAGGTGGCTTTTTTATTTTAAAATTACTTTATCTATTTCTGTTGTAATTTTATTTGAGTTTGGCCTAGTAGTGCTAGCATACCATTTAACTAACAAGCCTTCCTTATTAATAAGGTATTTATAGAAATTCCATTTTGGGAAAGCTAAAAATCCAGCTTCTTTTTTTACCCATTTAAAAAAAGGATGACCTTTATCACCTTTTATATTAGTTATTTCGGTAAGCATGAAAGAAATATCAAAATTTATAGTACAAAATTCTTTGACCTTTTGATTTGATGATAGTTCCTGATTTCCAAAATCATTAGAGGGTATGCCAATAATAATTAGTCCGTCTTTCTTATATTTTTGATGAAGA
>CACNFD010000051.1 GCA_902619615.1 uncultured SAR116 cluster alpha proteobacterium | reverse complement strand
TGCTGCATCAACTACTATGAATAAAGCAGCCGAACAATTAATGAGAATGCATAATTTTAGGAAAGCTAGAACGGAATAATTGTTATATATTTTTGGGGAGGTAAATTTGGGAAATTACAAAAAAATTTATGATAATTGGCAAAAAGACCCAAAAACGTTTTGGAAAGAGCAAACTAAAGATATTCATTGGGAAAAAAATCCCTCAAAGATATTGGATGATGATAACAAACCATTTTATAAATGGTATTCAGATGGTAGTCTAAATACATGTTTCAATGCTATCGATAGACACGTTCTAAATGGCAGGGGAGAACAAGATGCAATCTTGTATGATAGTCCTGTTACAAACACAAAAAAGAAAATTACCTATTCAGAACTTAAACATCAAGTATCTATTTTTGCTGGTGCGCTTAAAAAATTAGGCGTTTTAAAGGGGGATCGTGTAATAATTTATATGCCAATGATACCTGAAGCATTAGTGGCTATGCTTGCTTGTTCTAGATTAGGAGCAATTCACTCTGTAGTATTTGGTGGTTTTGCCTCAAATGAATTAGCTGTACGAATTGATGATTGTAAGCCAAAAATAATAGTGTCAGCATCATGTGGGCATGAGCCAAATAGAATTGTTGAATATAAACCCTTGCTTGACAACGCAGTTAAAATTGCCAGTCATCAAGTGGAAAAATGTATAATTTATCAGCGTGAAGCCCTAAATGTTAAGCTTATCCCAGGCCAAGATATAGATTGGAATGAGGTTGTCAAAGATGTTTCGTTGGTTGATCCAGTTGAAGTTAGAGCAAACGATCCTTTGTATATTCTATATACATCGGGAACAACTGGAAAACCTAAAGGAGTTATCAGAGATAATGGGGGACATGCGGTATCTTTAAAATGGTCAATGAAAAATATTTATAATGTAGAATCTGGGGATGTATATTGGGCTGCATCAGATATTGGATGGGTAGTTGGTCATTCTTATATCGTTTATGCACCTCTGCTTCATGGTTGCACGACAATTTTATTTGAAGGAAAACCTGTTGGGACACCAGATGCTGGGACATTTTGGAGAATTATTTCTGAGCATAAGGTCAAGGTGTTATTTACAGCTCCAACAGCTCTTAGAGCTGTGAAGAGAGATGACCCAAATGGTGAGTTTATTAAAAAATTTGATTTAACATCCTTACAGTCCTTATTTCTTGCTGGAGAAAGAGCTGATCCCGATACAGTATTGTGGTTGGAAAGAAAGTTGAAAGTTCCTATAATTGATCATTGGTGGCAAACTGAAACTGGTTGGCCAGTGGCAGCAAACCCTTTAGGTATAGAAGCACTTCCAATTAAAACAGGCTCTCCAACTATAGCTATGCCTGGATACGATGTTAGAGTTTTATCAGAAGATGGTGAAGAAGTTCCAAAGGGTACACTAGGAGCAATTTCAATAAAATTACCTTTACCACCAGGATCTTTACCTAGTTTGTGGAATGCAGATGATAGATTTATAGAGGCTTACTTATCAACTTTTGAAGGTTTTTATGAAACAGGAGATGCAGGTTATCAAGACGAAGATGGTTATTTATACATTATGTCAAGAACTGATGATGTAATAAATGTTGCAGGTCATAGGCTTTCAACAGGTGCAATGGAAGAAACTTTGTCTAATCACGAAGATGTTGCTGAATGTGCAGTTGTTGGTGTTTCAGATAATTTAAAAGGACAAGTTCCATTAGGACTAATATGCTTGAATAAAGGATGTAATAAAACTCATGAAGATGTATGTAAAGAAGTTGTAGATTTAGTTCGAAATGAAATAGGGCCAGTTGCTGCATTTAAATCTGTGGCTGTTGTATCTGCTCTTCCAAAGACTAGATCAGGAAAAATTTTAAGAGCGACTATTAGAAAAATAGCAGACAAAGTTGAATGGGAGATGCCTGCAACAATAGATAATCCACTAGTTTTTAAAGAAATTGAAGAAGCTTTAAAGCCATTAGGTTATTAATTCTAAATTTATGAAACTTTCATAACAAATTTTCCAATGTGATTTCCCTTTTCTAAAGCCTTATGTGCTTCACATGCATCGTTTAATAGAAATTCTCTTTGGATTATTGGTTTAATTTTACCTTTCTCTAGATATTCCCAAGCATTTTTAACTAAATTATTTACATATTCTGTTTTTTTTGTTGATGGCTGAGGTCTTAATGTTGATCCAGTTATTGTTTGTCTTTTAATCATGATATTTGCAAAATTTACTTCATCTTTAATACCACCCTGGACGGCAATTATAACTAGCCTCCCATCAATACTTAAACATTTTAAATTTCTTGAAATATATGGCCCAGCAACCATATCAAAAATTAAATCTACACCTTGTTTATTTGTCAGCTGATTTATTTCGTTTTCAAATTCTTTTGTTTTATAGTTAATACATTTTAGAGCTCCAATTTTTTCTACAGCTTGACATTTTTCGTCACTTCCTGCTGTTGCATAAACTTCTGCACCAAAATGATTAGCCAATTGAATTGCAGTTGTACCTATACCACTAGCACCGCCATGAATTAGGATTTTTTCGTTTTTTTGCAAATTTCCTCTCATAAATAAATTGCTCCAAACTGTTATAAAAGTCTCTGGTATACAAGCTGCCTCGGCCATCGAATAGCCCTTAGGTATTGGCATACAATGACCCACGTCTACAGCAACATATTCGGCATATCCACCACCATGACAAAGTGCACAAACTTTATCACCAACATTAAATTTTAAATTTGAACCTTTTTTTTCTACTATTATTCCTGAAACTTCTAAACCAGGTAAATCAGATGCATCTTTAGGAACTTTGTAATTACCTTGCCTTTGTAAGATGTCTGGTCTATTGACGCCAGCAAATAATACCTTAATTAACA
>CACNFD010000050.1 GCA_902619615.1 uncultured SAR116 cluster alpha proteobacterium | reverse complement strand
GAAATTCTAGCAGTTCTCGTCCCGCCTGAGCCAGCACCAATTACAATAAGGTCATAATCAAAATCTGACATAAAATTCCCAGTATAAAAAATTATTTAAAATTTTGCCTCACCCTTCATTGTCATGCCTGCATCTTTTGTACTCGTAAAGCAATTCAGATTGCCATTTTCATTATTTTCAATGCTGATAAATAAATTGTCATTTGCATATACAGGTGCAACGCCTCTATGTGAGAAAAAATGCGCTTTTGCTTTTTTATATTTTTCTGCAGCCCTCAACATAAGAGTTGCTTGAAGTGGGCCATGGAATACTAAATCTTTATATCCCTCTTCTTCAGTCGAATAAGGGTAATCATAATGAATTCTATGACCATTAAAAGTAATTGCTGAATATCTGAATAACATTGTTGGATGCGTAAAAATCATTTCTTCATAATCCGACTTTTCAAATGGTAGATCGTTTTTTTTAATCACGTTATTTTGTGTTTTTTTTATATCTCTATAAACAAGATCATGCTCTTCTTCGATCATTAGCTTATCTTTTACGAAAAACTGATATTTTGCTGTCACAAAACATAACATACCAGACTTACCATTTTTTAAATTGATATCCACCACCTTAGATATTTTTTTTACTTGATCCCCTATTTTTAAAGAATGAAAAAAATGTGTTCTACATCCAGCCCACATTCTTCTAGGAAAGGGGACAGGAGGTAAAAAATCTCCCTTTTTTGGATGAGAATCTTTTCCAAGTAGAGAGGATTTAACCACAGCTGGTCCTAGTGTCCAATGAAGGCCAGATGAGGCTATTTCACCATTTTCAGGATTGCCAGGATCAATATCAAGCGTTGCCCTAAACCTGGTTTCCAACGATTTTGTTACTTCGTCGAATATAGTCTCTTCATTACCAATCCAAGATTTTAGTTCGTTTATATTAACATTCATTTTGATTTCTTTTTGTGATTATAAATAAAATTTTATTTAATATATTGAAAATTATAATTTAAAACAAGTTAACTATAGCAAATAATTGAGGATAAATATGAACGAAATTCTAAAATTAAATATTGGAATTGCAGGATGCGGAACTATGGGACTACCTATGTTGGAAGTTCTATTAAAAAATAAAATCAGAGCTTTTGGATATGACATAAGATCAAAAGATAATTTTCCTACTTTAAAAAATAAATTTATCTCATCAAAAATAGAGTTTTTTAATAAATCAGACATTATTATAAGTGCAGTTAGAGATATAAATCAGACATTAGAACTTTGTGAAGGCCATAATGGGCTTTTTAAATTAAATTCTCCTAAAACATTGATAATATGTTCAACATTATCTCCGGCCTTTTTAAAAAAATTTTTTCTGAAATCGCCTGATAATATAACAATGATAGAAGCGCCAATGTCAGGAGCTCCAATGAAAGCAAAAGATGCATCACTAACTTTTATGGTTGGATCTAAGGTAAATGAGTTTGAAAAAATTTTACCTATTTTAAATATATTAGGTGATAAAATTTATCATATAGGAGAATTTGGTTCTGGAATGTCTGTTAAAGTTTTAAATAATTTTGTAGCATCTTGTTCAGTTGTAGCAGTGAGACATGTCCTGTCTGAAGCTAAAAATTTAAACATCACAACTAATCAGTTGCTAAAAATTTTAAATAGTTCATCTGGTCAAACTTGGTTCAGTGAAAATTTAAAAAATATAGATTGGGCTAAAGAAAACTATGAGACAGATAATACAATTGCAATTTTAGAAAAAGATGTAAGAAGTTTTTTGGATGGATTGGCTGATTCAAATTCTAGTTCCAACAAAGCAATGGTTAATTTTCAAAATGCTCTTTTGAATGGATTAAAAAACATTCCAACATTTCCGGATAATTAATAAATGCCTAATTCGATACCACTGGCGAAAGTTAAAACAAATTTTTCTAATTGTTTCAAATAATCTTCTTGCCAAGAACCTTTGAGTATTAGAGGTGGTAAAACCTGCCTCCACCTTAAACCAGTTAAAATTTTATTTAAAGCAACTTTGCAACCTTCCCCATCCAATCCTGCTCGAACATAATAAATAATTGGAAGTCCTTCAGTTTTGTCTTTTAACTCATCATAACATCTATCAAAAAAATCTTTTGTTAAACCAGACATATATCCAAAGTTCTCAGTGGTCCCAATTATTAGACCATCAATTTCTTTAAAAGAGGATGTATTTGCCTCGATCATATTTAGCGTTTTCAAATTTACATTTGAGGTTGTAGTATCAATCTTATTTTCTACAAGTATAGACAATTTTTTGGTATTTTCAGATGGAGAATGATGAATATATAAAATGTTTTTTTTTTCATATTTAAATCACATTTATAATTTGGCAACACCAAAATGATTTAAAAATTCAATTAGATTTTCAATCGGCTGGGCACCAACAATACTGTGATTATTATATACATAAGTAGGAACTCCGGTAACACCGTATGTTCTGGATTTTTCCCAATCTTTGTCAACTGAACTTTTAAATGTTCGATTTTTTATTATATCATTAGCCTCATTTTCATCTAATCCTGATTTTGCGACAATTTCCAATATTACGCTTTTTAAACCAATATTTAATCCCTTAACAAAATAAGCATCAAAGAAATTATCATGAATTGATGTATTAATGTCTAAAAATTGAGCCCATGAACCTATTTCTTGCGCTAATCTACTGTTAAAAGTATGAGTTCTATTGCTATAAGGAAGACTTTCATTGGACATCAAAATTTTCATATTTTGATTTTTTTTATCAATATCTTCTTGATTGGCACCAAAAAGATCTAATAAAGATTTACCTTCTTTTGGGGTATCAGGATGTAAAGGAAAATGAATTATTTGTATATCTATATTAAATATTTTTTTTAATTTTTTAACTCTTGAAGCACCAAGATAGCACCAAGGACAGACATA
>CACNFD010000049.1 GCA_902619615.1 uncultured SAR116 cluster alpha proteobacterium | reverse complement strand
TATTTTTATTTAAAATATGACCTATAGCAAAACCATCATCATCAATAAAAATTATTTCTAAGTTTGAAATTTGTATTTTGTTATTAGATTGCACTTATTTTTATGATTCAAATGTTATTGAAATTAAACTTATTTTTTCTTTGTTGGTTTCTTTTTTGATCTTTGAGGTTTTGCAGCTTTAGCAACAATTAATTCTATAGCTTTTTCTAAGTCGATTTCTTCAAGTGATATTGATTTGGGCAATGTTGCCCTTATTTTATTATATTCAACATATGGACCAAATCTCCCAGATTTAGCTAAGACCTTTCCATTCCCATCTGGATGATCTCCTAGTACTTTCCCAAGTTTTTGACTGTTTTCACCTATTAAAACCACAGCATGATTAAGACCAATGTTAATAACAGTTTCATCAGCTGGTATGCTTATAAAATTTATATCGTATTTTAAATATGGCCCATATCTTCCTATACCTGCTGAAATATCCTGACCTGTTTCGGGGTGTTTGCCTATAAATCTAGGTAATGATAAAAATGAAAGTGCTTTATTTAGGTCGATAGTAGAAGCTTCTACTAGTTTCGGTATGCTCGTTCTTTTTGGTTTTTTCTCTTCACCTAATTGAAGATATATACCATATGGGCCTTTTTTGATTATAACTTTCAGGCCTGTTTCAGGATCAATTCCCAAGACGCCGTCATTTTCAGGTATAAAAGTTTCATTGGCATTATTTTCTTCTTTATTTTCATTTTTTGCAATTTGTTTTGTGAATTTACATTCTGGATAATTAGAACAACCTATAAAAGCACCATATCTTCCAAGTTCTAAACCTAAATTCCCATTGGAGCATGTTGGACATTTCCTATTCGGTTGAGCATTAGCGTTCTCTTCATTTTTTGGAAAGAATAAATCAGCCAATTCCTTTTCTAATGCTTCAAGAATTTTTTCTCTCTCAAGTTCTGACATTTTATTTAAATGAGGTTTAAAACCATTCCAAAACTCTTCTAAAAGCTTTTTATAATTTAATTTTCCATCTGAAACTTTATCTAATTTTTTTTCCAAATCAGCTGTAAAATCATATTCAATATACTGTCCAAAAAAATTATTTAAAAATGCTGTCAGGATCCTTCCTCTTTCTTGGGGAACATGCTTCCCTCTGTCTTTCTCAACATAATTTCTATTTACAAGTACTTGTAAGATTGATGCATATGTTGATGGTCTTCCAATACCAAGTTCCTCCATTTTCTTTATAAGGCTTGCGTCAGTATACCTTGGAGGTGGTTGAGTAAAATGTTGTTCGCCATCAGTTTTTTCTAAACCAACATTTTCATTTTCAATTAAATGAGGTAAAATTTTATCATCATCTCTATCTCTATATATATAAAATCCAGGAAAATGAACTTGTGATCCATTTGCTCTAAAAACAATAGATTTATTTTCATTTGAAATGTCAGCAGCAGTTTCGTCTAACTCAGCAGACTGCATTTGACTTGATATAGTTCTTCTCCAAATAAGTTCATAAAGTTTTAACTGTTCAGCATCTAAGTAAGATGACATACTTTCTGGGTGACGAGATATTGCAGTTGGCCTTATCGCTTCATGGGCTTCTTGAGCATTTGCTGCCTTAGATTTATAAATTCTAGGTAATTGAGGAATATATTCTTTTCCATGAAGATTTGTTATTTCACTTCTTAATTCGTCAATTGCTTGAGTACTTAATTGGACACCATCAGTTCTCATGTAGGTTATTAGACCTGTTGTTTCGCTACCAATATTTATACCCTCATATAATTTTTGAGCTATTCGCATAGTTCTTGATGCCCCAAAACCAAGTTTGTTAGAAGCTTCTTGTTGTAATGTAGAAGTCGTAAAGGGAGGCATGGGATTACGCCTAACTCTTTTTGTTGAAATTTTAGTAATATTGAAAGATGAATTTCTTATTTTTTCTAAAGCCAAATTTGTTTCTTTTTCATTCTTTAAATCCATTTTGCCTAATTTGTTATTATCAAGAACAGACAGCTTAGCTGTGAATTGTTGTTTGTTATTTTTTGAAAAGATAGATGTTATTGACCAATATTCTTCAATGTTAAATTTTTCAATTTCAATTTCTCTTTCACATATAAGTTTAAGTGCAACTGACTGAACTCTACCAGCAGATTTTGAACCTGGAAGTTTTCTCCATAATATTGGAGAAATTGAAAACCCAATTAGATGATCTAAAGCTCTTCTTGCCAAATATGCTTCAACTAATTCAGAGTTGATTTTTCGGGGAGTTTCCATAGCATGCAAAACAGCATTTTTAGTTATCTCATTAAAAACAACTCTTTCAACTGGTTTATCAGTTATCATTTTTCTTGAATTTAATATTTCTTGAAGATGCCAACTAATGGCTTCACCTTCTCTGTCAGGGTCAGTGGCTAATATTAATGATTCTGCTGATTTAAGTTCTCCAATTATTTCTTTGACAACTTTTTCTTTATCTTTATGCATTTCCCAAGACATTTTAAAATTTTCATCAGGAAGCACAGCGCCGTCTTTAGATGGTAAATCTCTAATGTGACCAACAGAAGCCATAACTTTATAATCATTACCAAGGTATTTATTAATAGTCTGAGCTTTTGCTGGAGATTCAACTATTACTAATTTCATTTAATTTAATTCCTGGACTTATTTATTAAATATAAAATGTACTAATTTAGTGCAGATAACATTACTTTAATGAAATAACAATAATTATGTTTCTATATTTTTGGTTCAGATCTGTTGATTAAGCGTTTTATATTTTCTCTATGCTGAACAAAACATACTAATGAAATTAAAAAGGAACTTAAAAAATATATGATTTCAGTTTCGTAATAAAACATGAGAACAGGTATTAAAAAATATGCAATTAGTGCAGACATAGAGCTTATTTTAAATACTTTTGCAATAAGTACCCATATTACTAGTGCAACTATACCAATATTTAGATTAAGTGATAAAATAACACCGAACCCAGTTGCAACTCCCTTGCCACCTTTAAACCTGAGCCAAATTGGGAAACAGTGACCTGCTACAGCTGATATAGCTACAGTGCATTGGTAAAATTCAATCATATTAAAATTATTATCGAAAATTTTAGGTAAAATAATTGTAATTAGATAAATTGCTAAGGCACCTTTACCACCGTCAAGAAAAAGAGTGAAAAGGGCTATTTTTTTATTTCCAGTTCGCAAAA
>CACNFD010000048.1 GCA_902619615.1 uncultured SAR116 cluster alpha proteobacterium | reverse complement strand
CTACCAACACCAATCCATGCTCCATGGACTACGGTCAATGGGCAGACTACCCCCTGATTATTGGTTATTGTTGATTAGGAAAAGGGTGCAGTAACACCTTACTTTAGAAATTTCTTGTTGGACAGTTTGTGGGATAAGATTGTCAGTCCCTTATTTAATTGATTAAAATTAATAACTTATGGATTACTTTGGCTGTCTAAAAATAAATTACCTATATCAGCTATCAAAAAATTAAAAGCTCCTGGTAAATATAGTGATGGAAATAAACCTTATCTTACAATTTATGAAGTATCACAAAAGTTTCATAATTTTTTTCTTGCTTCTTACTAATAATCGATTTCAAAATATATATTTAATTATGGATTAGGAGATTGTGATGACACCATGGGAAATAAAAGGAAGAGAACTAGCCAATTGTAACTGTGCATATGGTTGCCCCTGCCAATTTAATGCCTTACCCACTCATGGAACATGTGAGGCGGCTGTTGGATATGAAATTGATAATGGCCATTATGGAAATATTAAACTTGATGGACTGCGTGTCTCGGCTACCTATAAATGGCCAGGTGCGGTGCACGAAGGAAACGGGGAATATCAGATTTTCATAGATGTAAATGCTACTCCGGAACAGCGTGACGCCATTGAGAAAATAGTAACAGGTGAAGACACTGAAGAAATGGCCACAATGTGGTGGATATTTAATGCAATGTGTACCAAACGTCATCCTACCGAATATAAAAAAATTAATACAGAAATAGACGTAGAAAATCGATTGGGCAGTGTGGTAGTAGATGGCACTTTAAATATCAAAGGGGAACCTATAAAAAATCCCGTAACAGGTGCAGAACATCGAGCAAGAATAGATCTTCCTGATGGATTTGAGTATAAAATAGCGGAAATGGGTAGCGCATCAACTATCACTACCGCTGGAGAAATAACTTTAACGAATAATAAAGATAGTTATGCTCAGTTCGCCGAATTGCATTTAAACAACTCAGGGGTCATAAGGTAAACAGAATTCCTAATAGGACGTGAGCAAAGCTTTTAATGCGGAATAATAATAATAATAATACTGTCAATCTGACTTCTCTTGAATCACTTGTCCAGAGGGACAAAATAATAACGATTATCGCTATTGCTATTTTAGTAGCATCGACTTTCATATATACAGTCTTGGGTGTAGGAATGAATATGTCGGCTATTGAAATGACACCTGGTCTAGATAAATCACTGATGTCTATGCCAAACATGAGTACCATTAAAAGCATGGCTATGAAACCTGCTATATGGAATTTCAATTATAGTGTTTTAATGTTTTTTATGTGGTGGATGATGATGATAACAATGATGCTACCTAGTGCTGCCCCAATGATACTTCTCTACACAGCGCTTATAAGGAAAACACAAAAAGCTCGAAATATTTTCAATGTCGTTTCTTTTTTTATTTGTGGATATTTATTAGCGTGGGCTATTTTCAGTGTTTTTGCTACGAGTATTCAATCAATTCTTGAACTTCAGGGGTTGATGTCTCCTATGATGATGGAGGCTACAAATACTTATTTGTCAGTAGGTATACTTATAGCAGCTGGAGTTTATCAACTTTCACCTTTAAAAACGGTGTGTTTGGAAAAATGCCGCCAACCTGCGAGCTTTCTGTCTGATTACAAAAACACTTGGGTTGATTCCCCATTACGAATTGGTCTCGTGCATGGTTTTTATTGTGTCGGATGCTGTTGGTTTTTAATGGGATTACTTTTCTTTGGTGGCATTATGAATTTATATTGGATTGTCGGTCTTATAATCTTTGTTGCTGTGGAAAAACTGCATGAAAAAGGTGCAATATTTGGAAAAATTTTGGGATGCTGCGCTATACTCTTAGGTCTAGCATTTTTGTTTCACTCGTAGCCATACATTAAATTAGCTTAACAACTTTTTTAAATTTACTTTTCATAGATATTTAAAATTCCCTTTAATACATGAATTTTCAATAAAGATACTAGAAAGTAATTAAATATAAATTATTATAGTTGATTAAAACTAAATAACTAGTTATATAGTTTATTATTATGATTGATAATGTGGTTGCTGCAAAAGGATTTAACGCTGTTGGTTCAAAGTCTAGATTAATTGTTTTAACAGAGCTGGTTAAAGTTGGTTCAAATGGACTAACAATTGGAGAAATTCAAGAATTAGTTAACATCCCCCTTTCAACTCTGGCTCATCATCTCGATCATCTAAAAAAAGCAAATCTTATTCACCAAGAAAAAAAAGGGAGATCAACTTATAACTTTGCACAATTCAACCATATTCAACAATTGACAGACTACCTTCTTAAAGAATGCTGTGTAAATGAGAGAAAATAATGAAAGCTCTAATTTTAAAAAATATCAACATAGAAAATTTTAATTTTAAATCAGTTTGGACTATAGTTTTGTTAATACCATTATTGGTATTCATTTTGATTCCAGAGGATTTTAGCCCAATTATTACTTTTGCATCGAAAGCTTTGATGGGAACTATCCCTTTTATATTATTTGCAGTTAGTTTGGTAGCTTATTTAAAAGCAAGTGGTGCTGAAAGTTTAGTTTCAAAAGCTTTTAAAGGTAAAGAAGTTAGAACTATTTTTATTGCAACTCTTGTTGGTGGACTTGCTCCTTTTTGTTCATGTGAAGTTATCCCATTTATAGCAAGTATGCTTGCTTTAGGTGTCCCACTTTCAGCTGTAATGGCTTTCTGGTTGTCATCTCCATTAATTGATCCTCCAGCATTATTAATCACTGCAAGTGCATTAAGTTGGGATTATGCTATTGCAAAAACACTTTCTGCTTTGGCAATTGGATTAATTGGTGGTTTTGGTATTTATTTTTTATCAAAATTTGGGATGTTCTCTCATCCATTAAAACAGCAAAACAAAAATAGTTGTGGATCTTGTTGTGGTACTACAGACCCTTTTAACCAAGATCTTGAATTAAAATTTTGGAATAAAACTGAAAGAATAAATATATTTAAAGAAGAATTCACATCAAATGGATTATTTCTATTGAAATGGCTATCTCTGGCTTATCTAATTGAAGCATTAATGGTTCAATACCTATCAGCACAAGTTATAGGAAATTTCTTGTCTGGTGACGGATTCTCTTCAATTGTAATTGGTGCGTTTGCTGGGGTACCAGCTTATTTAAATTCATATGCAGCCCCTGCAATTGTATCTGGACTAATCGAACAAGGGTTAAGTTCAGGAGGTGCTATGGCATTCTTAGTTGGTGGCGCAATCAGTTCTATTCCTGCAATGACTGCCGTTTGGTCTTTAGTTAACCGTTCAACATTTATTGCTTATCTTGTATTTGGTTTTGGTGGGG
>CACNFD010000047.1 GCA_902619615.1 uncultured SAR116 cluster alpha proteobacterium | reverse complement strand
ATCCAGCATTCACAATTAAAAATTTATCGAATTTAACGGCTAAACTTGATGAAGAAAAAATTTTATACTCTGATGCCAAAGTATACGCAATGCCTGGGTTTCATCAGATTTATCTTTATGACAATAATGCTAACATGTTAGAAATTAATCAGGCAGTCTAGTTTAAATTGAAAAAATGATAAATAGGATTTTTAAAAATGTATGTGTTACTGGAGCTGGTAGTGGCATCGGGAGAGCTATTGCAATTGCAATGAGCAATCAGGGATATAACGTAACTTGTGCAGATATAAACTTAAAACAAGCTAACGAAACTCTTGAAATCATATTAAATAGTAATGGATCGGGAATTTCAATTGAAACTGATGTTACCAAAATTAATGATATAGAAAACATGATCCTACAAACTGTAAAGCAATTTGGTACAATTGATATTTTAGTAAATAATGCAGGAGTAACCAGAACATCGAAAATTATGGATTTAACAGAAAAAGATTGGGATTGGATACATAATGTTAATGCGAAAGGAACATTTTTTTGTTTACAGATAGCGGCTGATCAAATGATAAAGCAAAACAAAGGAGGAAGAATTATTAACATGGCCTCTGTAGGTGGTAAAGGCTTTGTAGATGTGTCTAATGCTATTTATGCTGCCAGCAAAGGTGCTGTAATTAGTTTGACAAAAACAGCTGCTCAAGAACTCGCAAAATACGAAATAACTGTAAATTCAATTTGCCCAGGTATTACATATACAAATATACTTTCAGATATAGTAAAGAAGAGAGCTTCAGAGCAAAATAAAACTGAAGAAGAAATAATGAAAAATTATGTAAGAGATATTCCTTTAAAGAGACCAAATAATCCAGAAGATATTGCATCAATGGTAGTTTTTTTGTCCTCTGAAGGTGCTAGAAATATTTCTGGTCAATCATATAATGTTGATGGTGGATTAATTCCAAGTTAATTTAAGTTAAAGTTAGGATTTTAATTTGAAAAGATGGCGTCATTTAATTGTGGTAATTGGAATAATCCCTTCATTAATTATTTATGTAGCATTATTTATGTATATTTTTGATTATATAACAGGTTATCACTGGTCAATAGACTGGTTGATATATATTTCAGCAGGTTTCCTGTGGTTATACCCAGCTACTAAAGTTATAAAATGGTTGGCAGATAACGAAGCTCATTAAAATATAATAGGTTAAATATGAAAATAACTAATTTAGAGGTTTACGAATTAAAAATACCATTTTCAATCGGCATAAATTCATCTACAGCTGACTTTTTGAAACAAGATGGAATGGATTTTTGTCTTATCAAAATTGAAACAGATAACGGTACTATTGGTTGGGGTGACGCATTTTCATTTAATTGTAGAAGAGCTGTTTCAGAAGTAATACTAAATATGGTTAAACCACACCTAATTGGAAAAAATCCATTAGATGTTCAGAATATAAATTTTGAATTGCAAAAAAAGCTACATCTTTTTGGACGTTATGGGATTACAATGTTTGCAATCAGTGGAGTAGATATTGCTTTGTGGGACATTGTAGCCAAAAATAGTAATTTACCATTGTGCAATGTTTTAGGATCAGCGGGTATTAAAAAGATACCCGCATATGCAAGTTTATGGCGCTATGAAAATAAGGAGGCAGTTAAAGATAGATGTTCAACCGCAAAAAATTTGGGATACAATTATATAAAATTACATGAAGTATTCACATCTGAAGTTAGAGCTGCTAGGGAAGCACTTGGTGAAGAGATCCCAGTTATGGTTGATACAAATTGTCCATGGACAAAAGATGAAGCAAGACAAATACTAAATAGTTGGGAAGAATTTAATTTATATTGGGTTGAGGAACCTATAAATCCTCCAGAAGATTTTGAAAGTTTGTCTGATATTAGATCTGAGTCACTTATTCCATTAGCAGCAGGAGAAAATGCTTGTACATCATTTGAGTTTAAAAAAATGTTTGAAGCTGAAGCTGTTGATTATGCTCAACCAAGTGTAACAAAAGTTGGTGGTATCACTGAATTTAATAAAGTTGTTTCAATTTCTCAAACTTATGGAGTACAGGTAATGCCGCATTCCCCTTATTTTGGACCAGGGTTTTTAGCTACATTGCATCTTGCTCAATCAATACCTAATCCAGGCCTTTTAGAAAGGTTTTTTATTGACCTTGAGGCTTACCTATATCCTGAAGATATTTTTACTCCGAAAGATGGTTTTTTTAAAATTAATGGTGATATAGGTTTGGGTTATGAACCTGATGTAAATGTATTAAAAGACTACATTGTAAAATAAATTAATATCCCGCTCCAGATTTGGACGTTACACTTTCTGGAACATAAGTTTCAAAAGCCATTGATTTCAATCTTTCCCAACATTTACCGTTAAGATTAGTTACTTCTTTATTTTTTTTGAAACTAGTAAATTTAGTATTTTTTTCCTTTATATAATTATATGTTTTTAAGGAAGAATAACTTGTAATTTTAGTATCTAGATTTGAATTAACATATATTTTTTTTTCTTTTGTAAATGCAATTATCTCTTTTTGCTCATTTTCTAATGTCAAATTAATTTGTTGTTCTTCTGTAATTATTCCCATAGCCGCAAGTAAAAATTTTGAGTTATCTATATAACCCTCCCAAGTAATATTGTTTGCAGAAACATATTCTACTAAAAGCAATCCCATTAAAGCAGAAGATAATGGTTTTTTATTTGTGTTTTCATTAATTAAAATACTTATTTCTTTATTTTTATAAAGATCTGCTGTCTTTAAAATTGATCCAAGAAAATTTTGACCGTGTTGCGCTAACCATTTTGCTTTATTTGCACAGTCTTTAGCTAAACTCCACTCAATGTTAACACTTCTGAGTGCTTTATAAGTTTCTGAGTATACCTCATTTAAAGATACACTGATCATAATTATACATTTGGTAAATTGGGGAAAAGCCAATCATTTACGTTTGTTTTCCATAATTCATTGGGCAATGGGGCTCCTTGAAATAGAGTTATTCTTGTCCATAAATTAGATTTAGGATCATACTTAGAGGCTCCAAAAAAACTTAATTTACACCTTAAAATATCAATTGGCTTCATATCTTTACCAATTAAATTATTTTGTATTTCGCTGTATGGCATTGATTTATTAATGATAACTCTCTTAATTATATTTCTTAATTCTGGGTGATTTATCATCACTTCAGCAGCAGTCATATTAGAAGGTAATTTATTTAATTTATTCACTGCTTGTTTTATCTGGTGAGCAATATCAAAAGGGAGTTGTTTTTCTATTCCAGAATCTTTTTTTGTAATACCAAGACGTGGTTCTAATTTTGTTTGAGAAGTATACCAGAAACAATAATTTTCTTCAGGTTTTGATGTGTCTATTTTAATAGCCCAATTAAAATTACCTTTAATAATCTCTAGTATATCATTAACTGTATAACTTATTAAAACAGATTTTTT
>CACNFD010000046.1 GCA_902619615.1 uncultured SAR116 cluster alpha proteobacterium | reverse complement strand
TTTACAATAATTAGACAGTGAAATAATCTACTATTAATCACTTTAACTTTTTAAATAGGACACTTTTATGACTTCTTCAAAACTAGTAAATTATACCACAAGAGAATTTATGTCAGACCATGAACTTGAACAATACATAGTTAAACAAAATGAAATTTTTACACCTAAAGTTATTGAAGAATTTACTAAAGCTGGAATGTTAAGAAGAGTTTTGACAAAACTTTGGAATAAGGAAGGTGTTCATAGAGTTGGTATATTATTTGAGTATAGAGATGAAAAAGCATATGTTTCATGCCAAAGTCTATTAGAAAAGCATTATATCCCAATGGTAAAAACATTTATTACTAAAGTAATAGGAAGTCGTGGTATAGTAGTCCATGAATTTAGTTCTGAAGAATTTACAAAGAGATAAAATAACTAAAGTGTTTACCATTTTAATGACTCATACAGAGTCATACAGCAGGGTTAATGAAATTAGAGTCAAAGGTATATGAGATGTGCTTACAGTGGCTGTATGAGTCTGTATGAGTCAGGGGTTGTGTGTGGAAACACTATATCAAAATTCGTGGAAACCTGTCATATAATAATCCACCCTGTGAGTATTTTATAGGGTAGATTACTATTTAAATTTGTAATTATTTGGCGAATACAGTAAGTGGTCCAAGACCTTCAGCTCCGGCGATTACAGCATACACTATTGTGGGAGTTTTAGCTGTATTTGTAACAGTGTGAGGTGAATTTGTTGCTTCTACAAACGTATCTCCAGCCTTATACACTACCTTTTTACCATTAGGACGTTCTGAGGTAACCTCACCTGACATTACATGGACGATAAGGGGTGCAGGATGAGTATGCTTTGGTAATTTTCCACCCACTGGAAATATTACCTGAGCAATAGTCATTTTTGGAGTACCTTTAGGGTAAGAAATAGCTTCGCCTGCACTAGATTTAGAACTAGAATGTAGCACTGTTACTTGTGGTTTTAATTGTTTTGAATTAGCTACATTTGCAAATAGTGCTATAACTAGTATGCCTAAAAATTTTATTATTAATTTATTCATTGGATGTTCCTTTTAATTTATTTAAATCTTAATTTATACTCATTTATAATAATTTATCTGTAAAGTATTTACGTATTTAAAAATACAAGACTGTCCAAGTAATAAGCATATATAAGGGTGTTGTTAGATATGTATAGTTATGGTCTGCAGCAGTTAGGGTTTTACAATTGATATTGAACGTAAATAAGTATTACTGTTAGTCCATGCATTGACAATAGTTTATTATCTACATTAAATAAAATAATTACTTCATTAGAGTACATTGATAATAGGCCATCTTTTTATTTTTTGACTTTGAATCGTAAGTATTGACAGACATCCTACCAGTTGGTTTATGAAATATAATAGACCTGAATAAGGTATCATTATTTTGATATGAAACTGTATCCCAATAAATGAAATCAATTTGAACAGAATATTTCTTTTGTTCACCCATTCCAATCATAACAGTTTTATTATTATGATTAAATAAAACATAAAGTTTATTTTTATTTTCATTACAAGAATAGATTTTATTGTCGGTATCTGCGTGCAAGACATTTGGGAAAAATAAAAAAATTATAATAAGTATTTTTAACATTTTGTTATCATAATCTAGCTAAAGACCCCTAATAAATTTTTAAACAATTTAATAATTTATACTGTGTCATTTAAAAGGGTTTATGTAATCAAAGTCAAATGATGTATGAAGTGTGGTTACAGTTGCTGTGTGTATATTTATGTGTAAAGGTTAGTAGAGCTATGGCTAAATATGTATAGTTAAGGTCTGTAGCAGATGCATTTAATATTATTTTAAAATGCTTAAAAATTACTCAGAATATAAATTTATTCCAGCAAAAAACAAATTTAACTTGTTAATAATGTGTAACAAATAAGAATTAGTGTTAAGTTTAAATTTTGTGAGGTCAAAAATGAGCGATACAAACTACGTTATTTTAACAGTTGCATCTGTTAATTTTAGTTATAGGGAAACCATGACTAAACTTATGTCTCAACATTCAAAAGATTTAATTGCAAACGCGGGAGCTAAAGGAACTCGTTTTGGTTCTATAGGAACCGGGGAACATGCTGGAAGCCTAATCTTTATCCAATTTTATGATGAGTTAAAAGACTATGAAAAAGCTATGGATTTTCAAGCTGAGTCCCCTGTATTTAAAGAAATTATGGATAGTGGAAAAGTTAATGTCTATTTAAGAAATATAGCAACTTCACTGCCAACAAAATTTGATAACAGTGGCGAGCATCCTAAATATATTGTTATATCAAGAGCAGAAGCTTCAATGTCTGATAAGACTAAATTTCTAGATTGTATTAATGATACTGTTTCCTGTTTTAAAGATAATGGCGCAGTAACATTGAGGTTTGGTAATTTACTAACTGGCTCCAATGCGGGTAATTTCCTACTTGGAGTAGGTTACCCATCAATGGAGGCCATAGAAAAAACTTATGATGAGTTATTGGTCCATAGTTCTTATAAAGAACTCATGACTTTTGCAAAGATGAATATGAGAAATATTATTAAAATTCTCTAACATTAATAGATTGGTTGCAATAAGTTGAATTTAACATTTTGATATTTCCATCTACATATGCTGCTTTTTTGGATTATTATAAATGTTTTTAAATTTATTTTTCTCAACCCTACCTCTTTTTGCTCTAGTTTTTATTGGGTACTCTTTAGGGAAATTTTCACTATTTAATAACACTGAGGCAAAAGTATTTTCTAAACTTGTTGCGATAGTTGTGGTACCTGCTTTTGGAATTAAAATAATTGGAAACTTCAATTATGAGTTCATAAATTGGAAATTATATTTTTCCTACCTTTTAGCGCAAGGGATAATCTATTTTATTGGATTTATTATAGCAAAAAAAGTGTTTAATAGAGAAAATCCAGAATGCATCATAATTGGAATGACTGCATCTTTTGGAAACCATCTCTTTTTTTTATATCCTATTTTATTGGTTGAATTTACAACTAAAGATATTGTACCAATTGAGACAGTTATTGCTGCTGACTTTATAACAGTTGGACTAAGTGTATGTGCTTTAGATTTTACTACTCAACAAAAAATAGATATTAAAAAAGCGATTTTAAAACAGATAAAAAATCCTGCTTTTATAGGATTGGGACTTGGATTAATAATTTATCTTAGTTCTGCAAATCTTCCAGAGAGTACTAATAGATTAGTAAATTTTATATGTGCCTCAGGTGTTCCATTAACTTTATTGGCGATGGGTATCTTACTATCTTACAAGACAGATACAACACAAATACAATTATCCTTTTTAATTACATTTTTAAAATTGTTTGGTTTCTTGATAATATTAACTTTAATTGTTTGGTTATTAGATATCACTTTCACGGATGCAAAAACAACTTTAATGCTCTCTGCAACACCCATTGGTGCGATGGGATTAGTATTTGCTTCCATTTATAAAGTAAAAACAGATGCAGTTGTAAGGTCAGGTATTATGACATATACAACAGCACTGTTTTTAATACCGTTTGTAGGTAGTGTAGTTTAAAAAATTAATAAATGAATATATCTTTTAAATTTTAAAATAAGAAGGAATATGATGGATACAATTATACAAAAAGATAGAGACGAAATGGAAATCATAGCTAAATCAAATAATGATTTTCCAGTTCTTATGATTAATCAAAATAGATATTTAAAGGGTGAATTTCCAAATGGTGACCTATATTCAAAATGGAGGTCAATTAATAAAAAAATGATAAGTGAGGTTAAAGGAGAAGTTATATGGTCTCTGAAAGTGTATGCTCCATACTTAATTAACGGAAATTTAGAACCATTAGATGAAATATTAGCTTTTTGGTATCCGTCTCATAAAGCTTTTTTATCAATGATTAATAGCCCTCATAGAAAAGATAATTTTGAATTAAGAAAAAAGTTAATAATCTATGCTGTAATTCATAGATGTGATGGAAGAAACGCTCCACAAATCAAGTAGACTTCCATAATGAAATACTA
>CACNFD010000045.1 GCA_902619615.1 uncultured SAR116 cluster alpha proteobacterium | reverse complement strand
AATATTTGGGCATTTGTAAATGTAAGAAGTATTATTCCTACTTCCTCAATTAAGTTTGATCCAAAACAAAAAAATAGATTTTATTAAAAAGTTAACAAACCTTAATGAAATAAAGATTTCTAATAATAATACTGAAAAAAAATTAAAAGATATTTTAGTTGATTGTAATACTGACAGTTTTCTTGTTATGCACAAAGGTAAATTAGTTTTTGAATTTTTTAATAATTTTACAACTTGTGAAACACCTCACATTATATTTTCAATTTCCAAATCACTTACTAGTTTGTTGACAGGTATTTTAGTAGATAAAAAATTAATTGGTGTGAATACTCCCGTAGCTAAAATTTTGCCAGAAACAATTGGTTCCGCTTATGAAGATGCTACTATAAGAAATGTCCTTGACATGAATGTGGCATCTAATTTTATAGAAGATTACTCAGGAAAAGCTGAAATATTTCAACAATATAGATCTTCTACAGGGTGGGATATACCTTCAAATAATGATGTGATACATTTAAGTGGGTTACATGAATTTCTTTCAAATTTGCCAAAATCTATGCATCTACATGGAAAAAAATATCATTATTGCTCTCCACATAGTGATTTATTGGGTTGGATAATTGAAAGAGTTTCTGGAGAGAAGTATTCTAAAATTATATCTGATTTATTATTCAAACCCTCAGGAATAACAAATGATGCTAATGTGACACTAGATAGATTTGGTGCAACTAGATCAGCAGGTGGAATAAGTATATCACCATACGACTTATTATTAATTTCAGAAATGGTACGTACAAATGGTGCAAACAAAAATGGGCAAATAGTTCCAGAAAACTGGATAAATGATATTAAGAATTATGAAGATAACTCATGTTACTTAAATCAAGATGATTTAAAAAGATTTCCTAAAGGAAATTATAGATCAAAATGGTATCAAACAGGTTTTGATGAAAATGAATTCTGCGCAATAGGTATACATGGTCAAAATATTTGGATTAACCCTAAAAAAGAACTTACAATAATTAGAATGTCATCAGCATCTGATCCAATTAATATAAAAACAGAAGAGTTGATGTTTTCTGTTTTTAAAGAAATTGGAAATGCTTTAGTGTAACTAGAAAGTAATTGGAAATTTTTTATATAATTGATTAATTTCCAACATCATTTCCTCAGAAAGCACAACATCTACCCCTTTTAAAATATTTTTAAATTGTGCATTGTCAGTTGCACCAAAAATGACTGACCCCATAAAAGGTCGCTTATTACAAAAAGCTAGAGCCATGTGCACTGGATCAATTTGATATTTTTTAGCTAATGACACATACTCAGAGACTGCTAAGGTAGAATTTTCATTAATTCTTCCAAACAAACTAGGTACTCTAGATAATCTTGAATTATTAGGTATATTATCGTTCATGTACTTACCAGTTAAAAATCCACTTGCGAGTGGTGAATAAGCTAATAAGCTTATATTTTCATGGTGAGACATTTCAGCCATATCTAGGTCGTATAATCTGCAAAGCAAACTATACTCATTTTGAGTGGAAACTAATTTTAGATTTGGAAAGTCTTTTAAAAATTTAATAAATTGTAATGTACCCCAACAGGTTTCATTTGATAGTCCAAGAAATCTAAATTTTCCTTCTTTCTGAAGTTCAGATAAAGAATTTATTACACCTTGAAGATTTTCCTTAACCTCCTCATTATTTTGTTTGGTTGGATCATAATTCCAATTTTGCCTAAAATGATAAGATCCCCTATTTGGCCAATGTAATTGATAGAGATCAATATAATCAGTTTGAAGTTTTTTCAAACTTCCTTCAATTGCAATTTTTACAGAGTCGGCATTTATACCTTCGCCATTTCTTACTGCCATATAGCCTTTACCAGAAACTTTAGTTGCAAGGACTATCGAGGATCTTTTAAATTTATTTTTTGAAATCCAATTTCCAACTATAATTTCAGTATCACCAGTGGTTTCAGGTCTTAATGGACATGTTGGATACATTTCAGCTGTGTCAATAAAATTAATTCCTGATGCTAATGACTCATTCAATTGATAATGACCATCTTCTTCTGAAGTTGTTTCACCAAATGTCATAGTTCCAAGACAGTAAGTTGAAACCTTTAATTCAGAGTTTCCTAAAAACTTATATCTCAATTAAATTCCTTACTTTAAAAACAAATAATCTTACCTTTATTGAATAATAAAAAAATGAATAAATAACAAGTAATTGTCTTATAAAACTAAGTAAATTTTATAATTCACCATAATTAATTTTTGTGATAATTAGTACAAATGTTTATTGATGGTTTACAATATTGTAATTGGTCTGAAAAAATTTTCCATGAATTGAGAGATTCAAATGTCACTGCCATACATGTAACAATTTCTTATCATGAACAATTCAGAGATACAGTCTCAAATTTTGAAAAGTGGAATAAATGGTTTAAAAAATATCCTTCACTAATAATGCCTGCATATTTTGCCGAAGATGTTGAAAAAGCAAAAAAACTAAATAAAACAGCAATAATTTTTGGATTTCAAAATCCAGCACCTATTGAAGATGATATTGGCTTGGTTGAAATTCTTCACAGACTTGGCGGAAGGTTTATGCAACTTTCATATAATAATCAATCGTTATTAGCTACCGGTTGTTATGAAGAAAATGATCCAGGTATTACAAGAATGGGTAAAGAAGTAATAAAAGAAATGAACAGAGTGGGAATGGTTGTTGATATGTCTCATTCTTCTGAAAAATCAACTCTGGATGCTATTGAGTTGTCCGAAAGACCAATTGTTATTAGTCATGCCAACCCGTCTTTTTGGCATTCTGCCAAAAGAAATAAATCTAATAATATTTTATCCAAACTAGCTGAAAGTAATGGCATTTTAGGATTTTCACTTTACCCACATCATCTAAATAATAGTAGTAGTTGTAAGTTAGAAGATTTCTGTTCAATGATAGCAAGAACCGTTGATTTAATGGGAATAGATCATGTAGGATTTGGTTCAGATTTATGCCAAGATCAACCTGACAGAATCGTCGAATGGATGAGAGTGGGTAAATGGACAAAAGAAATAGACTATGGTGAAGGTTCTGCGTCTAATCCAGGTTTTCCTAATATGCCAATCTGGTTCAGAGATAATAGAGACTGGCATAATATTATAATTGGGTTAAAAAATATTGGTTTTAATGAAGAAGAAGTTGATAAAATTAAAGGTAAAAATTGGTTAAATTTTTTCAAGAAATCATTTAGGTCAGTTTAAAAGATGAGCTTTCAAAACACTAAAATAAATTTAGACTTTAATCATCCTATAAGACCACCCTCAACAGTTATGAAACTTGATAGATTAGGAAGCTTTCATCAAACACGTCTATCTTTCACAAGGCGTCTTATTGATGATCTTAAGTATCAAAAAAGTAAAATAGAAATTTACCAATGGGATATTGATAATAGTGGAATTGGAAGTGCTATTATTAAAATAGCTTTGAAAAAAGAAACTTTGTCACTTGTAATCTTTTGTCATTCAATAAGTGATGAAGAGAGAACTGATAGAGTTATTGCTGAGAAATGGGATATGACTTTCTCACTTTTTAGAGGTGTGCCTAATAATCAAGAATTAAATCAATTATCAAAAAATTTGGAGATACAAGAAGCAGGAAGACATAATTCAAAACAGTTGACTTTAAGTAGAGCTAATAAATCTCAAAGAATATTTGAAAAAGTGTTAAATGATTTATCAATTGGAAAACAACCATCTGAAAAACTTATCAATGATGTAGGTTACCTGGTTAGAACTACTGCAGTATATGGCAATGGTAAATTTGGGATAGAAGATTTTTCTAAAACCAACGGACATATCTTTTTACAAAAACCTTTTCAGGCAGAAATGTTGACTGTGTATCTTGTTAGATATTTTTCAATAGAATTAATTAATTTTCTTGCTAAAAAAAAAGGAGGTAAAAAATCTGTAATTCTTTCCAAACACCTGACAAAACATTTAGGAGTTGGTAATGCTACGGGTTTAGGTATGGCTTCATTTTTGGTAAACCATCAAGAATTAATTCATCAATGGATTTATAATAGAGAAACAGCTCTATCAAGAGTTTTTTCAATTAAACGACTAAATAAAAAAACACAAAATAAAATTATAAATTATATCCATCAAGCATTTAAATACAGCTTACAATGGAAAGTTGATGATAAAATACAGTCAAAAAAAATTGAGAAGCTAAACTTAGACCTA
>CACNFD010000044.1 GCA_902619615.1 uncultured SAR116 cluster alpha proteobacterium | reverse complement strand
TCAATGAGTTTTTCCAAAATTCTTCATTAGTTTCTTCGTCAAAGTTGTTTTCATCAGGCATTTTTTGGAGCATTATAAGTCCTGCTGAGAATAAATTTTTCCTATTATTTTTATCAATATCAAAATAGTTAAAAGTAAGAAATTTTGTTTCTAACTGTTCAGAATTATTAAAATAAAGTTCAGTTAATTTAGAAATACAGGGTTTATCAAGAGAAACTATACCTTGATATCTTTTAGTATATTTTCCTTGATCTAAAGTAAATGAAACATGTCCTGAACCCATTAAAGAATTCAAGTTACTTTCTATATTTTCAAAATCCGAATTTAAACCAACATAACCCCTAATAAATCCATCGCTTGTTATATCAGAAAATAAAGTATGAACATCTCCTGTACCTTTAGCTTGAATAGTAAAAATTCCATCATGCTTCATTCTAGAACCTAAACATGCGGTAATTGTGAGCGTGTCAGCTAATAAACTTTCTACATTATTTGGATATTGATGGCGCTTTAATATTTCAGATACAACAGTTTCAAGTCTTACTATATTACCTCTTACTTTATTATTACCTAATTGGAATGGAATTACGTGATTATTCAAAGTCATTTCAGAAATTTAAGTTACTCAAATTTTTTATTTTATACAAAAATGCATAATTGCTTTTTGTGCATGTAGTCTGTTCTCAGCTTCATCAAATACAACAGATTGACTTCCCTCTAATACCTCAGAACTTACCTCTTTATTTCGGTAAGCAGGTAAACAATGCATAAAAATAGCATTTTTGTCAGCTAATTCTAATATTTTTTTGTTGACTTGAAATGGCAAGAATTTTTCTTCTGGAAATGGATTTTTATCACCCATTGATCTCCATGTATCAGTAATGATACAATTAGCACCTTCTGCGGCTTCCTGAGGATTATGTGTAATAATTATATTATTATTTCTTTCAAGAGCCCATGATATTATTTTTTCATCTGGTTTTACACCCTCAGGGCAAGCAATTTTTAATTCAAAATTAAGTAAAACAGAAGCCTCTATCCAACTTTGCAAAACATTATTACAGTCACCAAACCAAGAAACTTTTTTATTTGCAAAATCATTTAGATGTTCTTTAATTGTAACTAAATCTGCTACAACTTGGCATGGATGACTAAAATCAGTTAGAGCATTAATTACTGGAACATTAGATATGTTTGCATACTTGATTAATTGATCATGTCCAAAACATCTTATAATTACCATATCAGCATATCTTTCAAGAACCCTTGCAGTATCTTCGACAGTCTCTCTTTCGCCTAATTGCATTTCTTTTTCATTTAAAAGATAACTTTTGCCTCCTAATTGATTTATTCCTACTTCAAAAGATATACGAGTTCTTAGAGAGGGTTTTTCGAAAATAAGAACAACATTTTTATCTGTCATAAATTTAGCACAATTAGTTTTTTTCCATTTTAATGATAATGAAATTAAATGAATAAGTTGATCTTTTGTTAGATCTTTCAAATCTATGAAATTAGGCATAATGTTTTATTTTTTTTTAATTTCTTTAACAACTTCACTCAAAATTTCAAAAGCTTGGTCTATTTCTTCTTTAGAGGTATTAAGTGGTGGAAGTAATCTAATAGTATTTTCTGCAGCACCAACAAGTAATAAGCCTTTTTCTCTTGAAATATTCCCAAAATCTCCTGCAGCAACATTTTCTTTTAACTGAAAACCACGCAACATCCCTGAGCCTTTTTTACTTAATATTACTGAATATTCCCTCTTGTCATTACTTATTAAGGCATCCATTTTATTATTTAAATAAATAATCTTTTCCCTTAAGTTTTTAAGAAAATCATCCTCTAGAAGAAGATCCAGAACAGCATTGGCTGATCGCATTGCTAGAGGATTTCCACCAAATGTGCTTCCATGAGTGCCTGGTATCATTGCATCACCCACTTTAGCTTTTGCCATGACTGCTCCTACAGGGAACCCACCACCAAGACCCTTAGCAAGCGCTATGATATCTGGTTCAATATTTTCTTGTTGATAAGCAAATAAAGTACCCGACCTACCCATACCAATTTGGACTTCATCTGAAATTAATAAGGATCCATTGTCAGCAGCTATTTCTTTTAGTAATTTTAAATATCCTTCAGGAGCTTTTCTAGCTCCACCTTCTCCTTGAACAGGTTCAACTAAAATAGCAGCAACATGTTCTCCAATTTTATTTTTTAAACTTTTAATATCCCCCCATTCAACATGAGTGAAACCTTGGGCAGATGGTCCAAATCCTTCTCTGAATAATGGTCTGTCATTTGCAGCTAACATTGCTAAAGTTCGGCCATGAAAGGCTCCTGTAGCACAAATAATTTCTGTCCTATCTTTTTCACCATTTGCCCATGCATATCTCCTTGCAACTTTAACTGCACCCTCAGTTGCTTCAGCACCAGAATTACAGAAAAATACTCTATCTGCACATGAATTTTCTACAAGTTTTTCTGCAACCGTTTCTTGTTCTGGAATCCTGTATAGATTAGATGTATGCCATAATTTGGAGGCTTGATCTTTTAAAGCCTCCACCAATTTTGGGTGACAATGTCCAAATGCATTAACAGCTATACCACTAGCATAATCAAGATATTTTTTTCCATCTTCAGAGAATAAATAACTACCTTCACCATGTGTAAAGGCAATGTCTATTCTTCCATATGTTGTCATTATAGATGGGCTTATTGTCATACTGAAACTTTCATAAATTTATAAGAATATACAATAATTATTAAAAAGAAATAAATAAGAAATTTTAAATAAAATGCTTAGCTAATTTTAGTCCTTGAGCTTGATAATTATTTGAGCTTCCAACCTCACCATACAAGATACTTGGTACATTTGCCATTGGTTCATAAACAAGTCTACAGACTGTCTGGTCTTGTTCTATTAAAAAAGGCACATCATGAGATCTTACCTCCAACACTGCTTTGGTTTTAGAAGCACCAAGTTCTGTCAAACCAAATCCAGGGTCAAAAAAGCCAGCATAATGAGCTCTAAATTCACCAACCTTGGTATCATAGGCTCTCATCTCTGCAGCATACTTTGACGGAACAGAAACGTATTCTTTACTAGCTAATATGTAGAATGCATCAGGGCTGAGTATTAAACTTCCTTGTTTGTTTTTATTCTTATAATCACCACCTCGGTATAAAAGATCTTCTACAGTTATTTTTTCCCAAAACAATTCACGTTTATAATGATTTGGTTTATCGATGTCTATAAGCATAGAATGTTTTCTCGCTTTGTAGCCAATCAAACCATTTTCACCAATTAAATCTACAGATAACGGAACACCATTTTTTATTTTATCAAGAAGATTGATATTATCTTGATTTCTAACCAATCCAACATGTTCTTGCAATATTTCCATTTCCTTATCTGAAGTAAATGACTGTCCTCTTTTTAACCTTAATTGATTAAGTCGAGAACCAGTTCTTACTAAAACAGAAAATGTCCTAGGAGATATTTCTGCATATAAAGGTCCCTGATATCCAGCTGGAACTTCTTCAAATTCCATTGCACCATCAACAATTAACCTAGTGAAAACGTCCAGTCTTCCAGTAGAACTTTTTGGATTTGCAATCCCTGTTAAATCCTCAGTCAAACTTACGTTTTCTAACAACTTGACGATATACACACATCCACATTCTAAAACAGCACCATCTATTAGACTAAATTCATGCATTGCAAGATCTTTTAATCTACTAGATACCTTATTTCCCTTACCTGGAAGAAAGGAGGCTGGCACTCTCCATGCTTTTATACCTAATCTTAAATCTATAGAGGCTGGTTGGATTAGATCTTTTTCAATGCCATTTTCACTATTAATTACGTTTTTATGAATCAATTCTAAAATTTCTTGACTTGATAAAACACCAGCGATTTTTTGAATTTTATTCATTCTAGATTTCCAAAATTATTTTAGCTAAGACTTGAGCCTATAACCTGTTTTTAGTATATACCAAGCAAATATACTTAGTGCAAAGTTACAACAAAGTAAAACTGAACTTCCCAATATAGGAGATGCGTCACTTAATCCAATAAAACTAAATCTTAACCCATCAATAGCATAAAAAAATGGATTACAATAAGCTAAAATTTTTAGAGATTCAGGCAGTCTTTCAATTGAATAAAAAGTGCCAGATAAAAATGCTAGTGGTTGAATAACAAAATTTGAAATTATTGATAATTGATCGAATTTTTGAGCCCATATGCCAGCAAGTAGTCCAATTATGGCCAATGTGATACCTCCCTGAATTAAATACAACATCATCCAAAAAATATTTTTAGGAAAATTTATGATTCCTAAAATCCATAACAATAAAAAAGAAGCTGTAAAAACACATAATCCTCTTGTGACGCTAGCTAAAGTATGAGCAATTAAAATTTCTATTGGCCCTAAAGGAGCCATTAATAAGTCCACAATAGATCCTTGGACTTTTGCAGTCATAAAAGCTGAAGAAGCATTTGCAAAAGAATTTTGGATAACACTCATCATAATTAATCCTGGAACCAAGAATGTTATAAACTCAACCTGATGAAATCCAGCATTTCTGTCAATCGCAATTGAAAACACAATTACAAAAAGTAAAGTAGTTACCATTGGGGCTGTAATAGTTTGTAAAAACACACTCGTAAACCTCTTTACTTCTTTAATGTA
>CACNFD010000043.1 GCA_902619615.1 uncultured SAR116 cluster alpha proteobacterium | reverse complement strand
GATTGCTCAAAAAAAATTGGTTATGATGAATTAAATTTACTTAAAAAAACTATTCAAGATAGACATTTCATATGCTTTAAAAATCAAAAATTAGATGGGGATACACTTGCTACTTTTACAAAAAACTTTGGTAAACTAGAGGCCTATCCAGAAAAAGATAAAACTAAGGGAAAAATAGAAATATTTAATGTTTCTAATGTTTCTGAAGATGGCGAACATTTAGATCCTGATGACCAAAGAGTTATTCTCCAAAAAAATAATTCAAGGTGGCATACAGATAGCTCTTACAGATATTTACCATCTATTTTTTCTATACTCTATGGTCAAGAAACTTTACCCCCTAAAGCAGAAGGGGGGCAAACTCAGTTTTCAAATATGTTGTTAGCATATGATCATTTACCTAAAGATAAAAAAATTCTTTTAGAACCATTACACCAAGTTCACTCTTACAATGATATTAGAAGGTTAGAACCTGGCCTTCCAGAACTTACTTATGAAGAAAAATCTAACTTTCCACCCGTAACTCACCCTATAGTAAGAGTTCATCCCGACAGAAACTTTAGAAAATCTCTTTATTTTACTTCTAATACGAGTCTAGAAATTGGTGGAAAGAGTCTGGAACAAGGTAAAGAGTTGCATAAATGGCTTGTTAATTATATTAGCCAGACTAAATTTTGTTATACTCATAATTGGCAGAAAAATGATCTTATCATGTGGGATAATAGAGTGTTGTTACATAGGGTAATTCCCTATGATTACGCTAAGTATAGAAGAGCAATGATTAGGGGAACTGTTGAGGGAGAAGTTCCTGTCCTTGGTCCATTTTCAAATGAAGTAAGATTAAATAATAATTAAAATGTAATTGTATAATTTAAAATGAATTCTGATATTTCTTATGACCCAGTTTCAGTTATAGATGAAAAAGAAGCTATTGGAGAAACTGCAAAAATTTTCAAAGATATTAGAGAGACCATGAATATTCCACTTATAACATCTATATGGAGAGGTTTGGCAGAGATTGATGATAGTTTAAAAAAAATTTGGACTATTGCTAGACCAATCTATGAAACACAGAATCCTGAAAATAAACTAAAAGAAATTATTGAAGAAATTAAACTTCCTTTACTGCCGAAATTTACAGATGATGAACTTTCAAAATGTAGACTTACCCCTAAAAATTGGGAAGAAATTTTGGTTATTTTAAAAGCATATAACCGTTCAAATGGGATGAATATGGTTGTATTGCACTCAATTATCAAACAAAATTTTCCAAGTTGCTTAAAGATCCCAAAAAATAACAAAAAAAAGATAGTTTGGCCTGTACTACAAAAACTCCAAAAAAAAGAAGAAATAAAACCCAATATTTGGCAGTTAGTACGTAATGTTAACAGTATATGCGCGCCAAATGGAAAAAATTCTCATGTAGCAACTTTGTGGAGACACTTGGCCCACTGGCCTTTTTTTCTTGAAATAATGTATATTAAACTCAGTAAATTATCTGAGGAAAGAGTTCTTCAATCATTACTATCTAAAACTCAAAAATATTTACAAGACAAAGGTTTGTTAATAGAAGCAGAATTTTATTTTAAAAATGATTTATCTTCAAAGGCTTATTCTGTAATTAAAAGTTACGTGTACGAAAAAGATAAGGTTATACGAATGGTTGTAATTGGCTTCATTATGCAAAAATGGATAGAAAAACAAAAATTCTTAGATTTGAATAACTAGAAAATTAATTATGTATTTTATTAAAATTTTAACTATTTTATTTTTATTTATACCAATTTTAGCGTCTGGAAATCAAAAATCTGATCTAAAGAAATCAGAAAATTACAATTTAAACTCAGAAAATAAATATCTGAAATTCAAAAAAGAAGGTAAACCAGTAATTTCTGATAAATGGATGGTTGTCACAGCAAATACCCAAGCTTCTGAGGCTGCTGCTAAAATACTTAAAAATGGGGGGACAGCTGCAGATGCAATGATTTCAGCTCAATTGGTCTTAGGTTTAGTGGAACCTGAATCCTCTGGTCTTGGTGGTGGCGCATTTCTAGTTTATTTTGATAATAAAACTAAAAAAGTTACAACTCTTGATGGTCGTGAAACAGCGCCATTACTAATTAAGGAAAATGTATTTCAAGATATTAACGGAAACCCATTAAGGTTTTTTGATGCCGTTGTAGGTGGAAAATCAGTTGGCACACCTGGTACTCCAGCCTTACTTGAAATGGCGTATAAAAAATGGGGTAAAACTAAGTGGTCTTTATTATTTGATGATGCGATTAATTTATCAAATAATGGTTTTGTAATTTCAAATAAACTTAGCTCTTCTATAAAAAAAAGTAGTACATCATTAAGTAAGTTTTTGAAAACTAAATCATATTTTTTACCCAATGGTATGTCACTAGAATCCGGTGACATTCATTTTAATAAAAATTATGCAAATACTCTTAAAGCTTTTGAAAAAAATGGATCGAAAGTTTTTTATAATGGTTATATTGCGAATGATATTGTCTCAACTGTGAATAATGCCAGTCATAATCCTGGAGTTTTATCTATTAAAGATATGATTAATTATAAGGTTATAGAAAGAAAGCCCATTTGTTCAAATTATAGAGGATATCAAGTATGTGGAATGGGACCTCCTTCATCAGGAGCTATAACAATTGCTCAAATTCTAGGAATGATTGAAAATTTTGACATTTCAAAACTTGGACCTAAAAATCCTGAGACTTGGAGAATAATAGGAGATGCCTCAAGATTAGCTTTTGCGGATAGATCTATCTATATAGCTGATAGTGATTTTATAGATGTCCCAGTTAAAAAGTTAATAGACTATAACTACTTGAAAGAACGCTCAAAATTATTAGACAGAAAAATTAAACTTAAGAAAATTAAACCTGGCAAGTTGACAACTAATTTATCAATAAAATGGAGTGCAGATAATTCAATAGAACTCCAATCAACATCGCATATTTCAATAGTAGATCAGTATGGAAATGCATTATCAATGACTACTACGATTGAAAATGGATTTGGTTCTAGATTAATGACAGATGGTGGTTTTTTGCTGAATAATGAGTTAACTGATTTCTCATTTAAATCATTCAAAAATGGAAAAAAAGTAGCTAATAGTATTGAACCTAGTAAAAGGCCGAGATCATCTATGGCCCCTACTATAATATTAAAAGATAATAAACCTGTTTATATTTTGGGAAGTCCTGGAGGAAGTAATATTATTGGATATGTTGTAAATGCTATAATTTCAATGATTGATTGGGGAAAAAATGCCCAGGAAGCTGCATCGGTAGTTCATGGAATAAATAAATTTGGAACTTATTATTTAGAGAAAAATACTATTATGAGTAAACTGTTGCCTTCATTAGAGGATATGAAATATAAAGTTAAGTTAAGAAATTTCTCGTCTGGTTTAAATATAATTCATATTAATAATAAATTATACGGAGGATCTGACCATAGAAGAGAGGGAATAGCTATTGGTGATTAAGTAATTAGTCTAAACTTCCTAGCGGTTTTAACTTTTCAATAAATTCATCTAATACTTTTTTATAATTAACAAATAAACTTAGACGTTTTCGCGTCAATCCTATTTCTTTTGCTTTCAAAAAAAATTTTTTGGCATCCTCATCTTTTCCTTTAGCTAAAAGAACATACGAATAAAACCCCAGCATTACTGGATCAATATCTTTTACATTTAATTTTGGTACTATTATACGTTCGATCGAATCTAAGTCATTATTTTGATAATAAGCAGCAAGTAAATTTTTAGTTATAAAAAATCCATTGTCATTTGGAGCTAATAGCAATGCATTGTTGTAAAAAGAAATTGCTGATTTTAAATCCGAACATCTTTTGTATATTGAACCAGCAATTGAAAAAGCGTCTACTGAACCACCTGCATCAATAGCTTTCTTTAAAAATGATTTAGATTTTTTACAATCTTTCGAAACATAACGAAATTCAACCAAAGCTCTTAATGCATATGCTCCTGGATCTTTAAAAGCAGCAACATCAGCTTTAGAATATTCTACTAATTTTTTTAAATCGCTTTTTTTATCTTTTGATAAACCAAGCCTTATTCTTTGATAAATTTCCCATGCCATACCGTTATATATGGCTGGTGATTTTGGTCCTAAATTCTTTCTTAATTGTTCTTGATATTCAACATATTTTTTATGACCATCTATTGTATATTTTCTCCACTCAGCACGCGAGTTTAAAACCAAAGTCAAATTTTGAATATTTTTTACTCTTTTTGCATATGCATCACCAGTAGATCCTGTAACTACTTTTATTTGGAGATGTTTTAGTATTTTATTTCCAATATTATCTTGAACTTTAAAAATATCTTTTAAATCAAATTCCTCTTTATCAGACCAAACTACTTTATTCTGCTTTAAATCAACTAATTGAAGATTAATACGAGATTGATTTACAATAGTCTGAATAGATCCTTTTATTACATAATCAGCGTTATATTCATCTCTAAATTGTGTTTCTGAATAGTTATTTTTTTTTGCATGTTGACTAGTAGTACCAGATAAAACTCTTATGCCAATATATTTAGAAAGGCTTGAGATCATACTTTCTGTTAAGGCAGGACTAATACCTTTAGTATTATCTGTATTTGATAAATCTTCGAATGGATAAACTAAAATAGTAGGAATAGATAATGATGAAACAGCACTATCTTTATCTAATTTAGTTTGTGTATCCAACACCCCAGAGAAAAATAAACCTATGAAGACGGCAGCTATGGCACCCCCTACCATGGCTATTAACTTGGTATTCGATGATTGGGTCTTAAGCTTTCTCCTTTGTGATGGATCTAACAACAAATCATAAGCATAGAACTGGTTTTGTTTTACTTTTTGTAAGCCTAAGTCATTGAACTCATATTTCGTCTTATTAGCAACAAGATCATAAACATTC
>CACNFD010000042.1 GCA_902619615.1 uncultured SAR116 cluster alpha proteobacterium | reverse complement strand
ATTTGATGATGCTTGACCAGCATCTCCAACACCAACAGCAGAATTTGCGGGTATACTTTCACCAGTTGATCCACTAGCAATGCTAAATTTTCTTGTAAGGTTATTGTAAGATACCTCTACCCCAAAAGCCTGCTGAGTATCTGCAGCTATCTGGTCACCTGTAAATAAAACTGATTCAGCTTTTAAAACTGCACCTCCTCCAATATTTGAAGATGCTTTATTACTTAATGTTTTCAAACCAATAGCATTTGCTTGATTACCCTCTCCAGGACCAAATGCAGAAAAAGAAAACATTTTACTTGAAGTAGATGTTCCTATTTTGGATGGAATACCTTGTAGAGTAAAATTTTGAGCTGAAAAGTCATAAGCTATTCTTAAAGCAGGATCATTCTCATCAACCCAATCATCGGTACTTGACACATCTTGTATAATAACAGCATCTATTTCATGCTGAAGAGCTGTTGTTCCACCAGCACCTCTCGTTAAGCCAGTAAAACTAGTTGCTGTTTTACCAGTATATGCAATGAGTTCATTACCAATTCTGATAAAACCGTTATCTTCAAAATCAGCAGTTGAGTCAACTGTAAGTGTGGTGGCAGTTGTTGTAAGCTGGGCGCCTACATTAGTACTCCTAGAAGATAATCCAAGATTTTCTACACTATCAAATAAGCTTACAGTAGTTGTTGTTGCTGGTAGAGATTTGCTTTCACTGTTGTCAACACCTCTAGTTATTCCAGTGAGCGTTGTTGCTGTTTTACCAGTATAAGTAATTATTTCGTCACCTAATTTAATTTTTCCAGGTGCGTCTGCTGTAGCATCAGTAAATCCTGCAGTTGTACCGACTGTTAATGTTTCTGAGTCAGGTGGTAAAAATGTAATTTGTGTATCAACAGGTATAATTGCTGTTGTGGCAGCACTTATTGTGATATTTGCACCGTTTATAGCTGTAACTGTTGTCCCTACTGTTACACCAGCAACTTCAACAACATCTCCAACTGAAATATTAGTATTTGCATCAACGGCAATAATAGTAGCACCAACAGCAACTTGTGCACTATTCTCAACTGAGGCACCTAATCCATCAGCATCAACAAAACTAACTTCGCCTCCCACAATACCAGTTCCAGCTATATTTGCACTTAACACAACTGAATTTCCACTTATAGAAGCGACTGTTGTACCATCAGGTATATTCGTACCAAAGACTAAGTCACCCGCGGCAATATTTGTAGCATCTGTGACAGTTAAACCTGTCTGATTAGCAGTACCTGTTCCTGTGGTGTGATTACTTGCTAAAAAAGCTACCTTGGAGCCTGCTGCTGTAGCAGAAGCAGCTGTTAATGCTTCATTAGGATTTGCGCTTAGTTGTACTTGTGTCTCACTAGTTATAGCAGTAACTCTAGTACCAGCAGTAATACCCGCTCCTACAACTCTATCCCCTACCCTTATACCCTTAGTTCCACCATCAACTGTAAGAAGGTTTGAGTTAGTTGCACCAGCCGCGGTTCTCTCATATATGACGTTAGTTCCAGCAGTTCCTGCAGTTCTTCCAGCAGTAGCTGGTACAGCCGTAAGTGTAGTGTTCCTTAGAACATCTGTGAAGCCACTCATAATTCCGTCAGTGAAATTTACTAATTTAACTGATGCATCATCAAGAGCACTAGCTTTTGTAGTAGAATTAACCTCTCTGGTAACACCTGTGAAAGTTGTGGCAGTAGTACCAGTATATGTCATTTGTTCTGAACCTATCAGCAAAGTACCACTTGAAGGAAAACCCTCAGTTGTGTCAACTGTAAGTGTTGTTACACTATCATTTATAGCACCATTTAGAAGCGTGTTTGGCTGTTGCACATTTTTATTTAGGTAAGAGTGTTTGTTAAGTTCTTTTAATACAATTCTATTACTACCAAAATGTTCAGTTTGACCAGAGAACACCTCTGTACCACCCTCAAATTGGGCAGAAATATCTTTAGACTCAGAATATAGTACTTTTATTTTGGTATCAGTGATATTTATAGCCGCAGTTGAATCAGACTTAAGATTTAAAAATTCATTACCATTTGCATCCGTTCCAGCACTTGACACAGAAAATTTTGCACCATTATATTTTAAGTTATTTACAGTTGACGCAGTAGTATCAAATTCACCGGCTAAAAATACTTCAGTTGGAAAACTAGTTGAGCTTATGGTATTTGTTGTATCATTGATGTATACTTTTAATGTACCACTGGCATCTTGTACCATGGTGTTTCCACTAACAGCAACAACATCTACAGCTTTGTCAAATACCTTTAATGTTGGAGAAGAATTATAATAACTATGAAGTAAAAACTTTTCTTCAGTAGTTACGTTATTTTCATCTGTCAAATCTGTAGTAGGATGTTTATAATTAAAGCTTAAAACTTCAGTCTCTTTTATAGCACCTGCTAGAGCCTTTCCAGTTACTCTATTGAATAGTTGTGAACTAACACCGTAAGTTGAGGAATTATTTGTATTTCCATCCGAAGAGACTGCTGCTCTATTGAGAGCATCGTTTATTCTTAATTGTGCATGAGCAAGAAACTCTTCTCTAGTAAAGTTTGGTGATGCAACATTTTCTATACCATTGGTAGTTGAAAAAATCTTTTCAGTTACAAAACTATCTTTCATTAAATCAACATTAATTGCAGTTAAGGTTTGAATTTCGTCATTGTTGTCAAGTTGGTTAAACTGAATTGAAAAACTACCATCTGTCACTGGGTCAATTGCTAATTTTGAATCGTCTGATAAGCCTGCGTTTATAGCTCTTTGAACTTCTGATGCAAGAGTAGTAGCTGTATAAGTACCTGGTCTTATATCAATACTTTTAAAAGCCGCACTACCAGTTGTATCGTCTACACGAACTGTCAAAAAGTCTTTACCCCAATATGTAGATTTATTTAGAGTAGGGTTTGCCTCGTAAGTAGTGTAATACTGTAATGGATCAGTTACCACAGTTATGGAAGGAGCTGTTGCTGTAAAAGCAGCATCCTCTAAAACTGTTGATTCAACAGTTGCTGCTTTTGAAACTGTCTTGTTAGATAAATCATCTAAAAAAAACAATGGTTGTGTCTGAGCAACAGAAATAATCTGGGGCTTTTCATTAATTGGAATGATTTGACCAAAACGATCTACAACTAATGTCTGTCCAGTAGGTGAAATAGCTTCTGTTAGTGATGGTTGAACTTCTCTACCATCAACAATAAATTTAGTTTGATATTTATGTGTTACATTATCTCCAGATGCAGCCTGTGTTTTTATAAAAAAGGCAGTTGCAATAACTGGATTACCCAAGTTATCAAAAATTGTAACAGAAGTTGATGAATTAAATGTAGCAGGATTTTTAGGATCAAAATCTGCGGCAGATTCAAATACTGTAGAAGATGCTGGCAAGTTAACAGCTAATTCTAAATTATCAGTTTTCTTTGCTTCACCTGCTTCTAATTCTAACTTCAATGGTTTTGCATCTACAATTTCACCACCTTGCACGGAACCATCATCTGACACAGGTAACGCTAAAACAAATTGCCCAGCAGAGTCTACAACGAATCTGTCGTTATTAACTGAAAATGATCCGTTTCTAGTATAAACGGTTTGGTTTGTAGTTAATGACGGTTTTAATGCAAAAAATCCCTGACCTGAAATAGCCATATCTAGAGCATTAAGCGATGATGATACGTTTCCTTGAGTAAATTGCTGTTTAATACCTTTCAAAATTGTTCCTGATCCAATAGAAGATGAAGCGTTTTGGAGTGGAGAGGTAGCAAAAATATCACCAAATTCAGCTTTACTTCTTTTATAACCCGTTGTTGCAACGTTCGCTATGTTATTTGAAGTAGCTGAAATATCTGCTTGTGATCCGTTTAATCCTGTAAGAGCGGTGTAAAATGACATCTCTAATTTCTCCTAATATATTATAAATCTTTAATTCTTAAATCTTACAACTTGAGAAGGATCAATTGTTCCATAATCCTCAACCTCTAACATTACTCCTGTTTCAGTTTTTGAAGTACCTGAAACATGAGCAAAAACCTGTGTTGGCAACTCACCAGTGTCACCTGTATTACCAGTAAAAGCCCGAATTGTTATTGGAGTACCTGACTTTTTAATATCTTCTGGTAAATCTTTCCATTCAAAACCTACTAAACCTGCCTTTTGTATTCCTAATGTGTCTTGATGCAAAACTTCACCTTCACTATTTTCAAATATAATATTTAGGTTTGATGCTGTATCAGGTAAATCTACTACACCGCTAATAATTCCATCCTTGTTGGGTCTTGCAAACTTACCAGGAACTAAAACTGAATGTCCCATCAATTGTGTTGTAGAAGCTATTCTCATCTCTGACAATTGTTGACTTACAGACTTCATTGTTTGATCCATTGAAGTTATACCTGTCACTGTTGAAAACTGTGCCATTTGAGCTATGAAATCAGCATTATCAACCGGTGCAAAAGGGTCTTGGTTTTGCAACTGTGTTGTCATAAGTTTTAAAAAATCTTCTTGACCAAGTTGATCTTTAGTTTCTTTAGGTGCAAATTTTTCTTTTGAAGAGTTTATACCCAATTTATCTAATATTTTTGTAAGTGACTGGTTTGATGAATTAATTTCAGACATTTTATTTCCTTATTTACCTATATTGATAGTTCTCAAAGTCAAAGCTCTCAAAGTTGAGATAACTTCTACGTTGTTTTGATACTGCCTTGACGCTTCTAACATATCGACCATTTCTTCATCTACGTTTACAGCAGCCTTATAAATGTATCCTTGCGGATCAGCTGCTGGATGCTGAGGCATATATTGTTTAATTGGTTCTCTACCTATTTCCTTAACTTCAACAGCGTCAACAGTAGCAACCCCATTTTTTTTAACTAAATCACTGTATTGAGTTTCAAAAATAGCTTTTAGTGGTTTGTAAGTTGTTTTTGGATCTCCTGTTGTAGAACCAGCATTAGCAAGATTAGATGCAACTGTATTTAACCTAACCAGTTGGGCTGCCATGGCTCTACCCGCAACGTCATAAACTGATTTAATATCCATTATTCACCCTTTATTGCTGAGATAATTTTATTAATCTTTCCATTGAGAAAATTGACTGTAGTAGTGTATCTCATAGAATTTTCTGCAAACTGCATTTGCTCAACAGCAAGCTCCACCGTGTTTCCATCCAAGGATGTTATTAATGGTTCCCTATAAGATGTTTCGTGTATTGATTTTCTAGAATTTTGAACAATGTGCTTATTGTGCGTTGTGGCAATTGGACCATTATTATCAAATTTTCTTATTTCATCTTCAAAGCTAATATCTCTTGCCTTATAATTAGGTGTTGCAGCGTTAGCTATATTTGAAGCTAAAATATTGTTGCGCCTTCCCCTCAGTTGTAAAGCTGATGAATAAAAAGATAATTGATCTTTAATTGTATCCATTTTGTAAAAACTCATAAAATTATTCGTATTGCCATGACTTGTGCAAATTGAATGCCAAATTAA
>CACNFD010000041.1 GCA_902619615.1 uncultured SAR116 cluster alpha proteobacterium | reverse complement strand
TAAAATTAAAAACATTATTAATGAAATTAGTCAAGATTATGATTATATTTTCATCGATTGTCCACCATCATTAGGTTTACTTACATTAAACGCATTGTGTGCAGCAAAAAGTTTAATAGTACCTTTGCAAACAGAATTTTATGCTTTGGAGGGATTAACACAACTTATGAAGACCCTAGAATCTATAAAAAAAAATTTCAATAGTGATATAAAATTACAAGGGATTCTTCTTACAATGTATGATAAGAGAAATAAAATCTGTGAGATGGTATCTAATGATGTTAAAAATCATTTTAATGATAAAGTTTTTAAAACAGTTATCCCAAGAAATGTTAGAATTTCCGAAGCTCCTAGTTATGGTCAACCTGTTTTAATGTATGATATATCTTGTTCAGGTGCACAAGCATATGCCTCATTAGCAGGTGAAATTATCAATCAAGAGAAAGATGTAAAATGAAACAAAAGAAAAAGACCAAAACAATAGGACTTGGAAGCGGTCTATCTAGTCTTTTGGGTGAAGAGGTAGAAAAAAAATCAGAAAATCTTAAAATGATTCCAATAGAATTTATTAAACCTGGTCCTTGGCAACCAAGAAAAATTTTTGACAAGATAGAGCTAGAGTCTCTCTCAAGTTCAATAAAGAACCAAGGTATTATACAGCCAGTTATTTTAAAACCTGTAAAAAACTCAAATGATGAATATTTTCTTATCGCAGGAGAAAGAAGATGGAGAGCATGTCAACTTGCTAAAATTCATGAGATTCCTGCAATTATTAGAGATGATATAGATGATCAAAAAGTTGCTGAATTATCATTGGTAGAAAATATTCAAAGATCAGAATTAAACCCTATTGAAGAAGCAGAAGGCTATCAAACACTATTAAAAAAATTCAACTACACACAAGAAGATATTTCAAAAGCTGTTGGTAAGTCTCGTTCATATATTGCCAATATATTAAGATTGCTAAATTTAACGGACATGGCAAAAAAATATTTATTACAAAAAAAACTTACTATTGGACAAGTAAGGCCTCTTATAGGTCATGAAGATATTGATTTCTTTTTAGAAATAATAAAACAAAAGAACCTTACATCTAGACAGGTAGAAAAATTAATTAAAAAAGAATATAAAAAGTCTTCTAAACCAAGTAACAAAAATATAGATATTATAAATTTAGAAAATGAATTGACTGAAATTACTGGATTAAAAGTCAATGTAAATTTTGATTTTTTTAAGCAAAATGGAAATATTAAACTAGAGTGTAATAATCTTAAACAATTTAATTACATCATCGAAAAAATTAAGACTTAATTCTATTCTTTGCAAGCACAGAGGTTGACAATATAAATTGAGATAATAAGGTTTTTTCTGACAAAATGTTTAATTTGCACTTCAGTTCTAGTTCAATTAATCTACTTAGTATAGTGTTAATAGATTTTATATTCCATAACTTACATTGAAAAATAATAAATTCTTTTCTTTTGAAAAATATTGGTGGGCGCAAATTATCTATTACATTAATCAAACTGCTATTAGAATGAACTAGTAATAAAATTTTTTCGATTAGTTTAAAATGGTTCACAAACATTCGAATTATAGTAATTGTAGTACTCTGGTTTTCATAAAAATTTTCAAAATAATACAGAGCACTTTTAGGATTACCGTTAGCGCAGAATTCAATAATTTTGTTAAAATTTAGATCATTTTTATTTGATATAAGTTTTAAAATCATTTCCTCTGTAACATTGTTATTATTGGTTAGAAAAGTATCCAACTTATCTATTTCTATTTTATTAGCAAGAGAGTCAGAACTAAATTTATGAGTTAAAACTTTTATAAATTCTTCTTCAAAATATAATTTATGTTTCAAAAATAAATTAGATATTTCTGAAGAAATAGTATCTGAATTTTCTTCATAACAAGAAACTAAAATAGCTTGATTAATTTTTTCAAAGTGTTTTATGAAAGAATTTTGTTTTAAGTTTCCTCCCTTTATTATAAGTATATTGTTATCACTTAATTTATCTACAGCTTCTATAATAATATTTTCTATAATTTTAGTAATAGAAATAAATTTTAAATCCAAAAGTATATATCTTCTATTTGAAAACATATTTACTGTACAAATATTATCAAAGAGTAATGTGGGATTGTCTTTAAGGTTTTCACCATTTATTTTTGAAAAATTAAAAGGATCATTTGAATCTATTTCAAGAATTTCCAATGTTTTTTCATATAAAAGGTCAATTAAACCTATATTGGTGCCATATAAAAAAATGATATTAATAATTTTAGAGTTAGTTTTTAGGTTGTTTTCAAAAAAATTGGACTTTATCTTCAATTTAATTTTCTCATTATAATATTTATATGCATATAAAGTGAATTTACTGCACTTTTTGTCAATCTTTCTTTAATATGGTCTATGCTTTTTTCTTGGCTGTAAAGAGAGGTTGAAGAAGAACTTAATGCAGGAAATGTACTGATTGAACCAGATTTTAAAATTTTATTTGTGTTTTTATTCTCGAGTTGATAATTAATTTTTGCTTTAGTAGATTTTAGCACATTGGTGCCGCTGACTGATAATGTTTCAGTAGATTGAAATGTTATTGAAGCCTTCAATACATAAAACTCTGTATTATTATTTGTTTCATAAAAAAGACGTTTCAAACTTTCTTTAAAATAAGTGTTGTATTTATCATTAGGAGTTTCAATTTGAACAGAGTAATTGTTTGTTTGTTCAATTTTTTCTACATTATTAAAAGAACAATTATTAATAAAAAAAATGAAACAAATTAAGATTAATCTTTCGAAAATATACATATTATGCTCAATTTAAATTACAAAATTTACAATACGATTAGGTATAATTATAACTTTTTTAGGATTATGGTTCAAAAATTTTAAAACATTTTTTTCATTCAAAGCAATTTCCTCTAAATCTTGTTTATTTGTATCCTTCGGTACTTCAATTACTGCTCTTACTTTTCCATTAACTTGAACTGGTATTTTTACATTATTTATTTCAATATAACTTTTTTCAGCTTGAGGCCATGATTCATTTGCAATTATATTTTCATTACCTAGAATTTGCCATAATTCTTCAGCTAAATGCGGTACCATCGGATTCATTAGAATTAAAAGATTTTTTGTTACATAAAAAACTACAGCTGAATCATCTTCGTTGCTAATTTGATAAGAAGAGATTGAGTTATACAAACTTCGCACAGATGCAACAGCAATATTGAAGTGAAACTCATCTATTGCTTTTGTTACTTCATTAATAGATGTATTCATAATTCTTAAAAGTTCTTTATTGTTTTCCGACAAATTATTTGGCAATTCAACTTTATTTATATTTTTAGGTAAATGTGTAACAAATTTCCAAACTTTATTAAGAAAACGCCATGAACCTTCTACCCCAGAATCTGACCATTCCATATCTCTGTTAGGTGGTGAATCAGATAACATAAAAAAACGAGCGGTATCTGCACCAAAAGTTTCTATAATTTGTTGAGGGTCAACAACATTTTTTTTTGATTTACTCATTTTTTCCGTTCTGCCAGCTATTACAGGTTCTTGAGTGTCTATATGATAGTAATTATTATTTTTTTTCATTACCTCACTTGGAAAAAGCCATTGCTCAGTTTCTGTCTTATAGGTTTGATGACAAACCATTCCTTGTGTCTGAAGAGAGGTAAATGGTTCTGTGATATCAAGACTATTTACATGCTTTAATGCTCTCATAAAAAATCTCGAATAAAGAAGATGCATAACTGCATGTTCTACACCACCAATATATTGGTCTACAGGCATCCAATATTTTAATGCTTCTGTTGTAAATGCTGTTGAAGGGTTAAGGTCTGTAAATCTTGCAAAGTACCAACTTGATTCAAAAAAAGTATCAAATGTATCGGTTTCTCGGGTTGCGTTTTTATTACATTTTGGGCATTTCGTGTGTTTCCAACTTGGGTGATAATCAAGAGGATTACCTTTTTTATTAAAATCAACATCACTTGGCAGAGAAATTGGTAATTGTTCTTCTGGTACTGGCAATTCACCGCATTTATCACAAAAAATAATTGGAATAGGACACCCCCAGTATCTTTGACGAGACACACCCCAATCACGGATTCTATAAGTTACTTTCTCGTTACCAATATTCAGATTACTTAGTTTCTCTATAGATAATTTTATTGCATCTGCAGTATTTAATCCATTTAAAAACTCAGAATTGATATGAGTCCCGTCACCAATAAAAGGGAGATCTTCATTAGTTTTGATAACTGGTATAATTTTTAAAGAATATTTAATTGCAAAATCATAGTCTCTTTGATCATGAGCTGGACAACCAAAAATTGCACCTGTCCCATAATCCATTAAAATAAAATTAGCTATAAAAATCTTTAAACTGATTCTTTTATTAAAAGGATGATAAACATAAAGATTTGTTTCATATCCATGTTTTTCTGCTTTTTCAACATCAATTTCTTTAGAAGATTGTCCTTCACAAAAATTAATAAAATTAGAAGCTTTTGGATCTTTTTCAGCAATTTTTTTTGCTAAAGGATGTTGAGGTGAGATGGCAATAAAAGTTGCCCCAAATATTGTATCTGGTCTCGTAGTAAAAACCTCCAATTTATCCGAAGAGTTTTTTATTGAAAATTTAATATTAGCTCCATAGCTTTTACCAATCCAATTTTTTTGCATTATTTTAACTTTATCTGGCCAATCTTTTAAATTATCTATTTCATTCAATAAATCATCTGCAAAATTTGAAATTTTTAGGAACCATCCCTTCATTTTTTTCTTTTCTACTTCAGCACCTGAACGCCAACCTCGCCCATCAACCACTTGTTCATTTGCTAAAACAGTTTGTTCTATTGGATCCCAATTCACTAATGTCTCTTTTTTATAAGCGATGCCAGCTTTATAAAAATCTAAAAACATTTTTTGTTCAAATTTATAATAGCTAGGATCACAAGTTGTTAATTCTCTTTCCCAGTCATAAGACAACCCCATTTGTTTTAATTGAATTCTCATACTTTCAATATTTGAATAAGTCCAAGTTGATGGATGAGTTTTATTTTCTATGGCTGCATTTTCAGCTGGTAATCCAAAAGCATCCCATCCCATTGGATGAAGAACGTTAAACCCCTGAGCCTTTTTATAACGTGCAATTAGATCACCTAAGGTGTAGTTACGTACGTGACCCATGTGGATGGCACCAGAGGGATAAGGAAACATTTCTAAAACATAATATTTAGGTTTTTTATAATTAATTTGAGCTTTAAAAGCTTCAAGCTCAGACCACTTTTTCTGCCACTTTTTCTCAATTAAAGAAGGGTTATATTTCATTAGTAAAATTATTTCATAGATTTAATTCTTAAATTTCTAGCTTCATTCAAAATGTTGTCTTCAATTTGATTTGCAAGCTCTTCGTCTAGGTGTGTTTCAGACCAAAAATTATTTTTAAATTTTTGAACATGAACATTTATTTTTATTCCATCAGATCGTAATTCACTAGTCTTAATATATGCAGTAATTTTTATTCTTTTATTAATAATATTTTCATTTGTATACCAATCAGTGATAATAGTGCCCCCAAGTGCATCTGTTGAAATTAAGGGAGCGATGGATAATACATCTAATGATGCACGCCATAAATATCCATTTACATTGATACCTTCACCAGCAGATGATTTTGGGTCCAAGATATCAGATAAAGAGATACCTTTTTTAGAATCCTTAGAAAACATTCCAGGGACTTTTTTTTCTCCAGTTATAGGATTTGGAATTGGGGCATTATTACCTGAGCACGACGATATAAAAATTAATATATATATAAATATAATATACTTAATCATTAACAAACCCTTTTGACTTTATGGTAAACTTTTATCAGCATTTGACAATACATCAAATAATTAATGAAAAAAAGAAACAAAAAAAGGCGACATATGTCGCCTTTTAATAAGTTTAGCTAAAGCAATTAGAATGTTGCTTTAATTGTAAGTTTAGAAACTGTACCAGAATCCGCAGTGGTTGAAGTACTTGTTCCTACTTTATAATCATAGTCTTCAACGTTTATGAAAGCT
>CACNFD010000040.1 GCA_902619615.1 uncultured SAR116 cluster alpha proteobacterium | reverse complement strand
TATAATAAGTTCCTGCACTATCAAAACTCGCTTTTAAAGTTCCACTATCATCAAAGGAATTTAGGGATAATGTATTGCCAGAGGCGTCATAAATGCCAACATTAAACAAGGAATAAGTTTCATCTGAACTAGTATCACTATCAGCAAAGGCTACTGTTATTGTCCCTGAGCCGCCAACAAGTACTTTGTAGTAGTCAATCTCAGTGCTGTAACCCCCACTTAATTGGCCTGTAGTTGAACTTCCTAAAAAAATACCATCTGCTGAAGATAAAGTATTGTTAGATTCGGATTCATTAGTGGATGTAGTTGTATGAGTAAAACTAAGACTGTAATCTCCTCCATCGTATAATGTTGCATCAGATGAAATGACTTTTATGTAATAAGTACCACTTGATGTAGCTGAGTAATTTATTGTTTGTGAACTTTGTGAGCTATTTGAAATTAGTGAATTTGAAGAACTATCTAACAAAGAGACAATATAACTTTGTGCATCTAATCCTGTTGTATCGTTATCATTAAATGTGATAGATATATATCCAGCTTGCCCGATACTTAGACTATAATAGTCTACTTCAGATGAACTTCCACCATGAAGACTTCCGGTTATTGTTGTACTTGACGCTAGAGTATCTGCAGTCCCTACGGTATTATTACTTTCAGTTTCTAAATTGTGTGATCCAGAATTAAAAGTAGCTGTTAAAGTGTATTCACTACTGTCATAAAGAGTTCCATCTACCGAATAAATTTTTATATAATAATCTGCCGATGAGGAGATCGCCGAATTAAAATCAGCATTAGTTGAATAATAATTTTTATAAAAAATATTTTCAGAACTATCCATTAACGCAATGTATGTATCTGCACCACTTGAGCTACTGTTTGAAAATGAAATATTCAAATAGCCAGAACTTGAGGTAGATATTTTAAAAAAATCAACTTCAGTTGAGTTTCCATAAGATAATGCACCTGTTAGCGCGTTTCCACTTGTAATCGATTTTGCAGTTGCAATTGTATTATTGGATTCACCTTCTCCAGGTAGAAGAACACTTATCCAATCTTCAGAAGAAAGTGATATATAAAAATCATTATTATTATCTTGATAAATTATATCTCCAAGACCGTCACCATTAATATCTCCAAAACCAGCAGATCCCTCAGAAAATGTACCAGGAAAATCTATTACTTTAATTCCAGTATTGAATGTTGATCCATTTGATTGGTAATACCAAAACTCATTTCCAGATCCATGAAAAATTAAATCTTGTTTTCCATCACCATTAAAATCAAAATAACTTGGTTGGTCAGTGTTAAATGTGTCATGGGTATGAGTTGTTCCTAAAGTATTATTTACAAACCTGGTACCATTAGAGAAACCTATCCAAAAATCATTAGCTCCTCCTTGGTAAATCATGTCATCTTTTCCATCACCATTTATGTCTGCATATTGAACTTTAGATGGCATGAATGAGCCACCATGTATGTTCGCTTGATAAGGTGTATCAAAAGTTGATCCGTTTGAAATACCAACCCAAAACCTGTTATCTCCGCCATGATAAATCTGATCTTTTTTCCCATCTCCATTTACATCTGCATATTGAACAGCACTAAAATTTACTGCTCCTCCATGAATTGCACAGAGGACGGGAGAGTCAAAAGCAGTACCGTTTGACTTTGAAAGCCAAAAGTAATTGTCTCCTCCATGATAAATTTGATCTTTTGCACCATCACCCGTAACGTCAGCATATTGAACCATATTGACATTGAACATTCCGCCATGTCTTATTACTAAAGTTGACCCAAATTGAAAGCCACTATCAATTCCTTTATTCATCCAAAAATAGTTATCTGGACCTTGAAAAATAGCATCAGCATAATTGTCACCATTTATATCGGCAAACTGTGTCTGTTTTCTCAAAAAAAATGGTAGACCACCATGTTGGAAACCTAACTCATGACTTTCTAAGCCTGAAGAACTTCCTCTCGAAACCCAATACTTTAAATAATTATCTTGAAATGTAACATCAACTTTACCATCACCATTTATATCGGCATAAAAAGCTTGTCCAGCTATAAATGTTTCACCATGATTAACATCTAAAAAGGCTTTCCCTTCAATTGACGATATATTTTCTGTTCCAGAGCTTGTTATAATTTGGGTTGAAGAAATAGAAGTTGTTGTGTTTCTAGCAAAATTAAAAATTGCAATATCAGTACCTTCACCACCATAAAGATCATTGCTTATTCCATTGCCATCTATTAAAATATCGTTACCACCATTTCCATATATTATATCGTTACCTGATCCTCCATATAATATATCATCTCCATCATTACCAGTTATTGTATCGGAATTGTTACCGCCGTATAAAATATCATTACCTTCATCACCAGTTAAGGTGTCACTGCCGTTTCCGCCGTAAAGAATATCATTACCTTCTTTACCAATTAGAGTGTCATCACCGTCATTGCCAGTAAGTGTATTGCTAGTTTGATTTCCTGTAATTGTATCTTTACCATTTGTACCAATTGCATTTTCAATTAATGAGGCAGTATTGTTTTCATACAAAAGAGATTGGAAAATATTGTATGACATACTAGTTTTATTTGTAGCAATTGCTAATTGATGTGAGCTAAAAAAAGATCCATATCCTGGTCTTAAATCTAAAACTAAATTATTGCCAGTGTCATATTTTGTGTAATTTGACAAATCTAATGTATCATTACCACCACCATCCCAAATTGTTCTATAAATCTTATTTTGAGATGAATAGACTTGACCAACACCATTGATATACATTTGACCGGTTTGACTATTAAAGGTGTATAAAGTATCACCACTATTATAATTATAATTTGCACCATAAAGAGATTGAGTTGCTGCTATATCAAGTTGCATTAAAGATTGAGCGTCATTCCCATCAATAAAAAAATGATATGACATAACAGTGTATTTCTGATTATCCAACGTTGAATTACTAGAAAAACTGCCGTAAGACGAAAAGGGGTGCTTAAAACCAAGTGCATGGCCTATTTCATGAAGTAAAACCTTGTAGCCTGTTTTACCTAATGAAAAATCTGTTAGACTTTCAGCGTAGTATGAATCACCAGCTGCTATATAATTTTGAGGATAAAACGCTAAACCAAGAGCACCTCTTGAATCAACAAAGTTAGATGTAAGAAATCTTATTGTTCCAGTTTCTGGGCTAGTTTCTGTAAAACTTAAATTTGAAACATTAGAATATTCTGCCAAAGCTAGTCTAGACATGGTTTTAGCACCAGAATCAAATCCTTTAACAGAATATTCTCCACTTTGATAACCAAGCTGATTAGCATTATCTACAAAAGAATATGTGAGATTTGTAGATCCCCATTTATTTCCCATTAATATTGCATTTAATGAGACATCATTATGAGAATAACTTGAAGTATTATAGTACGATATTGAATTATTTTTAATTAAATCGAAATTATTATTGGACGTTTCAAGAATATTTTCTTTCTCAACATTACTTTCTTCATGTTGATGAATATTAATGTTTAAAGCTTCGCAAATTTTACACATAAGTTTTTAGAATTATTAATAATTATGAACAAATTACATATTATAATTTTATTACATTAAAACAATAAGTTTTATAATTTAAAATATGATGGCGGAGGGAACCTCCTCGTTATTTCATAATAACCATCTGTTTTTGTTATATCTTATAATCTAATATTTATTCAGTCTACAACTTAGTCTACAACTATATAAATAGTAAATTATTTTAAAGGAGATTTATAATGATAATTGCAATTGTTACTTTTAAGATAAATGATGAATTAACTGACCCAGTTTTAAAACAGAAGTTTTTAGAAACATCACCCATATATAAGGATACTCCAGGTTTAATTAGAAAAAACTATATCTGTGATACTTCAAAGAATTTAGCAGGTGGAGTTTATTGTTTTAATAATATAGAGAATGCAAAAAGTTGGTTTGATGAAGATAGAATTAAATGGATTACAGAAAGGTTCTCAGCACCTGATATTAAATTTTATGAAAATCCAGTTATAGTTGACAATAATACTGATGAAATAATTTCATAAATTATCCTATCTATTCAGAGATAACCTCCCCTCTATTTCATTTTAATCATCTGATATTTTACACTTTATAGAGTAATATTTATTCAATCTTAATGAAGCATTCAACAGGGTTTATGTAATCAGAGTCAATGGTGCATGAGATGATGTGAGGGTTGATGTGTGCGTCTGTATAAGTCAGAGATTAATAAAATCACATCTAGTTGATATCTTCTGCAATTTTAGCAATAACACCCTTTTTGAATAAGTTTCCATATTTATATTTTTCATCAACTGAAAACAAAGTTAAGATTGTGTTTTTAGTAGTATTAATAACATTAAAAAATCCACCATGACCTGTCATAGTTAATGTTGGTACGCCATTTACTTCGTATACCCAAAATTGGTATCCATATTTGACACCATCTCTTTTTGTTTCAACTGCATTTTCAATACCTTCTTTATAAAATTTACCTAAACAAGTATTATTTATTATTTCGTCATGTATAAATTGACCAAAGTTTGACCAATCTAATGCACTCATTGTCAACCTAGCTTGGGCAACTGTAATTCCTTTTTTATCTGATACCCAATGCATGAATTTGTTTTTGCTAAATTTTTTAAAAGCATTTTCATAGAAGATTTGACTTGCTGGTTTGTTTGTTAAATCAGTAATCATAATAGAAAGAGCAAATGGGTCTGATGAAAAATAAAAATGTTTTGAGCCTTGTTCTCTGTCATTACCCTTTAAAATTGAAATAGCCTTAAGCATACTTGCTTTTCCTTCATATTTTCTCATGCCCATTGCCATTTGATTCATCTTTCTTCTCAGCTTATAATCATTTTGTATTGGCGCCACTCCACTATTCATCTGCAGTGTGTTTCTTATGGTTATTTTAGAGTATGGAGTTTGCTTGAGTGAAGTGGAATATTTACCTAATTCATCATCTAATGACTCAATTTCACCGTTGCAAACAAGACTACCTATTGCCGTAGACAATGCTGTTTTTGCCATAGACATACCGTGCAATATTGTATTGCTATCAATATTTCTTTTTTTATTAAATCTTGTATACACTAAATCATTATTTTTTCTTATTAATGCAGCTAAATTATTTTTATCTTTAAAAATATTATCATAATTTTCTTTTTTGAAATTGATACTATCAAGATTTTGTTTTTCACCATAACTATGAATATTTATTTTAAAAGGACCAAACTTTTTCGTTTCATGAACATTAAAGTAAGGCTTTATTTGCCTTTTCCACATTTTTTTAGGACCATGGTCAGCATAAGAAATAAAGATAAATGAAAAATAAATTGTTATAGATAAAAATAACTTGAACATAAGTAGCATCAATTAGTATTAGTTAATATGTTCATTATTAACATATTAATTAAATTGTAAACCGAAAAAATAGGCACAATATGCTTAAAATAGTGTTTTACATCTTAATTTAGCGTTCTTATTACAAACAAATGGGTCACTAAATATGTATAAATATATCTAATTATAATAATATTTATATGTATCACTTAACTGACACTACCCACGCATGGGACATGGAGGGGGTGGTATATATACATAGGGTCTGCAGCAGATGGGGTGAATAGGTTTAAATTAACATACTTTATATGAATAATATCATTATGATATAAGAATTAATCTGAGGTAAAACATGAAATCCATTTACTCAATTATCATAATAATTGTATTTAGTAGTAATGCATATGCAAAACAAAAATACTTTGATGCTCCAAATCAAATAACTGATTGGATTATTTCCTGTACTGTTGATAAAGGTTCTATAGTAGATAATTATCCAAATTATATTTTCAAAACGAGTAAAAACAAATGTTCAGGTGACAAAACTTATAAACAAAGGGCAGAAATAGTATCAAAGAAAGCACTACCACTCAGTTCTAAAGTAGCTTATGATTTCCAATCAGATTTTACATTTGAAGGTGATACTGACCAAAAGTTTGATATTTTTCAAATGCATGATGGACGTGATAGTTGTGCGCCTCCTTTAAAAGTTGAAGTACAAAAAGGGGGAGAAATTCGTTTAATTGGAGATTATCGTCTAAAATATGACTATAAAGAAGGTGACAAAGAACAATGTGAAAGAGATATTATCAAATCTAAAGTCATAAATGATATTAAAATCAAAAAAAAT
>CACNFD010000039.1 GCA_902619615.1 uncultured SAR116 cluster alpha proteobacterium | reverse complement strand
CTTTATCATTACGGGCTTTAATCTGTTTTTGGAACTCTACAGCCGTATCTACAGCAGCAACAGCGCTTGGAAACTCAGCAAATACAGAATCTCCACCAGTGTTGAATATACGGCCTTTTTGTTTTTTAATAATAGCTTCAATTATCTTGTTACATTCACGAAGACCGAGTAGAGTAACATTCTCGTCTTTTTCCATATGTTTGCTATAGCCAACTAAATCAGTGGCAAATATTACTGCTATTTTGCGGTCAATGTCTGATGAACTCATATTAATAATCTAAACACGTAAAATGATTATTTTCAATTATATTTTAAATTTCTAAAAGTAAATTTTTGTTATAGTATTACTAAAGTTTTAAGGAGCTAATAAATGGTTGATATTGAAAAAACTAGAAAGTTACAATACAAAATTATGCAAGATATAGCTGCTGGAGCTTTAATACCTATGATGAGAATAGGAGACGAACTGGGTCTTTTTAAAAAATTACATGAATTTGGCCCATGCACATCTGATGAATTCAGCAATCAAATTAAAATGGATAAAAGATATATAAGGGAGTGGTTACTCGCTTTAGCCGCCGCTAAGTATATAAACTATAATACTAAAAATGAAGAATTTTTTCTTAGTGCCGAACAATTTTCAATTTTAGGAGATGAAGATAGTGTTTCTCTAATGATTGGAGGGTTTGAAAATTTAGTAGGGGCAATACATAATATGGATATAATAAAAGATAATTTTAAAAATGGTGAAGGTACAGATTGGGGAAACTTGCATCCATGTTGCCTATCTGGATCTGCAAGATTTTTTAAACCATCATATTCAATATTTTTAACAAAAAAATGGATACCTAGTCTTGATGGCGCAGATGATATGCTTTCTAGAGGTATCACTTTTGCTGATATAGGCTGTGGACATGGTTACTCCACATCTTTAATAGCTCAAAAATATGTTAATTCAAAAGTCGTAGGTATTGATCCTCATGAACCCTCAATCACAGCAGCTAAGAAAAATAATGATAAACTTAAAAATTTAGAATTTAGAGTTAATAACGCTAAAAATTATGACGGTAAATATGATATAATTGCTTTTTTTGACTGTCTTCATGATATGGGAGATCCAGTTGGAGCTATCAAATATGCAAAGACAAAACTTAATTCAAATGGATTAATTATGCTTGTTGAACCTACTGCTGATGACTTGCCAGAAAATAACTTTAATTTAATCGGACAACTGTATTATTCTTTCTCAACAATTGCATGTATTCCAGCTTCAAAATCTCAAGAAGTTGGTCTGGCACTCGGAGCTCAAGCTGGCCCTCAAAAATTATTCTCTATATTGAATGAAGCTGGAGTTAAAAATACAAAGGTTACATACAAAACTGCTTCAAACATGGTAATTCAGGGAAAACTATAACAAAAAAATGTTTAATGGTGGGACTAACTGGGATTGAACCAGTGACCCCTTCGATGTCAACGAAGTGCTCTCCCGCTGAGCTACCTCCGGAGAATTTCAAAAACTTAAGTAAATCATAAACTTAATCTACAATCACTTTTTGAGTACTATAACCCAATATAGCTAATTATCCAGCTTTTTTGCATGAGTGTGTGACAGGAGTGTGACAGAAATTTAGAACTCACTTATACCCCTACCCTAAAATTCTGCAGGATTTGTATATAATAGATAGCCCTGATATTTAGTTAGAAAATTTCATCAGGTTAATGGTTTCTAATATAAATATATATAATTAAGAAATCTTCTGATAATGGAAAGAGTATATATGTATTTGACTTTACGCTTTCTGTGGGACATGGGGTATGGCTAGATATGTATAGTTAGGGTGTGCAGCAGATAGAAAATTAGCGCAGTGATTATCTTCCACTCTATCTTTAATATATTAATACTAGAATGAGATATATCGTATTAAACGTAAATAAATGAATAGAAATAATTATAAGCAATCACAACCATGCGGCTTTACTTAGAAAGTAGCTAAACTCTCAAGTCCTGAAGGACAATATTTCTACTAGCTTCTATAACAGGGTCAGAAGCTTCTATTTCCTTCATGAGGTTTTTGGTAAAATTCTCTAACTCTATCTGACATTGTTTAAATGCATTTGGACTTTCGTATTCAAATAATATAGATGTTTTAAATGTTCCCTTTACATTCCATATTTGATTAAGACAAAACCTAGTACATCCTTTTTTTTTAAGTTTATCAAATAATGCTGTACCATTATCCTCCCACATTCTTATAAAAAGGAGCATTTGTGCCTCAGTTTTAAAAGTAAAAGTATTATAAGTCATCAAATTTGCTTTTGTTTCCAACAAAAACTCCTCATCAATAATTTTTTAAATTTCAACTACTAAAGTATAGTTTATATACATTTAATATAAAGAGCAATTAATGTTAAGATATTTGTACACCAGTATGTGCATCAGTAAAATAACAAATAAATAATATTAAATAAAATCAATGGCTAATAAAAATTACTGTTATAGATTTTAAATAGTTCATGATATTCCATTTTTACATTTTTTAATGCATTTTGATTTTGAAGATTGTCTAATTTATCTCAAGTATTGTTATTTTATCAAATAACTCTCCCCAAGAGATTGATATCAATGGTGTCTTCATTTAATTCTCGTTTAACGTTATAAGTGATTGTAAATCTTTTTTAATTGTCTCAAAAACTTCTTCCCAATTATCACGTTCTTTTTGGCGATATAACTTCATATTGGGGTACCATGGACTATCATTACGGTCTAACATCCATCGCCAATCAGGAATTTTTTTAAGTACAACCCAAGTTCTGCAACCTAAGGCTCCAGCTAAATGGGCTATAGCAGTATCAGAGGTAATGATTAAATCACAGTTTGCGATAACAGCAGCCGAGTCAATAAATGCATCTTCTCCATTATCAAAATCATTACCCAAGACTGTCAGATCAAAATTAATATCTTCAATTTGTTTCTCACCTTCACCTTTATAAAGACTTATCAGTTCTATATTTGGTAATTTTGATATATCTTCAAATAAAGTTAACGGAAAAGACCTCCCAAAATCAATCTTAGTCTTACTACCTTGCCAGCATATCCCAACTTTAAAGCTATCTCTAGGAAGATGTTTTTTCCATGAGATAACTCTATTTTTATCTACAGAAAGATACGATGTCATCGATGGTATCGAATTTAAATCGGTATTAAATAAATAGGGAAGACTTATTAGTGGTGTTTCAAAGTCAATGCTTCTCTCATCTTGGTCACTATCAACAAGAGTAATATCTTTATCTAAGGTTTCTAAAAGAGCATGCATTTTGGTGTTAACTTTAAAAATGACTTCAGCGCCTTTTTGTTGTAATAAAGGCAAATACCTACAAAATTGGATAGTATCACCCAACCCTTGCTCTTCATAGACAAAAAACTTTTTATCTAAAATAGAATCTTTACCATTCCAAATAAGTTGTTTCCTTGGTATTCTTGCAGAAAATCCGTCTTTTTTTAGTCTCCATTCATATAACCTTAATCCTTTTTTTAAGTCCCCTTTAAGGCTATAGGAAAATGAAAGAGCAAAGTAAGCCTCAGCATAATCTGGTTTAAGTGAGATTGCTTTTTTAGAAGCTTCTATTGCTTTATCAAAATTTTCATTATCTCTGAATATAATGGACAAGTTGTTGTAAGCATCTGGATAGTCTGGTTGAATTGATATTGATCTTTTGCAAAAATCTAAAGCTTCATCAAGCTTGCCTTGATCTCTGAGAACAGCACCAAGATTATTATAAGGCTCGGCATAATCTTTTTGAAGTAACATTGCCTTTTTATAAGCATTAATACATTCTTCGTATTTTCCAATCTCTCTTAATGCAACACCTAAATTATTATAAACCTCAACATAATTTGGCTGAATTAACAATGCCTTTTTGTAAGCTGCTATTGCTTCATCAAACTTGTGTTGTTTAGTATATAGATATCCTAAATTATTATAACTTAAGGCATTATTAGGCTCAATCAATACTGCTTTTTTACAATTATCTATAGCCTTATTTAGTTTACCTTGAGCACCAAGAGTAATACCTAAGTTATTATAGGCGTGAACAAATTTAGGATTGATAGAAACTGCTTTTTGATAGGATTTTATAGCATCGTTAAATTTTTTATTCTCATAAAATGAGACACCTAAAAGGTTCCATAAAACAAATGACATTGGATAATACTTAGTAAGTGTTTCAGCTTTTTTGATAGCATTTGAAAATTGTCTATTATTTAAAAGATTTTTTAAATAATCAATTTCTTCTTCAGGTAAATTTTGATCATTACTCATTTATATAATTTCTATGTGATTAAAATAATAAAATTAGTTTATTTAACAAATTTAATTTCATGAGTTAAGATTTATGGCATTAGTTATATTTGAAAACAAACATAAACTCAACACAACTGCTATCATTTTAAATACATATTTCATGTGAAATGTACGCACGAAATGTTTAACAGTTTGTTTTATATCTGTAAATACACCCTGTGCATGAGCCACCCGGGGTGTGTACGTATATAAACATATGCTCTGTGACAGATGTGCTCATATAGATGTTAACCACTTTAATGAGTCATAGAGAGTCATCCAGAGTCATTACGGTTATCAGGTTCGACTTTGTACATCAGATGTGGTTACAGTGTCTGCGCGAATCTATATGAGACAGGAATGTATTATTTTTTAATATTATTAAAATCGTGAGGTCTTTCCAGGACACTTATTAAATGCTAATTTCCATGCTTTTTGCAATCTATCTATAGAAATATTTGTATAAGTTGAGAAATAAATTTTATTATCCGAAGATATCATTTTAATTTTTTGATTGTTAATCTCTGAATATATTCTAAAAGCAGTCATATTGATTTTTCTATTATCAATCCTCTTTCTCCCATTTGAAAGTATACATGGTTTAACTTCAACCCAGTAATTATATTGTAAGCCTTCCAGGTCTCCAGTTGTAGAAAAGTTATAAACCTGTTCCATTAATGTTTTTTTACGAGATTTGTAACGTAACCAAACCTGTTTTCTTTTATTATAAGTTTCTTTATTTTTTTGAATCTCACTTTTTTTCTTTTCTTCAGCAAGTTGCTTTTGCTTTATTAGTTTGTCACGTTTTATAAAACGGGCATTGATAACCTTATTACCATTTTCAAAAATTGTTGAAAGTACCGGATGCGCTTCTTTCCAAACAAGCATAAGTACAAATGTAGTGCTGTTCCAGTAAGAATAATCATAACTATTGTAATTGAAGTTTATACAAGATTTCTTTTTTAATGGAATGCGTTCTTCAGTAATATTTCCATTATCATCAACTTGCTTCTTTATTCTAAACCTTTGTTCAAGACAATAATCATCTTTTAGATAATGTAAAAAACGATGTTTAATAAAATTAAATAACTTTGGATTTTTTATTTTGATTTGTTTGAGGCAAGCTGTAAAATTTTGGTCCGCAATCGCAAGTGTATTTTTGTCCAAACTTAAACTTCTAGAATAAGCATTTGCATCTTTAAATTTTTTTTTAATCCATAACGTAGATGCTTCAATTCCATTCCAACGAAATTGACCATTCACAGTATCTAATATCCGATAATTCTTCGCAGGAATTTCAAAAAATGGATGACTAAATACTTCGCAGATTTGTGATACTGTAGCAATTGTTCCTACCGCTACATAATCATCCCAGTTATTATTATTTTTTCTGACCATTAGGGCTGTGGTGGAATTGTGGTTAGTCTGTGCCATAGACGGATTTTGAGGAGTAGGAGCTGTAGACCTGTTATCTCTAGCTATGCTTATCGTTGATGCTAAAGCTATGATTGTAAAAAAAATAAAATGTAAATTTAAATTAAACATTACTTTTCTAATTAATGAAATATTTATTATTATAAATAGTAGTTCATTTATTTGCATTAGCAAGTTAGGTTTTATTTGTGTAGTGGTTAGAATGAAGGCACGAAATGTTTCACAGTTTCATTCACTGTTAAAAAATGTTCCCGTAATGGAATAGCCTTACGTAAATGATAATTATACTTAGATGTTAAAATACACTCATATATAACATTTAAAGTGTACCCCATGCATGAGCCACCCGGGGTGTATACGTGTATATACAGATGTTCTTGCACAGATGTGCTCATATAGATGTTAACCACTTTAATGAGTCATAGAGAGTCATACAGAGTCATTACTGTTATCAGAGTAATTCATACATCCAATGTGCTTACAGTGGCTATGTGAGTCTATATGAGTCAGGGTTTAGGTATGTCTAGAAATGTATTGTATGCGTGCGCTGGAGATGGAGAATTTCTTTAATGTTAACATTTTATAATTGAATGTAATAAACTTTAAATTATATGATAATTTGAGAATTAAAAAAGGAAATATGAAGATGTCTGCACTCATCAATTATACTACCCTTGTCTTTACTACCGAATTTGAGATGAACGAGATGATAAATCATATTGATAATACTAGTAAAGTATGGGCACCTGAAATGAAAAAACGTGGTTTAAAACGTTTTGTTTGTACACGTATATGGAATAAAGGTGATACATTCAAATTAGGGATATTATTTGAATACGACACTAAAGAAGCATTTGAAGCAAACGTTGAGTATTTAGATAAACATTTCAATACCCTTCCTAAAACAAAAGAATTGATGACTATGGCAAAAATAGAAGGAAGCCGAGGCATTTCAGTTTTTGAAGTTTAAGTATCTTCTTCATAGTAAAAAATAATCAGTATCTATTTGCGTAAAGTTTAACTAATTAATA
>CACNFD010000038.1 GCA_902619615.1 uncultured SAR116 cluster alpha proteobacterium | reverse complement strand
TTAGCTATGAAATCTACTTCGCTGAAAATTTATAGCTAAACATTTTTAACCTGACGAACTTTAGTAAGGTTTATGTTGCCTGACGACCTCACTAATATTTAAATTAATATTATAAGGTGAATTTAATATTATTAGTTAAAAGGAAATTAATTTGAAGAATTGATTTTAATAAAGAGACTATTAAAAAATATGAGTATAAATATTAAAATTATTAAAACTCAAAATTTTAACTAATCTTTACAAATTTTTTTGCTTAAAAAAAATGAAGTACCAAACTAGGGGGGAATGATACTTCACTGAATAGGAGGGATATATAATTACTGTATTGTTTTTTTTCTGTTAAGCTAGGTATCAAAGTGATATCGAATAAAAAAAACTAAATATGATTAAAATATCGACAATAATATAAGAATTTTATTATTTTTTTATAAAGAGTTAATAATAATTCATATTTTAATTATTTTTTTGCATCTCGTTAATTATATTTGTAACACCTATACCAACGGCTTCGTAGGCATCATATATTTCATCTGCTCCTGAATTTTCTAATATTTTTGTATTTTCATTTGATCTTGTTGGGACTATGATTTTTCCTATAAAGCCGTATCTTCTAGCTTGTAAAGTAGACCAATTTTGTGCATGAAATTCTGGTAATGCGAGTACAATAACTTTTAATTTTCCAAATCTTAATTTAGACCAAAATCCTGGATCTTCAGCATCAGCGAATGCCACCCTGTTTCCTTCTGATAATTTATTTAAAGCTATTTCTGTATCAGCGTCAACGCCTACAACTTTTAAACCTTTCTCAGTTAATTTATTAAAAATTGAACTCCCAATTCTACCCATACCGACAATCATGATCTCAGCTTCTCCAAAAGTATGTGGTTGCTCATCAGGATGATGTTTTTCTCTTTCAAATTTTATTAAAAAATTTTCAAGATATACAAAAATTTCATGAACATATTTATTCAACACGGAACCAATAATAAAGCTAATACATACTGACAATACTAGAATAGCTAAAATCTTTTGGTCTATTATATTTAAATCATACCAATATGTAGCAACTATGAGACTAAATTCTGAATAAGTTATTAATGAGATTGAAATTAAGAACGAAGAATATGCTCTCAAATTAAAGAAGATTAGTAGAAAAAATAAAGATAAAAACTTAACTACTAGCAATAAAATTAAGAAGAATGAATTTAAAATAATTTCCTGATTAAGATTTAATTTCATTCCAAGAGATACAAAAAATGCTACTAGTAAAATCTCTCTTAAACTCCATATCTTTTCACCTAATCTATCAGCAAATTTAATGTTTGATAACATCATTCCCATTATTAGGGCACCTAATTCTCCCGACAAACCAAGTTTTTCAAACAAATATCCTCCTAAAAAAAGACCAATTAATACAGAAGTAAGCAGTTGTAATTCTTCATTTGATTGTAATTTTTCTAAAACGATTTTTACTATTGGAATGCATAAAGGAGTAAATAAAAGAAGAAGTGTATAAAATGATAAATTAGTTTCATTTGTATAAAGTAATAAAAAAAGAGCTAAAATATCTTGAAAAATTAAAATTAAGATTGAGTTTCTCCCATGAAAAGAATTAATTTCTTTTCGATCCTCGAGAGATTTTGAGGCTATTACTGTGCTTGAAAAAGTTAAAATAATACAAAGCAAAATTTTTGCTTCGAAATCTATGTTTATATTTAATAAAATAAAATAAATTAGTGTTATTAATAAAGAATGGAGAAAAAAAACATTTAAAAAGCTTAAACTTAGAAATGAAGAAGGTTTTACCTTTAAGCCTATAGAAAAAAGTAATAATTCAACACCAATTTTTGAGGGTATTGACAAAATTTCATCATTATCTGAAAAACTTATGTATGAGAAGAAATATCCAGAGGTTATAAAACCAATTAAAATTGGCAGTGATAAAACCTTGAAAATAAAACCAAAAAATAAAGCTCCACTCAACCAAATTAAGATCAAATCCATACAGTAATATAGAATTAAATGATAAAAAAGTGTAAAAATAATAACTCGTGTGACCTTTTTTTATATTTTGAAGTTTTGTTTGATGAAAACTTCATCAATTCACAATGAAATTTATGATATATTTATTTCTAAATTAGATTTCATTAAACTAATTAATTGCAAGGACAGAATTAACTTAAAGCTTTATGATTAATATCTGGACCTTATTTAGTTGCCTGATAAATTATTCATTTTTTTAAGATAAGACTAACTTTCAACTTCGAGTATTTTAATCATAAAATCATATAAACCAGGACCCTTTTGATCCACAGCATCCCTAATCGTGAGATGGATGTTATTTGGATTATTTCCATTCAACATTATCATTTTCTGTCCATCTGTAAAATTAGCTTTAGACAGTTTTAAGGGGATATTTTGAATAATTAACCTCAAGCGCTCGATATTGGCTTTTAGCCATTTCTTTTCAAGATCTTCTTCCCCTGCTGGGAATATATATCGTCGGTCAACCAATTGTTTTATGTGAAGAACACGCTCAGCAATTTCTTGAAGTTTTGAGTAGCCCCCAATTGCACTAACTGCGTCTCTAATGTCACGATTAAATCCACTGCCGTCAGCACGTATCTTTGGGTTTGGGGGCATCGCATAAAATGGTAGTTGAGGGGGGGTGTCTGGCGAGTTACACTCATTAGCGACGCTAAGTATATGCTCAATTGCCTTAAATGATCCTGAATCCTTAAGCAGTGAGGCAGAAATATTCTGGCGTAACGTAGGCTTTAACAAACCAACTTCAACTAATTTTTCTTCAGCATTTGGGATGCCATTAGGGCGATCGACCGCCTTCGTATACTTTTCTGAAGTCTTCAGATTAAGTTGCTTTAAAGCCTTTTTTATTAGCTTTTTGCTAGTGCTAGATGGAACTTTTCCGTGACGTCCCACAAGATAATCAGCAATGCCAGGATAAAGAGAATGGTATTTGTCACGGCCTTCTAACTGATTCCAGAGTGATAGTGCAGCTTGACCAGTAGTATTTGCTGCATAAGGGGTAACTTGGGTTGGTTGACCAAGATCTTCTAAAATTTCTGCTTGCATTTTATATATTGCAATCTGGATTTGGTCCCAATCAGCATGATTACCATTCACTCCTAAAAGGCGTCCAAGATTCTCAACCAGTCCAGGTATTGATTTAAGTGTTGCAGACGCTCCACCGGGTGTACGTGCGTCATACATTGCTTCTACAAGTTCAGAATTATAACGTGACTCTAAATCACGATATTGAAAACGCAACCTATAAAGGGAAGACATACTAGCCTTTATAGCATCGTTATTTAATTGTGGGGATTTTTTTGCAACTCTCTCATCAGGATAATTCCTTATAAGGTTTAACATCTTGTTCATGCTTGGTTGCGCTGTTGACCCTGAAAGAGCTGGATGTTGTACATCCATTGTTATGTCCTTATTTAACTCCACAGCTGCCAAAACCGCAGCCATGTAACAGACAGGGGCCTCACCATAAGTGGAGTGCGCATGAATGTTTACTTCATGGTCAGGAAAACGCTTATATAATGCTGATACAAGTTCATATACGAAATAGGCGCTTAATCTACCACTGGCAGATTTCAAATAAAATCCTTTATGTCCAAGTTCTACAAGTTCATCAGCAAAAGCAATACATCTGGCAACAGTTATGTTTGGATTATCTTCAATACAAATTGTTCCCTGTGCTATAATATCATAACCTGCACCTTGGGCTTCTGCGACTGCTTGAGCAACACCGGAAAGACATGCTGCATCATTAAGGCCGTGAAAATTCTGCAGGATATTCATTCCCATACTAGCATACTCAAAAACTACCGCTCTTATTACATCATATGGTTGAGGCTCATAACCAAGTAGAAAATCTCCACGTATAAGGGCAGATTGCCTCACCCCAAGGCTTTTAAAATGAAAAAGCAATTTTTCAACTTCTGCCCATTCATTTCGGCCTTTCTTGGCAAAAATATCAAAAAATGTACCCCCACCTGTTTGTATCGCGTCAGTACCAATCAGATGTGCGGTTGGATAAGAATCTATGATTTCCTGTGCAGACGGGTTAGTTCCAAATAAAGACTGAATAGAATCGCGTAAAACGTCTTGGAATTTTATTTTTGACATAGCAAATTTCTCAATATCAGTAGCAGTATCAGTTTACTAAAGTACAAAATAGAAGTATGAATACGACCATTTTTAAGTTCTGTTTTTAACTTTTGAAAATTGAAACTTTAAACTAAAGTCTAGTCTTCATAAATATTATAGTTAGGTAAAGGTGTACTTAAAACAACAACAAGCCTAATTATCTGACAAATTCATAAATCTGTTAATAAAGTGAGCAATATTTTAGTAAATTGTCTAAAATCAGCGATTTAATCTAGAAAGCTTTTCCAGGTTTATTTTATGATAATTTGAAGGAGTTGGTTTTTATATAAATTTAATTTTAATAATGGAGCCCAATATGAATAAAAAAAATGATCATGATAAGTTAGCTGTTCAAAGTTTATACAATTATGTAACTTTATTTAATGAAAAAAATAAGGATAAAATTTTAGACTGTCTTCATTTTCCACATATGGCTCAATCTGAAAATAACGACCCTGTAATTTATAATAATAAAGAAGAAATATGGAGTTATCTAAGTTTTCTCTATAAGAAATTAGAGACCGAGGAAAATTGGGATCATTCAACATTAGACAAAGCTGAAATCATTCATAGTTCTAAAAATGCTGTTCAATGCAGTGTTGAGTTTAATAGAAGAGATAAGAATAAGAAAAGTTATGCAAAAGCAGTAGGTATATTTACTTCAACAAAAAAAAATGGAAAGTGGGGATTACAGTTAAGAATAATGATACCAGCTTCAGGCAATGTAACTTTGGCTGGAGCAAACATTAAATAAGTCAGCTATTGATTATTTTTGTTCACTGTCGTCAACCACGTGCATTAGAAGCATGGAAAGGATTCGTAATGGGGCTAATTTACTTGACTGCACGTTCTGGGGTATAAGGCATAAAGCAATATCAATATTGGATTTATTTATATATTTTAGTACCATAAGATAATTATCAAAAAATTAATAAATAAATTAAACTATAATTCCAATGAAGTTAGAAAATAAATTAAAAGAGAAACTATTAAATAAAAAAAAGGTTCTCGGTTGCTGGACAAGCCTAGATAATGAGATAACTTCAGAATTACTTGCTCTAGTTGGATTTGATTTTTTGTTGATTGATCATGAACATGGTTATGGTGATGTAAAAGGCATAACTAGACAAATACAATCGCTCAAAGAAACTGAATGTTCCCCTTTGGTAAGAATGCCAAAAAGTGACGAGGTGTATGTAAAGAAAACTTTAGATACTGGGGTAAATAGTCTGATGTTTCCATTAGTAAATAATAAAAAAGAGGCTGAAAATATTGTAGAAATGTGTAGATATGCACCTAAAGGTTATAGAGGAATGTATATCAGCAGAGCTTCAAATTATGGGATGAACATAAAGAAATATTATGAAACTGTTGAAAAAAATTTGCTGATAGTTTGTCAAATTGAAACTTCTGAAGGTGTTTCTAATATTGAAGAAATATCAGAAGTTGATGGTATTGATATGTTGTTTATTGGTCCGATGGATCTCTCTACTAGTATTGGTAAGTTTGGACAATTTAGCGATCCAGTATTTATAGAAACAGTTAATTTAGCAAAAGAAAAAATAATGAATTCTAAAAAGTTTTCTGGAATGATGCCCTATGGAAATTATGATTGGAAAGATGTGTTTTCACAAGGTTTTGATTTAACTACAGCAGGTACAGAACTTTCAATATTAAGAGATTCAGCAATTTCAATCTTAAAGGAGTTTAATAATTTAAGGATAAACAAATGAATAAAACTAAATTTAATATTAATTATTAAAAGGGAGATTAATTTGAAAAAACCTTTAGTTAAGAGTTTGTCTGTTATTACTGTAAATGTACCTTTAAAAAGACCTATAGTTGCCTCATTAGGAACATTTGAATATTGGCCGTATATGTTAATTGAAATATCTTTAAGCGACGGAACAATTGGTAAAGGTTATATTGGTCCATACTTAGTAAATTATACACAAACTATTACATTGGCCATGAAAGAGCTTTTTAAAAATTTCCAAAATAGAGAAATTGCGCCTTATCAGTTTTATAATGAAGGTATGAACCATTTAAGTTTATTAGGAAGATCAGGAATTGCTCTTTACGCTTTAGCCGGACTAGATATAGCATTCTGGGATGCTAGTTCTAAAATATGTAATGAGCCGTTATGTGTTCACTTAGGTGGTTCAGTAGATAAAGTTAAGGCATATAATTCTAGTGGATTATGGCTAGATGATCCCCAAACATTATATGATGAAGCATTGACTCTAATATCAGAAGGGAATTTTGATGCTGTAAAAGTTAGATTAGGTAGAAAAAAATTAGATGAAGACCTAAAAGCAATTGAAAATGTTCAAAAAGGTATTGGTGTGAATTCAGAACTTCTTTGTGATTTCAATCAATGCCTATCACTACCACAAGCAATACATAGGTTAAATGATTTAGATGAACAGGGATTATACTGGTTTGAGGAACCAATAAAATATTATGAATTTGAAGGTTATAAAGAATTAAGAAAGAGAATGAAAACACCAATTATTTTAGGTGAAAACTTTCATGGTTTTGATGATGCTTTTACTGCTTTGAAAAATCAAATTTCAGATTTTATAATGCCAGATTTATTAAGGATTGGTGGTGTAAGTGCTTGGCTAAAAACTGCATCCATTGCTGAAGGATTTCAAATATCTGTTTCATCTCATTTATACCACGAAGTTTCATCACATCTAATGCGCGTAACACCAACTGCAGGTTATTTAGAGTGGACTAGATGGTCTGACATTATTTTAGAA
>CACNFD010000037.1 GCA_902619615.1 uncultured SAR116 cluster alpha proteobacterium | reverse complement strand
TTCTAGTTTTTTAAAAAATAAGAAAATTCTTATAGATATTTTAGTAAATAATGCGGGTATTTGGATTGGTAAAGATATTGATAATGTATCGCTAGAAGAATATCAGAGACTTATATCTATTAATTTAACTGGTGTATTTCTTGGTATTAAATATTTAGTACCCTTTTTGACTGAGGCAGGGAAAAAAACAAAATTTGGAAGTACTATAATTAATCTTAGTTCTGTAGCTGGTCTTGTTGGTTCTCAACTTGACCCATTATATTCAATGACAAAAGGTGGTATAACTACTTTCACAAAATCAATGGCAATATATTTTGGAAAAAATAAATTGCCAATCAGAATTAATCAAGTCCATCCAGGTATTATAGAAACTGACATGGGAACACAAGTATATAAAGCAAGAATTAGTCAAAACCCAGAGATGACAACAGAAGAGTCTATTTCAGCTGGCATTAATCAAACACCTATTGGTCGTCTTGGAACAGCTGATGAAGTTGCGAAAACAATTTTATTTCTATCCTCTGATGACTCAAGTTTTATGACAGGATCAAGTCTTGTTGTAGATGGAGGCTTAACTGCACAATAGGTATATTAAAAAAAACGAAAAAGAAATATAAGTGATAAGAAATTTAGAAAATAAAGTAGCCTGGATTACTGGTGCAGGATCAGGAATTGGACGTGACGCTTCCATAAAATTGTCTAAACTTGGTATGAAAGTAATTTTATCAGGTAGAAATAAAAACTCTCTACAAGATACTCAAAAGAGATGTCAAACTAACACTATTGTTAAACCCCTAGATGTTTCTAAAAAATCAGATGTTAAAGATATTATTTACGAAATAAAAAAAGAAATTGGACATGTAGATATTTTAGTAAATTGTGCAGGAATAAACATTTTAAAAAGAGACTGGGACAATATAGATGAGAATGAGTGGGATCAGGTAATACAAACAAATATTAATGGTTTATTTTACTGCTGTAAGGCAGTCATACCTCTTATGAAAGAAAAGAGAGATGGATTAATTATTAATGTATCGTCATGGTCAGGAAATCATGTAAGTTTACTATCAGGTGTATCTTATACCTCTTCGAAACATGCTTTAAATGCTATGACAGAAACTATCAATATGAAATATTGTAATCTTGGCATTAGGGCTACTGCATTGTGCCCGGGAGAGGTTGCTACAGCTATATTAGACAAACGTCCAAAAAGGCTCTCTAAAGAACAAAAAAATAAAATGCTTCAACCAGATGATTTAGGTCAAACTATAGTATTTCTTTGTCAAATGCCCAAGCATGTATGTATAAATGAATTAACTATTAGTCCTACATGGCATCGAAGATATATTGCAGACCTAGGAATTGAGGAATTATAAATAATTTTATGACGATTTTTCTAACTTATCTTGGGTATTATGAATAAAGTCAGAAGAGTTATGTCGTTCGTGAAGTTGAGATGATAACTTCCCTTTAATCTTGTTTACCATAATACCCCTCTTAACAGCTTTTCTCTCGTTAATTTTTCTTGCCCACTTCAATACATTTCTATATTTTTTAACATCCAAAAATTCTTCTGAATCATATAATCTTCCTAATACCAAGGCTCCATACCATGGCCAAATGGCTATATCAGCTATGGTATATTCTTCACAACAAATAAAATTTTTATCAGATAATAATTTATCTAAAACATCTAGTTGTCTTTTAACTTCCATAGCAAATCGATTTATTGGATATTCATATTTTTCTGGAGCATAAGCATAAAAATGGCCAAAGCCACCTCCTAAATAAGGCGCACTTGCCATTTGCCAAAACAACCAGTTAAGACATTCTGTTCTATCTTCGAACTTTTTAGGGATAAAAATATCAAATTTGTCAGCTAAATATAATAAAATTGATCCAGATTCAAAAATCCTTACAGGCTGATCTCGAGATTTATCTAAAAGACTAGGTATTTTAGAATTAGGATTAATCTCTACAAAACCAGAACTAAACTGATCTCCATTTCCAATTCTAATTAACCATGCATCATATTCAGCTTCCTGAATTCCTAAATCAAGTAATTCTTCAAGCATAATAGTTATTTTAACGCCATTTGGTGTACCTTGAGAATATAATTGTAAAGGATGTTTACCAACCGGAAGATCTTTTACGTGAGTATTACCTGAGATTGGTCTGTTAATGTTAGCGAATTTTCCACCGTTTTCTTTATCCCAAGCCCATATTTTTGGAGGTATATACTTTTCTGATTTTTTCAATGTTTTCCTCTTAAAAAAGTTTAATTAATAATTTAAAATCACCGGATCAATTGGGTTATTACCAAGTACTAAATCAGAGCCTTTTTCCCCAATCAATGTAGCACCAGAGTGTAAATTTGCAGACAGCATAGTTGGCATAATAGACGCATCTATAACTCTAATATTTTTTAAACCATAAACGTTAAGATTATCATCTACAACTGCAGTTGGATCAGATTTTGGACCCATTCTGCAGGTTCCCATCTGATGATAAGTAGTTGTTCCTCTTTCTCTAGCAACTTGAAGCAATTCTTCATCACTTTGTTTTTCTATTCCAGGATAAACTTCATAGTCGAAATAATGTGACAGAGCTCTAGAATGCATAAGTCTTCTAGATAATTTCAACCCTGCTACAACAACTTTTTTATCTTCATCTGCATCTAAGTAATTGGGCTGAATCAATGGAGTATCAAATGGATCACTAGTTCTAGATTTAACCCAACCCAGTGACTCTGGCCTTTGCTGCCATGCAGTTACAGTAAATCCAGGTTCAGTATCTAAAGTTGATTGAACACCCTCTTTATATGATGCTGGAGTAAAAGTCATTTGAAGATCATGATTTCTTATTTCTTCATTAGAATGCCAAAAACAATATACTAATGTAGGACTTAAATTTACTATTGATTGTTTTCCAATCACATACTTTCCAATCTCCTTTAAAAGTTTTAACCCCCTGGATTTTTCATTTATAGTCTCTATATTTTTTGCTCGTGCTGTTAATCTTGGAGCAAAATGATCCCTTAAATTCATACCTACACCTTTTAAATCATGGACAACATCTATTCCAATATTTTTAAGATGCTCAGCAGGGCCAACACCTGACATATGAAGAATATGTGGTGATTTTATAACTCCCGAGGATAAAATGATTTCTTTATTTGCTAAAAGGTTAATTTTTGTTCCCCTTCTTCCTCCTCTAAAATATTCTACACCAATTGCTACTTTATTTTTAAAATTTACTTTTGTTACAAATGCATTTGTTATTATTTTAAGATTTTGTCTAGACTTGGCTGGGTTAAGAAATGCTTTTGCTGCACTTACTCTAAATCTTCCTCGAGTAGTTCGTTGAACATAAGAAACACCTTCTTGAAATTTTCCATTATAGTCATTATTTATTGGAATTCCTTGTTCTATAGCACTTTTTACAAATGCTTCACATAATGGGTCTCTGTATTCAAGATCAGTAATTGGCAACTCACCTTGACTTCCACGATAAACGTCATCAAATTTACCGTATCTTTTTTCATACTTTTTAAAATAAGGAAGTAAATCAGAATAACTCCAACCTTTATTACCTTTTTGAGCCCAAACATCAAAATCTAAATTTTGTCCTCTATTGAAAACCATTCCATTAATTGAGCTTGATCCACCTAATGTTTTGCCTCTTGGAATATCTATTATTCTTCCATCTGTCCCCCAACTTGGTTCAGCTTTAAAGAGCCAGTTCACATTTGGATTAATAAGTGTTTTCATAAAGCCTGCAGGAATATGTATGAAAGGGTTCCAATCTGGAGGACCTGCTTCTAAAATGCATACTGAATTTTTTCCATTCGCGCTCAGTCTATTAGCCAAAACACAACCAGAAGAACCCGCTCCTACTATAATGTAGTCAAAATTATCAGTCATAAAAAAGGTCCAAATTAATATGTTAAAATTATCTTTAAGGTATGATAATAATTAAAGATCATTTTTATACAATTATAAAAACACTCTCTAATTACCAAGATTGAAGCCAATTAACCAAATAGTCTCTTAAACCAGTAGAAACTATAATTTCTTGAATTTCATTTGAAAAGAAAAACAGTAAAGCAGCAATTATTATTCCAAATATTAAACTCATTGTTATCCCCTAACTCTTTATAAATTTACAATAAATTTAAAAAGACTTGAATTCTATAAAAAAAAAAATAAAGTATAAAAGTAAAAGGAATATATTATGAGTAAAGACGAATACACATTTACTGAAAGTTTAAAATCAGAAACTATTCTTGCAGTGATAATTTTTTTTCCTCTCCTATTCACTATTACTGGAATAATCTAAATTAAATCTATTTTATAACTTCCTCTTTTATAAGATCTTCTATTTGACATTCTTTATAACCTAAAGATTTTAAAATTTCCTTTGTATGCTGCCCTAAAGATGGCGCCTTAGATAGTATGTCACTATCTTCTAATCTTGGCATTCCAGGAATATTTGGAACTGGCCACAGTGCTCCTGTTGTTGGTTGTTTTAACCAAGAAATTAGATCTAAAGCCTTTGTTTGTTCGCTTTCAATGAATTCTTTATAATTTTGTACCTTTTCATTTTGAACTTCAAAATTATCAAGTAAATTTTTCCAATAGTCAGTTTTTTCTTTAATAAATAGTTTCTGAACCTTTCTTGATAAAATAGCTTCATGTTTTCTTCTTTCGGCATTGTTAACAAAACGTTTATCATTAATAAATTTTTTCCAACCTACTGCATTACAAAATTTGATAAATTCATGATTTTTTACAACTATAATTTGTATCCAACCATCTTTGGTTTGAAACGTTCCCGATGGGGATGAAGCATGAGTATAAGGTCCTTCCATATATCCACTCATAAGTCTTATAGATTGCATTGCAGCAGCAGCTTCCATTAGACTTATTTCTATTTTTCTTCCAAACTTCTCATTAATCCTTGCGTATAGAGATGTTGATATTAACTGAGTTGCATATAAGGCGGTAGTCATGTCAAAAATAATAACAGGAGTTCTATGAGGAATATCGTCTGGGCCTTTGTTTTCTGACATAAAACCTGTAAAAGCCTGAAGTACAGGGTCCATAGCAGGCTTATGGCTCATTGGTCCGTTTTGTCCAAACCCAGATATAGACAAATAAATCAACTTTGGATTTATTTTTTTTAATCTATCATAGTCATAACCAAGCCTTTTAATTACACCTGGTCGAAAACCTTCAATAAAAATATCGGATTTTTTAATGATTGTATCTAAGACAGGTTGACTTTTTGTATTTTTTAAATCAACTATAATACTTTTTTTACCTAAATTTGCAGCTACTGAAAAAGCAGAATGTTCACCATACTCTTGTCCAAGGTTTCTTGCCCAATCACCGTCTTTAGGTTCTATTTTAATTACCTCTGCACCGTGCTGAGCTAAAAGCATACCGCAATATGGACCAGCAACGCCTTGAGAAAAATCAACTACTTTTAAACCTTTATATGGTTTTTGATATGACATTTATTTATCTCTAAGTAAAATTTTTGATAAAAATCTATTGATATAAACTCAAAAGAACACCAAATGTAAACTATTAAAAGAAGACCTTAATTCAATTAATCAATAAGACAAATTAAATTTTTTAACTTTAAAAAGTAAATTATGATGAATGCAAACGTTAGTTTATACTGGATAAGACAAGATTTAAGATTACACGACAATCCAGCATTAATTGCATCTGTTAAAAATGGTTCAATAATTCCAATATATATTCTTGATGATGTTAACTCCAAGAACCACAAAATTGGCCAAGCAGGAAGAGTTTGGCTTCATCAATCTTTAAAAGAGCTTGATAAAGAATTTCAGAATAAATTGATAATCGCAAAAGGTGATCCAGAAGAAATTTTAGTTAAAATATGTCAATTAGAATCAATAAATAAAATATATTGGAATAGAGTTTATGAACCATGGGTTATTTCTAGAGATAAAAAAATAAAAACAAATTTAAAAAAATTAGAGATAGAAACACACTCCTTTAATAGTTCACTCCTATGGGAACCATGGGATATACTTAAAGATGATAAAACAAATTATAAGGTTTTTACTCCTTATTTTAGAAGAGGATGTTTAAATGCAATAGAACCAAGAAGACCTCTTGAAAAGCCAAAAAGTATAAATTACTTCACGGTAAGAAATTTTAAAAGTTTGAAAATCAATGAATTAAATTTATTACCAAAACATAATTGGAAAAATAAAATAATAAAAAGTTGGCAAATTGGAGAAAAAGCAGCAATAACACGGCTTAACAATTTTGTTAATAACAAGTTAGATGGATATAAGGAAGGTAGAAATTTTCCACACAAGAAAAATGTATCTAGACTTTCTCCACACTTACATTGGGGCGAAATTTCTCCCAACACGGTTTGGCATGCCGTAAAAGACCTAAATCAAATGGGAATAAAACATCAACAAGATACTGACATTTTTTTGTCTGAAATGGGATGGAGAGAATTTTCAAATTATTTATTGTATTTTTATCCTGAATTACCAAAAAAAAATTTACAAACAAAATTTGATAATTTTCCTTGGATTAATAACTCAAAATATCTTTTAGCATGGAAAACTGGTCAAACTGGATATCCTATAGTAGACGCAGGAATGAGAGAGCTATGGTCTACAGGTTATATGCATAATAGACTTAGGATGATAGTTGGTTCGTTTTTAGTGAAAAATTTACTCACACATTGGCACGAAGGAGAGAAATGGTTTTGGGATTGTTTAGTTGATGCAGATTTAGCAAGCAATAGTGCAAGTTGGCAATGGGTAGCTGGATGTGGTGCCGATGCTGCGCCATATTTTAGAATTTTTAATCCAGTTACACAAGGTGTTAAGTTTGACGCAAATGGCGAATATACTAGAAAATATGTTCCAGAATTGGAATTAGTTCCAAGTAAATACCTTTTTAATCCATGGGAGGCGCCTAATGATATTTTGGAAAAAGCAGGCGTTAAGCTCGGTAAAAATTATCCAAAACCTATTGTAGATATTAAAAGTTCAAGACAACATGCTTTAGACGCATTTGCAAAAACTAAAACACCTTAAAATGAGCAAAAATATCTACAGGATCTTATTCAATGTTATAT
>CACNFD010000036.1 GCA_902619615.1 uncultured SAR116 cluster alpha proteobacterium | reverse complement strand
TTTTGGGGATTTTTTGCATTTTAAGCCTGATAAGGGTTTCACCATGCCAACCATCGTGCCAACCAGTCGTCAGGCATATATATATATTAATAGGTTAAATTAAGGATTCCATAAACTCTTTTATCGCCGAATTTGTTTCTATTGGATGAGTACAATTTGGTCCATGAGGACCATCAATTTCAACAAGTCTAAATAAGTTTGGAACTCTTTTCGATAAAGCTCTGGCCTTATCAATAGTTATAGCATTGTCATGTTTTCCATGAATTATTAGAAAAGGACACTTAATATCTTTCAATTTATGAGTTATATTGTCACGTAAAAGAAGTGCTTGAGCAGGATACTTAATACTACTTCGATCAGAATTCTCCCAATATTTAATCCATTTTGATTTTTGCGGATCATTTCCAAAATATAATTCACCAACAGCTTCTCCAGTTTCACCTAAAGTTGAAGAATTACACCAAACATCTGTTAAATTGGAAAATTCAATTTGTTCTTCATTTGTGAATGTTCCTGAATCACTTCCAATCATAATTATGCCCTTAACCATCTCAGGCTTTGTCAGATATGCTCTTAATGATATAAAGCCACCTTTGCTTACTCCTGCGAACACAGCATCTTTTATTTTTAGATAATTTAAAAGAGATATTGCGTCATTAGCAGAATCCCAATAAGTAAAATAATCATTAGTTATTGAATCACCAAAACCTCTTTCGTCCCAAGCAATGCATCTATATTTATCTTTTAAATTTTCAAGTTGGCTATCAAAACTTGAGAGGTTTAAAAAAAAACCATGACTGAAAATAATCACAGGATTATTGCCACCTGTATCCACATAGTTAATTTTATTTCCATTAATACTGGCTGTAGGCATTTCAAAATTCCTTAAAGTTTTAAATTATTAGAATAAACCTCTTGGTTAATTTATAAATTAAAATACGAATTTGGTATAATTTTAACAAGAAATAAAAAACACCAAGAGATGCGGGAGGAATAGGTAATTGATTAATATCTCTTGGTGTAACTCCCTTTTTTTAATAATTCTTTAAATTAAGTTTATCTAGAGAGTTATTACTTGGTCTGGGGGATTTGATCCTAAAGCTTGATATAGTTGTGGAAAACAACCTACCTGAACACCCTCAACCATACCTTTAGGTTTAACATCTCCACTACCACATTGTTCAAATGTACCTTCTGCAAAGCCTCTTCTAACTGCACATTGGTCACAAGCCATTAATAGCATATTTTTTTCTTTAGCTATTTTTGCTAATCGTTCACCAAATTCATTTCCTTTTTGTAGACATAAAATATTATCATCAAAGAAAAACATTCCTATTACATCAACCATGTGATTTCCCTGCTCTAATTGTGGTAAAATCATTGAATTTAACTGAAAAGTACTGGACTGGTCAGTTTTAAATACATAAGCAATTTTCATAAAATTCTCCAAACCATAATTAATTAAAAACGTAATGTTATAACATTGCAATTAATTAAACAAGTTGTAATTTTAAATTCAGTTTATAAAAAGACGATTAGATTTATATTTTATACCAACCACTGTACCAACCAGAATAAAGTTAGAAAATTCGTACTAACCACTTAACCAACCACCTTTAATAAATGGCAGAACTATGAGGAAAAGAGTCAGGCTCATAACTTAGCATTAACTTGAACATACCTAAACAACTGACTAGCTGTCTTGTGACCACTGATGGATGCTACTTCTGGAACATTTAATCCTTTTTCAAACATTCTAGATATTGCCTCATGTCTCAGATCATGAAAGGTAAAGTCAATTAGGTTAGCTCTATTGCGAAGTCTTTCCCATGATTGTCTTAAAGCCACATCAGTAATTGGGAACACATGGTCCGTGGTCCGTGGAATTTGGTCTAATACCTTTATAGCTTTATCAGATAAAGGAACCCATCTTGAACTACCGTTTTTTGTTAATGGTAATAAGACTCTTTGATTATCAATTCCAATATGTTCCCACTTCATACCTAAGATCTCACTTCGTCTCATTCCTGTTTCAATAGCAAAATCAATAATGGGCCATAGATACCAAACCTTTGTTTCAGAAGATGCTTTCTTTAATCTTTCATATTCACCAGGTTTTAGTCTCCTTTCTCTTGGAGGATTATTTTTGGGTAATCTAATCTTTTCAACTGGATTATCACCTAAGTCCCAACCCCATTCTATGCATGCAATGTTCCAAGCATGTCTGATCAAAACTAGATCATACTGACAAGCTCGAACTCCATCCTTAAGTCTTCTGTCTCTAAAAGCAGCCAGAATAGGGGGGTGGAGTCTTTCTAGAGGAATCCTCATAAGGTCTATTTCTTTAAGTAACCTTCTTAACCTTTGATCCTCTGAAATGAACCCTCTTTTCTTTGGTGTAATTTCATTTTTATATTTTGTTATGAGAGAATGAAGAGTGAATGTTTGTTCTTTGCTCCTTGACCATTGACCACACTGTATCAAGACTTCTTGTTCTTTCGCCCATTTTTGAGCATCTGATTTACTATGAAATGATTTAGATATAGAACCTATGTATTTGCTTCTTACTTGTGCTTGCCATAAGTTATTTCTTTTACGAAAACTAGCCACTATTTTCCCTCCGTTGTGACGGAGATGTGGCAGCTAATTTACATTAGTAAAAATATTGTTATTAAACAGAGAGTTATAAGTTTAGAGCACCGGAATCATAATCCGGGTGTCGGGGGTTCAAGTCCCTCCTCCGCTACCAACATTTAGCTCTATTATCCGTAAATTCTTTATTTATCATAATTTTAATTTATAATACTACAAAAATGATTTTTGATGACGTATTAATAAATAGTATTATTTGTAAACTTTGGAGTTTATTATGTCAGTTTATGCAATAAGAGTATGGTTATCAAAAAGTGAAAAAGATTGGTTTCTTTATAAAGACTTAGACGATCATGTAGTACATACTTGGAGTAGAAGGGAAAAGGCAGAAGAGGTTATGAATCTTTTAAATTGCCATAAAGCTGAAATTACAGAAGAGATACCAGCTCCAGCTCTAGCAAGGTCAACTGAAAAAAAACAAAAATTAAAAGTTGAAAGCTAATAATTGTTCTAGAGTGCAGAACTCAAATAAAAATGATTGGAATGTAAGATTTGAAGTGACTTTTTACGGAAATGATCCAAAAAAAGGATCATTTAGAGAAATTAAAGAAGATAATATAATTTTTAATGATGAATTTGAAATTGAAAATAAATTACCTTTTGATAACCCTGCAAATGTTGAAATTAACTTTTTACTTTGGGTCGAAACATTATCAATTGAAAAGCTGACAAAATTACCCCATGATTATTACGATCCAAAAATAAATTATGACCAAGAAGCAATTGAAGTTTTAGAAATTAAAAAATTATAATTTTAAGATGATAATAAGTTAGGAGGTAAGTTATTATGAATATAAAAGGAGGATGTTACTGTGGTGAAATACGTTATGAATCTAAAGGAAATGTTCAAGCCTCTATACAATGTCATTGCAGAGAATGCCAATATATAACAGGTGGAAATGCTAATGTTATTATGATAATGCCACTTGAAGGTTTTAAATTTGTTAGTGGAAAACCTAAAGAGTTTAAAAGAAGAGATCTAGAAAATGCTGTTACTAGACTTTTTTGTGATAAATGTGGAACCGCAATTGGGACAAAAAATCCAATGAGATCAGAATCAATTATCTTGAAAGTTGGTACGTTCGATGATCCATCAGTTTTTGATCCTAAAATAGCAATTTTCACAATTGATAAACAAAAATTTCATTATATAGATGATAATTTAAAATGTTTTGATAAAAGGCCATAAACAAAAAAATTATCAATGTCAAACGTTCTAAATGTTTCGGATATATCTGTTGTAATACCCACACATAACAGATGCGAATTACTAAAAAGAGCTATAAGTTCAGTTTTAAACCAAACTATTCGTTCTAAAAAAATCATTGTTGTTGATAATGGTTCAACTGATAATACATATGAAATGATATCTTCATTATTTCCTGAAATAACATATATTCATGAAAAAAGAAGAGGGGTGAGTATAGCTAGAAATCTAGGAATTAAAAATTGTAATTCACCATGGATTGCTTTTTTAGACTCAGATGATGCTTGGGAACCACAAAAATTAGAAAAACAACTATTTTTTACAAATAATATTAACAAAAAATATAGGCTTATTCATACGAATGAGATTTGGTATAAAAATGATAAATTTCAAAATCAATTAAAAAAGCATCAAAAATCAGGAGGAGATATTTTTCAAAAATCTCTTGAGCTTTGTTGTATTTCTCCAAGTAGCGCTTTTATTAGAAAAGAAATTTTTGATGATTATGGTTTTTTTGACGAAAGTTTAGAAGTTTGTGAAGATTATGACATGTGGATAAGAATAACAGCAAAAGAAGAGGTTGGTTATTTAAATAATCCATTGGTAATAAAATATGGAGGACATGATGATCAACTTTCAAAAAAATATTGGGGAATGGATAGATTTAGAATTAAATCTCTAGAAAAGAATTTAAAAAATAATTGGTTTACTTCAGATCAAAAAAAAAGTGTTTTTAATACATTAATTAAAAAATTATCTATAATATCAAATGGGGCAAAAAAAAGAGATAATAAAGCAATCTATAGAAAATATAAGGAGAAATTGAATTACTGGTTATTGGAATTAGAGAAATTTAAAAATGAGTAATTTTAAAATAAAAAAAACTTCTATTAGATTGGTTGTGGCTTTAAAGGAAGAGGCTCAAATAATTTTAGATCAGTTTAAATTAAAAGCAGTTAATGAAAAAACAATTTATCCAATTTATAAGAATGAAGAAGAAACACATTGGTTAATAATATCTGGAATTGGGCGAAGTAATGCAGCAGCCTCAACTGCTTATCTTTATTCATATAGTAAAGCATCAAAATATACATCATGGATAAATATTGGAATTGCAGGATCTAATAAGGGTAATTATGGAGAATTGTATTTAGTAGATAAAATTTCAACCTTTCAGGACAAAAAAGGAACATATCCATCAACAATGCCAAAGACAACTTTACCAAAGATGCATTTATTTACGTCTGATATTCCTATAGTAGATTATTCGGATCACGAATTGATTGATATGGAAGGAAGCGCCTTTTTTGATATTGCAAGCAAGTTAACTTCAAAAGAATTTATTTGTTTAATGAAAGTAATATCTGATGGTCCACAAAATGACATTAAAGATATTACTAAGTCAAAAATAAGTAATTTGATCAAAAAAAATCTTTTGAAGATTATTGATGTAATTTCATACTACGAAACATTATCTGAAGAAGAATTACAAATAGCAGAAAAGCCAAAATTATTTTTTGAAATTAAATCGAAATGGCATTTTTCAGCAACACAATCTTATAAACTTGAGACTTTACTCAGACGTGTTGAATTATTTTGTAATAAAAAAGATATAAAAGAAAAAATTAAACCTTGTAGAACATCTAATTCTGTTATTAATGTTTTAAATTCGAAGATTAAAAAAAATTTAGTAAATTGGAGTGAATTTTGATTGAAACAATATATGTTGAAGAGGCAATTAAAAATCATCCAAGAACAAAATTTATATTAAAAAAATTTAAAAAATCTCGAATTATATTAATAAATAAATATGGAGAAATATTTAATAAAAGAAATCAAAATTTTAGAATCCAAAAAGCTAATCCTAATTTAATACTTGCTCATAAAAAAAATGGTTTTGTTCTGCCAGCTCCTGACGGATTTGGAATAGGTTCGTCAAAAAATTTTTATTTTTCACACATGTATAATTGTATTTATGATTGTAGATATTGCTTCCTACAAGGAATGTATTCTTCAGCTAATTATGTAATTTTTGTTAACTTTGAAGATTTTGATATTGCCCTCAAAAAGATAATAGAAAATAATAAAAATTCAAAATTAACTTTTTTTTCTGGCTATGATTGTGACTCACTTGCACTTGAGAATGTTACTGGGTTTGCAAAACATATTTTATCATTTTTTAAAACACATCATCAAATTGAAATAGAATTTAGAACAAAAAGTATTCAAAAAGAACCATTTATATTAATGAAACCTATGAATAATGTTATTTTGGCTTATAGTCTAATACCAGAATTAATGGCTAATTCGTTAGATAATAAAACGCCTTCAATTTCAAAACGTATTAGAGTTATTTCTGAACTAGCTTCAAGAGGTTGGAAGATAGGTTTAAGATTTGATCCATTAATACATGGCAAAAATTGGAAAGAATTGTATCAAGAACTTTTAGAAAACTTATATAACACCATCTCTCTTGATGAAATACATTCTGTTAGCTTCGGCCCATTAAGATTTCCAAAGAGAATGTTCAAAGATATTTTTAAACTTTATCCAAATGAACCATTATTTACTAGTTCATTATCTGCTAATAATAAAATTATTTCATATGACGTTGAGATAGAAGAAGAAATGACTTCATTTTGTAAAGACATATCATTAAAGTATATAAAAGAAGATCTAATTTTTAAATGTTCTATCTAAATCTATTGGTAAAAAAATATGAAAGATAAATGTGCATTAGTTACTGGAAGCTCTAGTGGAATAGGTTATGAAATAACCTCAAAACTTCTTGATTTAGGAGCAAAGGTAATTGGAATAGCTAGAAATCATTCTAGATACAAATTAGAAAATAAAAACTATACGACATATAATTGTGATGTTGGCGATCATAATAAATTAGAAATACTTTTGAAACAGATTTTAAAAAACCATCCTGAAATCAACTGCCTTGTTAGTAATGCAGGTTATGGCGACTTTGGTCCACTGGAAAACTTCTCGATATTACAGATCAACAACTTCATAGCTACAAATTTATCATCTCACTTGGTCATAACCAAACTTTTATTACCTCATTTTAAAAAAAAGAAACATGGGGACCTTATATTTATGGGATCTGAATCAGGATTGTTGGGTGCAAAAAATGGAAGTCTCTACTGTGCAGCAAAATTCGGTTTAAGAGGCTTTACTCAAGCTTTAAGTAAAGATATTGCAAACAAAAATATCAGAGTGAGTATAATTAATCCAGGTATGGTCAGGACTGATTTTTTTGAAAATTTAAAATTTGAGCCAGGTATTGATAAACAAAATGTTATTAGAATTGAAGATATTTCATCTACTGTGGTTTATATTCTAAATCTTAGTAGTAATACCATCGTAGA
>CACNFD010000035.1 GCA_902619615.1 uncultured SAR116 cluster alpha proteobacterium | reverse complement strand
GTTTAGGATGGCAAGGCAAACATACAAATTTAGTTTCAAGGGATTTTGGATCATGGCTTTTTTTAGGGGTTGTTCTTGTAAATCATTCTTTTGAATATGACACGCAAGAAAAAAATTATTGTGGTTCTTGTACAAAATGTCTTGATATTTGCCCTACAAATGCTTTTTATGGAGAAAATAAGTTAAATGCTTCAAAGTGTATTTCATATTTAACTATTGAGCACAGAAATGCTATACCAAAAAAATTTAGAACAGCCATTGGTAATAGAATATTTGGGTGTGACGATTGTTTAGCAATTTGCCCTTGGAATAAATATGCACAGATTACAAAAGAAATTCATTTTAACGATAATAAATATAATTTTAATTTAAATCAATTATTGAAACTTTCTGATCAAGAGTTTAGAAAAAAATTTACTGGGTCTCCAATAAAAAGGATAGGTAGGGATAGGTTCCTAAGGAATTGTTGTATTGCTGCAGGTAACAGTAAAAATAAAGAATTAATACCAACATTAGTGAATTTATTAATTAAAGATCAATCTTTTTTAGTAAGAGGTGCAGCTATATGGGCACTTCAACAATTAGATAATAAAAAAAACCTTACAAGTATAAAAAAACAGCATTTAAGTTTTGAAAAAAACAGTGATGTGTTAGCTGAATGGTATGTCTAAGTAAATTAAAGTGCATTATTTTCAGTTTCACCTGTTCTTATTCTAGTTGCACTATGAAGGTCTAAGACAAATATCTTCCCATCCCCAATTTGTCCTGTGCAAGCACTTTGAAGTAGGGCTTCATGAACAACATCTTCCATATCATCAGTAACGGCTATTTCGATTTTAAGTTTGGGAACAAATGACACACTATATTCTGCTCCTCTATAAATTTCAGTTTGTCCCCTTTGTCTTCCAAATCCACGAACCTCTGATGCAGTCAAACCTTCAACTCCAATCTCAGTTAAGGCATTCCTGACATCCTCAAGTTTAAAAGGTTTTATAATTGCAATGAAGTATTTCATGATGGAATCTCCTAATCAGAATGATATCCTTTTTCTCCATGAGAACGCAAGTCTAAACCTTCAATTTCTTCCTGTTCATCAACTCTTAATGAAATAACTAAAGAAGTCAGTTTTAGTATTAAATATGTAAAAAAAGAAGTCCAAATGACAGTAAGAACAACTGCCTTAAGCTGTATTATAAATTGTGAAACTGCTGTCTGTTCTTCAGCAAGACCTAATCCAGAGAAAGTAGAGGTTGCTAAAAATGCAACAAGCAATGTACCTAAGATGCCACCGACACCGTGGACCGCAAAAACATCAAGACTATCATCTATTTGAAGTTTGCCTCTGATATAATCAACAGCAATGTAACATAGTAACCCACCTAAAAATCCTAAAATTAAACCCCCAGGTACACCTATGTAACCTGAAGCAGGTGTAACAGTGGCCAGTCCAGCTACCATTCCAGTAACGATGCCAATTAAAGATGGTTTGCCAAATCTTTTCCATTCAATAAACATCCAAACTAGTGAGGCAGTTGCGGCAGATATATGTGTGACTAACATAGCCATGCCAGCACCCCCATTAGCACCTAAAGCTGAGCCAGCATTAAAACCAAACCATCCAATCCATAACATTGAAGCTCCTATCATAGTTAATATAGGACTATGTGGTGGAGTTATAGATTTTGGGAAACCTCTTCTTTTACCAAGTGTTAAGGCTGTTACTAAAGCTGCGGTACCAGCTGTAGCATGTACAACAATGCCTCCAGCAAAGTCCATCGTTCCCCAGTATGACAAAATACCACCACCCCAAACCCAGTGTGTTACGGGAACATAAACAATTAAAACCCAAAGACTTAGAAATATTAGCATTGCTGAAAATTTAATTCTCTCCACAAACGCTCCTATCATTAAAGCAGGGGTGATAATTGCAAAAGTCATTTGGAATGTAGCAAAAAGGCTTTCAGGTATACTACCAGAGGGTGTTTCTAATACAATTGAATTCATAAACAAATTTCCAAGGCCACCAATCCATGCATTTCCCTCAGAAAACGCTAAACTATAACCTACAACCACCCAAATAATAGATACTACACAGGCAAGGGAGAAGTGTTGCATTAATACTGATACAACATTTTTTGAGTTTACCAATCCTGCATAGAATAGAGCTAAACCTGGTAAAGTCATAAATAATACTAGAGCAGTTGAGGTCAAAATCCAGGCTGTATCACCATTATTAATTTCAGCAAAAGCTGGAAAAGAAATCATCGTCAAGAGTAAAGTTGAAAATAAACTAAATAACTTAACTTTACTTCTGAAAGTAAAAACCATATCATCCCCCTTTATAATAATATTGAAATTAGTAATTTTTTTCTAAAATACAAAAAATGTTTAAAAAATACTCAAATAAAATTAAATTTGCACAAATTTTAGACATTTGTCCTTTGTTGAAGGTGATAAATTAATTATATTTCAGTTTATAATCAAATTTTTTGAGTGTATAAAATAAATATAATTAATTAATTTTTCGAGTTTAATTTGATAGAAAATGTCATAAAACAATTAGCTCCGAAAGGATACCTTAGAGCTGCTATAAATTTAAGTAACTTTTTATTAGTTTCTGGTAAAGAAAGTAATGGTGATCCGCAGGGAGTTTCTCCCGACATGGCAAGAGCGCTTGCTAAAGAATTGAATGTAGATATTAAATTAATTACTTTTAATAGACCTGGGGAACTTGCAGACGCAATTTCACAGGATGTCTGGGATATTGGAAATATTGCAAATGAACCAGCAAGAGCAAAATCAATTACATTTAGTCTGCCATACACTTCTATTGAATCAACTTTCCTAATTAGGAATGGACTTAATATTAAAACATTAAAAGATGTTGATAAAAAAGGAAATAAAATTGCTGTTGCTGAAAGAAGTGCATATGATCTTTGGTTAACGGAGAATATAAAAAATGCAGATTTAATAAGAGCAAAATCTATAGATGAGTCTTTTGCAATTTTTCAAAAAAATAATTACGAAGTATTGGCAGGATTAAGACCCAAATTAGTTGATGATATAAAAAAAACTACTGACTGCTTTATATTAAATGAGCCATTTACTCATATAAATCAGTGTATTGGAATCAAACCTGGAAATTTAGAAGCTGAAAATTTTATTAATAATTTTGTAAAAAAAAATATAGAAGGTGGTTTTGTTAAAAACCTTTTATCTAAGTACAATGTCTTAGGTAAGTTATCTCTCCCTCAAAACTAAAAGATTAATTTTTGCTTAATGAAAAAAATAGTCCCAATGTTAGCTATATTTTGTACTGTTTTTTTCTGGGGATCTTCATTTCCAGCAATGTCATTTCTTTTAGAAACTTCAAATCCTTTCATTTTGGCTACAGGAAGATTTTCTTTAGCAGCTTTTTTTTCTGTAATTTGGTGCATTATTAACTATAAACAAAAGGTAAAATTAAATCACTTATTACGCTTTTTTTTTTGCAGTGTTTATTGGGATTTTTTTATATAATTTATTTCTTAACCATGGACAAGAGAGTATTTCAGCTGGGGCAGGTAGCTTCATTGTCAATTGTAATCCATTATTTACTGCTTTAATTGGTTTTTTTATTTTGAAACAAAAAGTTTCATATATACATTGGCTAGGAATAATTATTTGTATGGTTGGGGTTGGTTTAATATCTTTTGATCAAGAGGGTGGTTTAAATATAGGTAGTGGATCCAGCTTGATTTTGTTTGCTGCTATTTTAACTGCAATCTATTTTCATATAGTAAAATCTTTAGTTGTAATATATGGTGCAATAACTTCTACTGCATATACAATAATTTTTGGAACTATGCCTATGTTATTTTGGTTTCCAGAAACTTATGATTTTATTTCTCAATCTACTAATGAAATTAAATTAACATATTTATGGTTGGCATTCTTTCCAACTGCATTAGGTTACTTAACTTGGACCTATTCAGTTGGTTATTATTGAGCTAATAAAGCTTCGTTGTTTCTTTTTTTAATTCCGCCAATTTCTATTATTTTGAATTTTTTATGGTATGAAAAAAATCCGTCTTTAATTACTATATTCGGAGGTTTAGTTATATTAATAAGTGTTTTTTTTACTCTGCTATTACAGCAAAACAAGAAAGAAAGCTAAAAATTATTTGGAGCGGGTAGCGAGAAGTTATGCTCATCTACAGTACACCACTTGTAGTTGAATACAAGCTCTACCCTCAGTTTATGTATTCCTGAATCTGTGTCAACAGGCACAAAATGGTCTACCGTTTGGTCTACCCTAAATGTTACACACAAAATTAGCGTTCTTAGTATAGAGAACGTGAACATGAATATGTATCACTTAACTGTAACACTATAAGTGTTATCCTACCCCACACGTGTGCCATGCCACCCTTGTAGGTATAGTATTCATAAGCTCTGCTACAGATGGGGTGTAAATAGTGTTAACCATTTTAATGAGTCATAGAGAGTCATACAGTAGTGTCAGCGTAAGTAGAGTCACTGGCACATAAGATGTGCTTACAGTGGCTGTATGAGTCTGTATGAGTCAGGGATTAGTTATGTAGGCTATTTATATATAGCGTGAACAGCTGAAGGAATGGTAAAAGAGTGGAACTAGATTTTTTGATATAAATTAAATAATTTCCATCTAAATATGTTATTTACTTATCATGTATTTTTATAATTAATTTAAATTAAAAGAGGAAAAAATGATGGGTGAACTTAATACAAAATCACAAAAAATAATATTTACTATTCAATGTAGTATCAAGTCTGATGCTAACGAATTTAGAAAATGGGCAAATGAACGTGCTACAAAGTACGTATTTGATTTAAAGGAGGAAAAAACTATAAGTTATGAATGGTATTTGTCTGATGATAATTCAGAAGCAACATTAGTAGAGTCATTTATTGACAGTGACGGGGCAATGCAACGTTTAAACAACCATATGTCAAGCCCTATAGCCGAAGAAGTAATGAATCATGTTGACATTAAAGAATGGCTAGTTTTTGGCAACTCTAAACAAGATTTAATTGATGAACTAACTCCTTTTGGTGCCAAATTCAAAAAGCATCATTCTGGTTTCAATCATAGTTCAAAATAACATTGTTCAATCCATAAAGATTAAGATAACAATGAACTCATTTGACGAACTATGTAAAAAATTAACTCAAGATGTTGCAAATAATATTGTTCAAGGTCGTTCATGGAAAGATGATGAACGACTTCGCTTTGATTATGCAGTTAGACATTTATTAATTGGTTTATGGAAGAAGCATCACACACATCCAGATAATCATTCATCAATGCAAAAGAATAAGAACTTTTACTCAGCATTAAAACAATATCGTGACCCAAATTTAACATACCGTATGGCTATTCATGCATTTGATGGTCTTCAAGAACTAGACATGATTTATGTTGTACAAGATGGTTACTATGACCGTATTAAAATGGAAGGTAGTTTAACAAGATATAAAGCTACTCATCGTCTTACTGAAATGTTTGAAGAACTAGAAGGTCATCCTGCAATAACACTCAAACCTAATATTGATATTCAAACTATTTTACTAAGAAATAAAGTAAATGGAAGAAAACAGATAGTTCCTTATGATGAAGATAAAGATACAGAACAATGGAGAATAAATCTTAGAAAGATTAACCACTGTTTTTCAAAACACATTCTTGATTTACAAATTAAAGACGCTGAAGTTAGTGAATTACAAGAAAGACTTTTATTGGATAATGACAAACAGCCGATAGACTTAACCCATAAAGTCTTAGTTCGTATCTTTACTAATAACACTTTCAATGAAGGTGGAAGATTTTATAGAGGATGGTGGCAAAATGTACCAAAAGAGTACAGACAGTTTATTACCATAGACAGCAAGAATGTAACTGAATATGACTTCTCACAAATGAACCCAAACATGATTTATGACAGATACAATCATGAGTTAGGAAGCGAAGATGCCTACAGCAGAGTTGCTGGTATAGAACATCGTGATGTTGTAAAGGAAGCCTTCAATGCAATGTTTCAATCAAAAACAACTCTTGATAGAAAACCTGACGGAATAGAATTAGATGCAATAGGAATGACATGGAAAGAATTAAAAGAAGAAATCTTAAAAGCACATAAACCTATTAGAGATTTATTCTTTAAAGGACTTGGTAACAAGCTTCAATTTGAAGATAGTTGTATAGCTGAAAGTGTGATGCTTCAATTTGCCAACTCGGATGCACCTGCGTTACCTATACATGATAGTTTTGTAATGCATCATGGATTTGGTGATAAAGGTGGTTTAGAAGAAGCCATGAGAAGAGCATACTTTGAGAGGTTTAATTCAAGTCTTAGTGAAAAAAGAGATTTAGTTGAAAAAGTTATTCATGGTAAAATAAGACTTGATGAAGATAAGAAGGCTATCAATAATAGTGACGGAACTATTGAAGTTGATGACATAATTAATGCAGATAGTGAACACTCTCAATGGAGAGATAGAGATAGAATGTGGATGAGTAGGGAATGATGTTATGGCAGAATTAACTGAAAATGAATTAGAAAGTTATGCTCAGAAAATTTTAAATGATTATGACCTAAAAAATCCTAGTATTTTATTTAAAAATAATATCAACATAAGTGTTGTAGACGCTTATAAAATTCAATCAATTGTAACTAACCTTAAAACAAAGAGAGGTGAAAAAGTAGTTGGTTATAAAATTGGTAGCATTTCAAAACAAACACAAAAAAAATATGGTTTTTCTCATCCAGCTAGGGGACGTTTATGGGAAAGTGAACTGCATACAAATGGTGTAGAATTAGATAAAAAAGATTATTCAAATCCAGCTATGGAAGCTGAGTTTGGTATTATATTAAATCGTGATTTGGAACCTAATCAGATTAATTATGAATATTTATTAGATTCAATTGATACTATCCATCCAATAATTGAAATACATAATAAAGTATTTTATGGTAAAGAACCTTATGGTGCAGAACACATTTCAAATAATGCAATAAATGCCGGAGTTGTATGTGGAACTGGTGTTAGCAAGCCTAACATTAATGAAATTACAGACCTTAAATTAAATTATGATAAAGAAAAAATTGATAGCTGGACTGAAAAAAAATGGCCTCAAGATATGTTGTCAGAGATAGAATGGTTTGTTTTAGAACAGGCAAAAAGAAATAATATATTAAAAAAAGGAAACTTGATTTTAACTGGAGCATATGGTCCACCAATGCCTATAAATGA
>CACNFD010000034.1 GCA_902619615.1 uncultured SAR116 cluster alpha proteobacterium | reverse complement strand
GGATTTATATTTAATAAAAACATTGCTGCACACATATCAGTTATAGACAGTCAAGAACCAAATTGTAAAAAAAACAAATTTGGTCAATGTTTTCAAAGTGATTTAAAATTTGTTACAGTAAGAAAAGGTAGACAAGACAAAGTTAATTTTCAAAATGGAAAGCTGATTTTAACTTTTTTAGGTTGTGGACAAGTTTTTCATTTGAAAAATGAAATTAAATACGTAGAAGCCATTCCAGATAAAAAAAAATGTTTTTGGGCTGGGAAAAAAGTATTTTATCTAAAAAAATATAATGGAAAATTAATATTTAAAAAATAGTAATGTAGTAATATGTATATATTAAAACAAACAAATCTTCTCAAATTTGGAATAATAACCCTTGGAATAATAGTTGCTTTATTTTGTTTCTATGTTGTTGTTGGTTTTTTAGGTATACAGTTCTTAATGGAACCTTATCAATATGGAACTTTTTTTGCCTGGGTAATTATTTTATTTAGTATTTTCTATAGGTTTACATTTTTACTTTTAACTATAGGTGTGTTTTTTGGTATAATTAATGTTTTAGAATGGCATTTGATATTTGCAATCTTGTTTACTTTGCCAAGTCTTCTATTTATTTTTCCAAAACAAATCCTTAATTTTAAAATGAAATCAACTAATAAATCTAAAACTCAAAAAAATAACTTTAATGAATTTTCAAATACAAATTCAAAACAGAGTATGAATAGATTCAAGACAAAGTCTCAAACAAGTGAGATAATTGATGGTGAATATGAAGTCATAAAAGATAGCGAAAATAAGAAAAATTAGTCATTTAATTTGATATGAATTGATTGTTGTGAGTTAAGATCAAATGCGACCATACCTCCACTTGAAGTAGACAAACCAGTAAAAGCTAAAATATTTACATAGTGAGTAACCAATAAGTATGGCCCGCCTGATTTATCAAAGCTATTAATTAAATTATTTAAATTTAATAACGTAATTTTTCTATCTGCATATTTTTCATAAAAGGAATTTAAACCTTTATGTGTTTCAAATTCTCCGATTTTCATATTTAAGGCTGTGTCTTTACACCTACACCAAAAACTTGAGTATATTTTGGAGAATTTAATACCTGATTTTTTTAAAGCATTAGCAATCATTCTACTTTGGTCTATACCTGCTTGATCAAGGTTTCTTTGAGTAGAACAATCATTAACGTTAAAATTTGGAGGATCTCCATTACCTGGAGCTAAGGCGTGTCTTAAAAAAATAACTTTGTCCATATCATGATTTTTAAGTTTTTCTAATGATATGAAACTTTCTTCAGAATATGAGTCAGTAATTAAAAAAAAAGAAAATAAAATCGTAAAAATTATCTTTTTCAACACCAATTTTTTCCTATCTAGTTAATTAATTTGACTTTTTTACAGTTTCTCTTTTTATAATTAAAAATGAAGAAAATACAATTATAACAGTTCCTAAAAAGAATGTTGTTGAAATAACTTCATCAAAAATAAAAATACCAACTACTATACCAATAGGAACTGATATATATCTTAAAGGAGCTAATAAACTAACTGGCGCCATCTTTAGACTGTAAGCTAGAAAAAACTGTTGAAAACTTGACATAATACCAATAAGCACCAAAAACATAATCAATGCATTATTTTTTGGAAACTCAGTTTGATTAAATAAACAAATAAATAAAAATACGATCGTACCAATAATATTGTACCAAAGAGCTGTAGTTGTGGGATGGTCTGTTTTACCCAACTTTCTAACATAAATTGTCATTAATGCACCAAAAAATGGAGATAAGACACCTAGAATAATAGCAAAATTTTTCCATTCTTCTGAAAACGGGTTTAATATCAGTAAGACACCAATAAACCCAACTAAAGCCGTTATTTTTCTATACCAACCAACTACCTCTTTGATAACAATTGGTGCGAGTAAAGCAACAAATAAAGGCATTGTTTGAAGTAAAGTTGTCATTAAACTAAGATCTATAAATTGTAATGCTGCAAATAAACATCCAAATGACCCTAATCCGGTCAATATTCTAATTGCTAGAGTTAATTTAGATACAATATAAAAAGCTTTAAATTTTCTTTGATAAATTGACGTAATCAAAAGTAGAGGTATGCAAAATAAATATCTAAAAAATAGAATCATAAATACAGACAATTCAACTGCAATAAACTTTACAATGCTTGCTATGGTTATTGTACAAATAACTTCGGCAATAGAAAAAGATATGCCTAGTGATATTTCAGATTTTTTGTTTATTAAAGACATCTCGATATAAAAAATCTAAAATTAGTAGGAAGAAAGTGGATTTAAACTCAAAATGTGACATCCCACCAGTAAACAATATATTAAAATTAAGGCAGTTATTATTATTCAAAAGATACTCTAAAGTTGGAAGAATTAACTAATTCAATAATTTATTAGTTAATTTATTGTTTTTGTTATGGTCGGGCCAACAGGATTCGAACCTGTGACCTCCCGCCCCCCAGACGGACGCGCTACCAGGCTGCGCTATGGCCCGAAACATTATCTAATTTAGCATTGTTAAAAGATAAAAATACAACTTTTTATTTGAAATTTCCAAAAGATTGTTGAGGAACGCCCCTACTTAATGAAAAATGTGTGTGTATCCCTTTCCATTTAGAGTTTAAATTAGATCTTTTTAAAGTTACGGTTGATCTTCCTGATCTTTCAAAAGTTTTTCCGTCTTGATAATACCCAATAGATGTCCATGTCAATATGGAATTCGCAAATAGTTTATCTGGTGATAATTGGATAAAAAGTGTGTCAGTTAGAAATTTAAATCTACTAATAGTTGGCCAAATATTTTCCCATTGATTAATTTTAAGTTGATCTAAACCCTCGACTACATCCATCCAAGTACCAAAACTTACAACATCATTTTCAAACAATTGTAATGCTGATGAGTATTTTTTATTTTGAACAAATTTCTCCCATTCTAAAAACCACAATTTTATTGAATTATGTTCTAAATTATTAGAGTTAAATTGATAAATGGCAAAAACCTTTCAAACGTCCTATAACATATGCGATTAATAGTTTCATTTAATTTTATTAATTTTTTTTCGAACCATTTTTGCAATAAACCAAATAAGAATAAGTATAATTGGGACACATAATGCTAAAAAGACTGCTTTACTAATTATAAATTTTTCAAAATTCATTGGGTCAACGAGTGTGTTTAATAGACCCACAATGTAATATGTTATTGCAACGATAGACAATGACTCAACTGTCTCTTGCAACCGGAGTTGTGCTCTAGCTCTTAGTTCCATTGATTCTAATAAATCTTTATTCTGAATTTGAACTCCCATTTCAATTTGAGTTCTTACTAGATTATCTGCTCTCTGAGCTCTTGTAGCTAATGATTCTAACCTTCTTGAAAATGCTTCAGTAGTTCTAATTGCAGGCTGAAGTCTTCTACTTAAAAATTCGTTATTTGTTTGAAATGACTCTAAACGTTCTTCGCGTAAATCTGTTATTCTTTGTTCAACGAGCTTATAATAAGCAGCAGTTGCTGATAAACGATAGTTTGTTGACGAATCTATTTCTTCAATCTTGGCCACAACATATGATAATTCATTTAAGTCTTGTTGATAATCAGGATATCTAATAGATTTTTTATCTAAGTTTTTTTTAGTAGTCTTAGATACAGATTTTGTGATTTCTGTGATTTGTTTTTCAAGATTGCTTAAATTTAAACTTTCTTGTCTTACTTGAGGCAATCCTAACAAAGACAAAACTTGATAAGTTTCAAGTTCAACAATTCTTTGTAAGAGTCTTCCAGTTCTTCTTGTTCTTAAATTTTTATTTTGTATAAATACTCTTCTTAATCCAGAACCAAGAAAATTTGTCCTATCAGATTTGAAAGACATAAAAACTTTAGCACCATCTTCAGCAACGTTAGATCCTGCAAAGTTATCATGATAAAAATATCCTTCTATATCAATTGGTTTGAAAATATGTTTTGATGGCACCATTTCAATCCATGACGACAATAAATGTTCGCCAGGGAAATTTTTCAAAAATTCAATTGGTAAAAGTCTTAAAAAATTTTCATCAAACAATTTAGGTTTGTTTTTATTATTATTTTCAATTTTGTTTGGGTATATGAATGTTAGAGAAATGAATTCTGTGTGGCATTCATATCTAATAATTAAATCTTTACCCTCAGCCACCCAATACTTTGAAGCTTCCTTAGGTAAATTTTGAAAATTAATTTTACTCAAAAATTTATCTAAATAGGCCCAGCTTTTTTTATCATCGTTCTCTCTTATAAGATATGCAAAATGAAATACCCTTAAGTTATTACTTAACTTTATATAAGGCCTAGCATGAAGTTCATCTTTGAAAGATAATTGGCTATTTGAGGTTTGATTTTCCATATTAGACATTTTCAAAATAATAAACTTACCTTCACATTAATTAAGAATTTATAATTTGTAAAACTTAGATTAAAATAATTGAAAATAATGAATTTAATTAAATAAATGTTAAAATAAGGATGTTTTATGGAATTTAAAAATGATATTGCAATTATACAACAACAAGCAACTCAAACTAATGTCGGTGTAATTAGAAGACAGGCTATTTTAAATGAATTAAACATTCAAAAAGGTCAAACTATAATAGACATTGGATGTGGTGGTGGACATTTACTTAGAGAAATGTCTTTGGCAGTAGGAGAAAAGGGTAAAATTATAGGAGTTGATTCTAGTGATTTTCAAATAAAATCTTCCGAAAAATTTTGTTCAGACCTTTCAAATATTGAATTACTGTGTTGTAATGCAGATAATATAATGATCGAACCAAAATCATGCGATGCTGTTACATCAACTCAAACTCTTGAGTATATTGAGGATATTGATGATGTCTTAAGAGAAACGAAAAGACTTCAAAAACAAAATTCAAAATTCATAAACATATCAACCTTGTGGGATTTTTTTGGTTTTCACGGACCTGATCCAGAGCTAAATAAAATTATGCATGATTCGATGAAAAGCCAAAAACATCCAATGCTTCCAATTCAACTCAGTGGAAAGTTAGAAAAACTAGGATATAAAAATATTAAAACACAAGAAATTAATTTTTTTATAAGAAATAAACATGACAACTCTTTTCCAAAATGTCATCAAATGCTTATGAGCAATGCTGCAAGAAATAAGGGTGTGTCAGATGAACTTATATTAAATTGGCAAAATCAATTAGAAAAAGCTGAAAAAGATGGTAGTTTTGCCTTTACTGCATATAGTATTTTGACTTCAGCATATAACTCTTGAACACTTTTTTAATACTTAAATTATTTGTTTAGGGTTTAAAGTTTTAGGAATAGTGTTCAAGGTTAATATCATTTATAAAAAGACAAATTATTATATTATTTTAAATCAGAATCGAATTAGTTACCAGGAGCTTTATAAAGACCAATCATTTTTGCACCATCTTTAGCTATGGTGTTTAAATCAATATCTTCAAGAATAGTTAATTCAGCAATTGCGCCTGTTTTCATCATTGATAATTTTAAAGATGTCATAATATCTGCGCTAGGGGCTTCAACTATTGCTACTACATCATAAATACCTCTTGTGTATGATAAATCGATTAACTTACCACCAATTTTTTCTGATAAGGCACTAATCATTGCACGACGATCTTCATCAGGATTATCTAACCAACCATCTGTTCCTTGTTTTGTGTATTTTGCTATAACTATAAATTTCATAAGTTTCTCCTTTTTTTTATAAAATCATATCTTTAAAAAATCTCAAACACTAAAATACGAGCAAGTTAAATTTGATTAATATTTAACCAAGGTAAATAAATAAATTATATTGAAATAATGTGCAAAATAATTGTGTTGTTCAGTCATTAAACTTACCTTATAGAGATTTATATTAAATCCTTAAATATAATTTATACACTCTTAAATTATAAACTGAATTGTTAAATAGCTTTAAGATCAAATGCTATAGTACTTCTTTCAGAATCCATTGTAAAAGGTATGGTTCTATGAAAAAGGGATGAAGGAAATAAAACAATATCACCTCTTTTAGGCCTGTGAATTTTCCGAGGGTAATTTTTATCTATGATTGGTAAATCATAACCATGCAAACCAAATTCTATTGCACCTTCATCACTATTGGGGAGATTAATTGTTTTTAAATAAATAACGCCACTAAGCCAACCAGTTTGATGAATATGTGACGTATGGTGACCATTCTTCACTAATTTATTATACCAACCAGAAAGCTTATATTTTTTTGGCCATGACTTTATAAACATATTAGATTCTGATCTAAAATTATTATAATAAGTTTCAATTGCTTTTTGAATAATTTTTTCTAAAACCAAAATTATTTTGCTAGGATTTTCAAATATATCAGATGGCCCTTGAAACCCAAACTTTGTAGTCCTCGCCTCCCACTTTAAATTATATTTATCGGTTTCTTTGATTATTTTATGAAGAACATTATCTGTATCAAAATCATAATCAGATATATTTTGAATTGAAACAAAATCTATTGGATTTTTACAAAATGGATAAGGATCCTTTTTCTTCATCTGATGTGCAGCAAAAGAACTAAGTGCCGCAACTCTTAGATTCATATTTTCTGATAGAGATAAAGTATTTAGTCTGTTTTCAAATTCAACATAGTTTTTATTTATATATAAACATTCAAGGCTTAGAGCTGTTCCAAAATCATTATTCAATAAATCAAAATGGTGAATTGCTTCTTTATATTTTTTACTTAATCTCAAAATATTACCCAAGTTATTATGAGCTTCAAAAAAATTATGTTTCAATGCTATTGCTTGCCTGTATTTAGCCTCAGCATCTTCAAATCTACCCATTTCCTCAAGTACATTACCTAAATTATTATAGGCTTCAGCATAATCAGATTTCAATTCTATAGCTTTCTTATAACTTGCCTCAGCATCATCTGACTGTCCTAGCTTTTCAAAAGTTACTCCCAAGTTGTTATGAGCTTCAGCAAAATTGGATCTGAATAATATCGCATTCCTGTAGCTTGAAACAGCTTCTTCTAATCTACCCATTTCTTCTAGTACATTACCTAAGTTATTATGAGCTTCGGCATAATTTGATTTAAATAATATTGCTTGCTTATAACTATCTTCAGCATCACTCAATTTTCCCAATTCTTTAAAGATTATTCCTAAATTCAAGTGCGCTTGTGCATCTTTAGGAGATAATTTTACTGCTTTTTTTGTAACTGCCAATGATTCAGAAACTCTACCGGTCTTTTTATATATAACACCTAATACTTTCCAGGCGAATTGATGTTTAGGGAAATCTTTAGCAATAGAATGCGCCAAATTTTCTGCATTTTTGTATAATCCATTTTGATAATATTCTATTAAGCTTTTTATTTCTACTTTAGATGGCTCAATCCTTTTAATATTTTTCTTTTTGTTTCCATTAAGTTCCATAAGTTTCTTTCAAAATAATAGGGTTTCAAATTATCCCATGATAAATTTTATAACTCAATCCATTTATTTATTGGAGTAAGTACATTCTCAAACTTATCACTATTTTTTAATGTTATAAAAATATCACCTGAGATTGAAATTCTTGGTTCTTCTGATTTGCATATTTCTGTAAAATGTAGTGTTTTAGAAGGAAAGAAAAAAATGTCATCTTCGTATGTTTCAATATTATTTATACTTGCATTGATTTTATTTAAATTAAATAACCCTTGCTCTAGATTTCTAAGTTTAAAAAAATTTGGTGTTATATGATTATAATGATCTCTAGTTTGAAAACTTATATCTCCAGAATTATTAGGTTTT
>CACNFD010000033.1 GCA_902619615.1 uncultured SAR116 cluster alpha proteobacterium | reverse complement strand
ATCCGGTACATATAGCCGGACAGGTAGCTATGATTGATAATATGCTCAATGGAAGATTTAATTTTGGAATATCTCCAGGAGGGTTAATTTCTGATGCCGAGTTATTTGGTAACATGAAAAAAAATAGGTCAGCAATGTTTTTAGAGGGTATAAATACTGTTTTAAAAATCTGGTCAACTGAAGCACCTTATAAAATTAAAGGTGAATATTGGAATGTTACTACTGAAAACACCATTATAGAAGATATTGGCCAAGGATATTTGACAAGGCCTCTTCAAAGACCTCATCCACCAATAATAGTAACCGCAGTTGCTCCATACTCAAAAGGTATTTATGAAGCAGCAGCTAGGGGTTGGAAACCAATTAGTGCTGATATTATTATGCCTAATTGGGTAAAAACACATTGGGAAAAATATGTTGAGGGATGTAAAAAGGGAAAATTAATACCTTCAAAGGGTGACTGGAGAATTGCAAAAACAGTTTTTGTTGCTGAGGACCTAAAAAAAGCAAAGGAATATGCATTAGGTCCAAATAGTCCATATGTATTTTATTTTAAACAATTATTTAAGAAATTTGTTGCATTAGGAAAATTAGAATTGTTTAAATCTTATATGAACCAACCTGAGAGTGAAATAACTTTAGAAAAAGTATGTGAAGAATTAATTATCTGGGGTACACCCGAAAAAGTTTATGACGATATATCTTCTTTTCGGGATAAAGTTGGAGATTTCGGTATGTTAATGTATGCAGGTGTTGATTGGCTGGATCCTTCACTAGCTAAAAAATCCATGTGTTTAATGGCAGAAAAAGTTAATCCACATTTGTAATTTTTATTTATCAGGTTAAAAGTTACATTTTAATTTATTACCAATTTTAAAATTTTGTTCTCCAGCATTCATCTCGAGCACATATTTAACTTTTTCTTTACTTTTAATGTTTGTTTCATCAAATGCTTTAGCATTTTTGTAAATCTCAATTATTTCACCTTGGTTGTTCAAAAAAAATAAATCTAAATTAAAATGTGTATTTTTCATCCAAAAATTTCGAATTTGTCTGTCTTTCCAAACAAACAACATACCAGAATTAGATTTCATATCTTCTCTATTCATCAATCCATAAGATCTTTTATATTCAGTGTCAGCTAATTCTATAGACAACTCTCGAGGATTAATTTTATTAACATTAACAGTACATACAATTTGTTTAAAAATTGGATGGTTACTTTCAGAATATGCAGTACCCTCTGAAAGTGTTAGGAAAAATCCTAACATAATTATTTTAATTTGTCTTGTCATATTTTTTTTATCATTAATATTTTATCTACAAGAAACAAAATTTCATCTCCTATTGGATATTTTTTATACTCATCCCTCCAAGTGCTTATCCATTCTTTTGGGATCCCATTCTTAACTCGTCTATTATTCCAACTTAGAGATTTTAGAAAATCATAACACTGTGATTTCATCTCTTGATTTAAATATTCTTCTTTATCATTAATTAAAACCCAGTTTCCTGCCCAGGCCTTAGCTGTTATGTATGGATTATAACCGCCACCACCCAATATTATCACATTTTCATTAAGAGACTGAATATCCTTTACCGCCTTCCAATATGCATTATTAGTTAAACTGATTCTCGATTGAGGGTCCCCATCAAGCATATCGGCTCCAGCTTGAATTATTAAAAGATCAGCTTTCTTTATTTTTACAAAAGGAATTATAACATTGCATATCACATAATCCATTTCATTATCATTAAAACTCTCATTCACGGGAAAATTAATTATATTGAAAAGTTTATTGTCCTCAAATTTACCAGTTTTTGGCCATCTATTTTTTTCATGAATTGATATAATTGAAACATTCTCATTTTCAGAAAAAACATCTTGCACTCCATCACAATGATGAGCATCTAAATCTATATACACGATATTTTTAAAACCTTTTTCTAAAGCTTTTAAAATTGCTAAAACACAATCATTTAGAAAGCAAAAGCCGAAGGCTTGAGATTTTCTTCCATGATGAGTTCCACCTGATATGTTTAATATTTTTTTTGCTTTTTTATCCGCTATCATTTCAACAGCTTTTATTGAGGCTTGAGCGGCTGTTGCGGGTCTTGAAAAAACCTCGCTAAATATTGGATTATTTCCAATACCAATATTAAATTTCTTCTTAAGTTTGTCAGGAAGAGTTTGATCTTTTTCAGCTCTTTTTAATGCTTTAATATAATCTAAATCATGAAATTTAATTAACTCACTAATTTCTGCTGGGGAATTTTTAATAATTTGATTTTCATTTATCCATCCCATTAATCTTATAAGCTCAACACTCGGCCAAACTCTGTCCATATCAAGAGGATGGCCCTTTTCATACCTTGAACCTTTAAAAATATCACTTGTAAATAAATAATTCTGCATTCTTTTCTATTTAATATATATAATTAATATAAAATTAATTTCAAAAAGGTTACAATGATTAGAGGAATATTAATTGCAACAACTATTTTTGTGATATGGGAAATAAGCTGTTCATTTTTTAATTTACCAGTATTTATGCTCCCTCCTCCATCAAAAGTATTTTCATCAATTTACATTAACTGGGATGAACTCATAGTTCACGCATCATATACGCTAGTTGAAATATTAGCATCTATAGCAATTGGCTCTTTGATTGGAATAAAAACAGCTTTGATAATTTCTTCTTCGGTCACATTAAAAAGATGGATAATGCCTATATTGCTTGCCAGCCAATCAATTCCGGTTTTTGCTTTGGCGCCATTGTTAATTTTATGGCTAGGTTATGGAATGATCAGTAAAATAGTAATTGGAGTTTTAATAGTTTTTTTTCCAATTACATCTAATTTCACAGATGCCTTAAATAAAGTTCCTCAAGAACTAATTGATGCCGGTAAAACGTTAAACCTTTCTAAAATTCAATTGTTCTGGAAAATTAAAATCCCATCTTCTTTACCTGGATTATGTTCTGGGCTTAGGGTTGCTGCTTGCTTTGCTCCAATAGGCGCAGTTGTAGGAGAATGGATAGGTGGAAGTACTGGGCTTGGTTCATTTATGATATACAGTAATGCAAGATTACAAACTGACAACATGTTTGCTGCTCTATTAATTCTTATTTTTATGACCATTACCATTTATAAAATTACAGATTATGTTCTTAGCAGATATGTATGGTGGAAATAAAATATTATTGATTTTTTTTATATTTGTAATAGAAATAAAGTGCCAGGGGTGCATGACATTTGTCTTGCTGAGAAATTAACCCTTATAACCTGATCTGGTTAAAACCAGCGGAGGGAGATGCAGATGAGGACAATGTTCAAAACAATTCTGAGTTTTTTACTTTTAACAATTTCTTGTAATGTTAATGCTTCGTCTCAAAAGTTAATTATTGGACTTGATTGGTTTATTAATCCTGATCATGCTCCTTTAATAATAGCTAAAAAAAGAAATTTTTTTAAAGATCTTAATCTAGAAGTTGAGATGATTGAACCAGCGGATCCAAATGATCCACCAAAATTAGTTGCAGCTGGTAAATTAGACTTAGCAATTTCATATCAACCACAATTACACATTCAAGTTGACCAAGGTTTACCTGTCGTAAGAGTTGGAACTTTAGTTAGTGTTCCGCTAAATTCATTAGTTGTTTTAAGAGACGGACCTATTAGAACAATTTCAGATCTGAAAGGAAAAAAAATAGGATTTTCAGTTGGGGGATTTGAAGAAGCTTTACTCTCTGGGATGCTTCAAAAATATAATCTTAAAATGTCTGATGTAGATTTAGTTAATATTAACTTTTCATTATCTCCATCTTTAATTGCAAAAAAAGTTGATGCAGTAATTGGAGCTTTCAGAAATTTTGAGCTTAACCAAATGGACATTGTTAATCATCCAGGCAGAGCTTTCTATCCAGAGGAGCATGGCATACCAACTTATGAAGAACTGATATACATTGCAAATAAAAAAAATAAGAATAATCCACTTTTCGATAAATTTTTTAGTGCAATTCAGAAAGCTACTTTAACAATTATAAATGATCCAGTTTCTACATGGAAAGATTTTTCCTCTTTTAGAAAAGGTTTAGATGATGAATTAAATAAAAGAGCTTATAAAGACACTATATCTAGATTTTCTCTCAGACCACAAGCACATGACATAAAAACTTACACAAAATTTGGTAATTTTTTAAAAAGAAAAGGAATTATTAAAAAAATAACAAAAGTAGAAACTTTTGCAAAACCATAACACTTTTAAAACTCTTATTGAAAACAAACCTAACATTAGTTAAAAATTATTGACAATGTTGTGGAGGTTTAAATTAATGAAATCATTAATTCTTTTTTTTATACTTCTATGTTTATGGTTATTAATGTCAGGATATTACAGCATCCTTTTAATTAGTCTTGGCATAATTTCATGCGCATTTTGTGTTTTGGTCGCTAATCGTGGCAAACTTATTGATGATGAAGGTCTACCCATATTTTTTATACCAAGACTTTTGAATTATCTGATATGGCTATTTAAAGAAATATTGAAGTCAAATTTAAGTACTGCAAAAGTAATTATTAACGGGAAAGTTGAGCCTGAAACTTTTACTGTAAAAGCTTCTCAAGTTACTGAAGTTGCAAAAGTTACATATGCCAACTCTATAACACTAACACCAGGAACAGTAACAACAAAAATGCATAAAGACGTTTTTGAAGTACATGCTTTAAATGCTGATTTTGGAAATGATATTCGCACTAATGAAATGGACAGAAAAGTTACATGGTTAGAGGGTAAGAAGTAATGTTTCTAGCTGGTTTAATTGCCTGTGCAATAACAGGAATTTTAATTTTGATAAGAATTATTTTAGGTAAAACGACATTCGATAGAGTTTTAGCAGTAAATAGCCTTGGAACTGTTATAGTGATTGGAATTTCTCTTCATGGTTTCTATTCAAACAGACCAGAATTTTTAGACATTGCTATTGTTTATGCATTAATTAATTTTATTGGAACTGTTGCTGTTTTGAAAATTTTTAGCACTGGGTCTTTAGGAGGGGATAATTAAAAGTGGTATTGATATTTGATATTTTCACTGGCATTTGTTTTTTTATAGGCTCACTGTCAATCATAATTGGTGCTTGTGGACTTATTAAACTACCAGACGTATTTTCAAGAATTCATGCTGCTGGTATGATTGATACTGGAGGTACTGCTTTTTTTATTTTAGGGATGGTGTTTCAAACTGGTTGGTCATTAGTTACAGTTAAGTTAATATTAATTGGTGTGTTTATTTTTTTTACTAGTCCTGTAACAAGCCATGTTACAGCAAATCTTGCTAGGCAAAAAGATATAGTTCCAGTAGGTAAAAAGATTGGAAAAATTTTATGATTTCTGAATTATTAATTAATGCCTTTTTGGTTACAATTATGCTTAGCATTGCAATAGCACTTATCAAAACTAGAACTGTTATATTTACTGTAATTTTAACAAGTGCTTATTCTCTTATAGCTGCTTTAATGTTTATAACATTAGATGCAGTTGACGTTGCTTTTACAGAAGCATCAGTCGGCGCAGGAATTTCTACTATACTATTTTTAGCAGCTATGGCTTATTTGCCCAAAAAAGAGGAAGAGAGCATTAATACCCAATTTGTTCCTGCACTATCGTGTATAATTCTTGGAGGAATATTAATCTGGTGTAGTTATGATTTGCCTGAGATTGGTCAGTTAACAGCTCCAATACATCAACATATTGCACCTGAATATATTAAAGGATCTAAAGAGGATATTGGTATTCCAAATGTAGTTACTTCTGTATTAGCAAGCTATCGCGGATACGATACTTTTGGCGAAACAATAGTTGTTTTTACAGCTGGAGTAGCCGTACTTGCACTTCTCGAGAAGAAAAATCCAGTTAAAAAAAATAGATCTCTACCGAGTAAAAAGTTAAAAAAAAATGCATAATAATCCAATTTTAAGAATTTCCACTAAAATACTTTTTGCACCCATCATACTTTTTGGGCTTTATGTTCAATTTCATGGAGATTTTGGCCCTGGAGGAGGTTTTCAAGCTGGAGTAATTGTAGCTAGTGCATTTATCCTATATTCACTTGTATTTGGAATTGAAGCAGGAAAAAAATTATTCCCTTCAAACATTAATTTAATTTTATTAGCTTTAGGTGGGATCATCTACGGTGGTGTAGGTATTGTTTCAATGTTATTAGGAGATGAGTTTTTAGCCTACAATATACTTGGATCTTCCCCACAATCTGGTCAACACATAGGCATATTATTAGTGGAATTTGGTGTTGGCTTAACAGTGTCAAACGTTATGATTGCACTGTTTAATGCCTTCGCTGATTACGACAAGACAAAAGAGAAATAAAATGATTTCTTCAACAATTGGCATTTGGAATTATTGGATAGTTTTTTGTCTAATGATGATTGGTTTGTTTCTGGTAATAGGTAGAAAAAATTTTTTAAAAAAAATCGTTGGACTTACTATTTTTCAAACATCTGTGTTTTTACTTTATATAACTTTTGGAAAAATCAAAGGGGGCACACCTCCAATTTTAAATGAATCTATAAATAGCATTTACTCTAATCCCCTTCCCCATGTATTGATACTTACTGCAATTGTTGTTGGTGTTGCAACAACAGCTCTTGGATTATCTCTAGTTTTAAGAATTAACTCGGAATACGGCAGCATTGAAGAGGATGATATTTCTGCACAAGACCTAGTAGATTATCATGACGAAATTGAAACTGGGAAAAGTATAGATTTAAAGTTTAAACAATGATGGATATTTTAATTAAAAATCTTCCAATTTTAGTAGTATTGTGTCCTTTGATGACTTCTTTGTTAGTGGTACTAATTCCAAATATATTTTTTTCATGGGCATTAACGGCTTTAAGTACTTTTTTAACATTTTTATTTTCAATTTTACTATATCAAGAAATACAAATTCACTTTTATATTTCTTATGCCATAGGCAAATGGATACCTCCTATAGGAATAGAATATATTATTGATAAAGTAGCAATTATTCCAGTTATAATAATCTCTGGTATTAGTTTTATAGCAACTATTTTTTCTTATAAGATAATGCCTGAAGAAATAGAAAAGAAATCATTATCGAAAGTCTATAGTTTGTGGCTGCTAGCTATAGCAGGTTTGATAGGTCTTGTTACTACTGGTGATGCTTTCAACCTCTTCGTATTTTTAGAAATATCATCCTTAGCCTCTGTTGCACTTGTGGCAATGGGTGCTCAAAAAGATAAACAGGCCTTGGTTGCTGCTTACAATTACCTAATCATAGGTGCAGTTGGAGCAACGCTATATGTAATAGGCGTAGGATTATTATATGGAATAACTGGCACTTTGAATATGGCAGATCTTACAAATAGAATTACTGATCTCAATAACAATAAAGCATTAATTGCAGGTTTTGGTTTTATGATAATTGGTATTATGGTAAAAGCTGCTGTTTTTCCATTACATATTTGGTTACCAAGAGCCTACGCTTATGCTCCATCTGCAGTTTCTGTATTATTAGCTGCAACTGCTACAAAAGCTTCTTTGTATATATTAGCTCGCATATTATTTTCTATTTTTGAAAATTCAGAAAATTTAGTTAATAATACTCTATTATTTGTTATTCTTCCTATTTCAATCATAGCTATGTTTGCAGGTACAATTATGGCTATATATGAGAAGGATATTAAGAGATTACTAGCTCATTCTTCAGTTGCTCAAATAGGATATATTACTCTGGCATTTTCTATTGGAACAAAAGCAAGTATAGCTGCCGGTTTTATCCATATGTTCAATCATGCGATAATTAAAGGTGGTTTGTTCATAGCTATTACTTCAATTAGTTTTTATATAAAAGAAAGAGTTACCATAAATAATTTATCTGGTCTTGGAAGAGCAATGCCTATCACTTTTTTTTGTTTTGTTCTATGCTCATTAAGTCTAGCAGGTCTTCCTCTTACA
>CACNFD010000032.1 GCA_902619615.1 uncultured SAR116 cluster alpha proteobacterium | reverse complement strand
AACTAATTTCATTTGAAATAAACTCTTTGCTATTATCTGCATTAATCTTAATGATACGACTTGGATTTCTTTTTTGTAAAGTATCAAACCCATTTAAAATTTTTTGATGATAATTTAATCCTAAATTCTCAAATCTGTTTTCAAGGATGTTTTGTCTTTTTAGAGTTCTTTTTAGACCTTTTTGCGGAGACAAATTTAAGAAAAAGGTTATGTCTGGATATAAATTGTAACAATATTTTTTGTGTAACTCTAACAAATCTTTTTCACTTACTTCTCCTACTATTCCTTGATATACAATTGTAGAATCTATAAATCTATCACACAAAACCACAGAGCCATTTTTAATTGCTGGTAATATAATTTTATTTACATGTTCGCGTCTTATAGCATTAAAGATCAATGATTCTGAAAAAGGATCCCATGCATTTTTATCCCCAGTTACTAGAAATTTTCTTAATTCTTCTGCTTCTTTGGTTCCACCGGGTTCTCTTGTGGACACAACATTAAATCTACTATTTATAAGATCTTGTCTTAATAAATCTATTTGTGTACTTTTTCCAACTCCCTCACCACCCTCAAATGAAATGAAAACACCTTTTCTTGAATTTAAAGTATTATTAATTTGCAACAATGTCTCCATAAAGTAAAAACTTTAAAATAGATTTTACTCTAATCAAAGATGACATTTTACCCACATCCTCAGAGGAAACTAAGTCTTCTTGAAAAGTTTGTTGCCCAGGTATATTAATGTAAATTTTTCCAAGAACAGTACCTTTTGTAATCGGGGCAGAAATGGGATTCATCCATTCTAGCTTAATTTTAGTTTTATTTAATTCAAAAGGTGAGATAATTTTTTTGAAGGGTTTGCTAGCAATTAGGTTAACTTTGTTTTTTTTTCCCAACCATACATCAGCCTCAACAAGACTTTTTTGATTACTAAATAAAGATAATAAAGTTGTTTCTCTAAAAACTATGTCAAAGAGTCTTTTGCTTTCAAATCTCCTTTTTTTCTTACTATTTAATCCATTTATAACAATTGTAACCCTTCTATTATTTCTTTTTACTGAACCTATTAACCCATATCCAGACTCATTTGTATGCCCTGTTTTAAGACCATCCGCTCCGTTCATAGTATATAGTAATGGGTTTCTATTTGATTGTTTAATTTTGTTGTATGTAAAGATTTTCTCTTGATATAACTTGTATAACTCAGGAAAATCATCAATTATTCTTTTTGTAAGAATAACTAAATCTCTAGAAGTTGTTTGCAAATCAGGATGAGGCCAGCCTGTGGAATTGGTAAAATATGTATCTTTCATACCTAATGTTTTAGCATATCTATTCATTTCCCTTGCGAAAGCTTCTTCATCACCAGAGATACCTTCGGCTAGAACAACAGCCGCATCATTTCCTGATTGAACAATCAAACCTAGTAACAAGTCTTTTATTGTAACGTTACTATTTAATTCTAGAAAAGATCTAGATCCACCCATTCTCCATGCTTTATCTGACACTAAAAAAGTGTCTGACATATTTAAAGATTTATCTTTAATTCGATCAAATAATATATAAGAAGTCATAACTTTTGCCATTGATGCAGGTTTCATAAGCTGATCTGCATTTTTTTCAAACAACACTTCGTCAACTTCATGATCATAAATAATTACTTGTTTTGCAGGAGTTTTAATATCTAAAATTTTTGAAGAACTTTCTTTGACATTTACAAAACATAAAATTAGAAAAGTAGAAATTAGAATGGTTGGTAATTTATAAATATTTGACATTTAAAACCTCAAGAGACTTATTCTATAATAATTTTTGCACCCTGCATTCCTTTTTGTAACAACAAAGAATGTAATTGATCAACTTTTTCCACGCTTAAAAACGGACCAGCCTTGACTTGGTATAGTGTCTTATTCAATTTGTAGATTTTATATACTTTTACTTTATCAATATAAGATACTTTTTTTTTCATAATTTCTGCATTTTTTTTGGAACTAAAAGAAGCTAATTTTATATAAATTTTATATTCTTTATTTAAATTTTTAAGATTATAGTTTATTTTTTTTGTCACAATTTTTTGATTTTTAGTGTCTTGAATTTTTACTGCTACTTTGGTTGGAATTTTAATATTGGGTAATTCTATTTCTTTTAAATCATTTATTTCAGGAAAAGATCCTTGTTTAGCAAGTTTTTCTAAATAGAGGCTCTTCTCCCTTAAAATTTGTACCCTTACAAGACCTGTACCTTCCCTTTTTAAATCTAATATATCAGCTGCTTTTGATGATAAGTCTATAATTCTATCATTAACAAATGGACCTCGGTCATTTATTCTAAGCACTATTGATTTATTATTTTTCAAATTAGTTACTTTTACTGCGCTAGGAAGAGGTAAAGTTTTATGAGCAGCTGTAAGGGCATATTGATTATATATTTCACCATTAGCAGTTAATTTACCATGAAACTTCGGTCCATACCATGATGCTATGCCTGTTTTATTGTAATAGAGATCTTTTTTGGGGTAATAATATTTGCCACCTACATTATATTTTTTACCAATTTTATAAATTGGTTTTTGAATTCTTTTTTTTTCTTCTTTTGGAATTAAATATTTTTTTCCTAAATTAGCAGCAACCTCTATACTTGAGGTACAACCTTGGATTAGGATTATAAAAGTAATAAAAAAAATATTTCTATAATTTTTACAAAAATAAAATAATTTATTTGACGTTGAATACATTTAATTATTTTCTTTTATAGAATCCGCCAACGTTCCGACTGCTATAGCAAAATAGTTAGATCGGTTCCAATTCAAAAGAGAGTCAAAATTTTTATAGGCCAAATAACCATAATCCTTATATCCATCAGGTATAATAAGCCTAGCTTTTACTTTAACATTAGGTAATTTATCTTTATTTGCTTTTAAAATTCCCTCTGATGCCCAATAACTTAACAAATTATATTTTTTTTCATCTGTTTTGCCATTGTAATTTCCAATGAAAACTTTTCTACCCCATGTTATTTGATTAGACCACCCTACACTTTTTAAATAATTTGCTGCTGACGCAAAAACATCTGGTTTAGATGTCCAAATATTTATAGATCCATCTTTATCCCAATCGGTAGCATAATTGATAAAGCTAGATGGCATAAATTGACACTGCCCCATAGCGCCAGCCCAGGAACCTGTCATATTATTAATATTAATATGACCACCATTTACAATTTTCAATGCATTTATTAATTCTTTTTTGAAGTAATCATATCTTCTTCCATCATAAACTAAAGAAGTTAAAGCAGAAATAACAGAAAAGCCTCCAGTTAACCTTCCAAAATCAGTTTCAATACCCCACAAAGCTACTATAAATCGGGGTTGAACACCGTAATGTTTTGATATTTGAGTAAGTAATTTTTTATTTTCATTAAACTTTTGATTTGCTTTTTTTACTCTAGTAGGTGTTACAACTCTTTTAAGATATTGATCAAGAGTTAATTTAAATTCTGGTTGTGATTTATCAAGCTCAATTACTCTCTTGATAAATTTAGTCTTATTTTTAAATTCGTTAATTACTTTATTAGAAATTCCTATTTGTTTAGCTTCTTTCGATACTTGTTGAACAATTTCATTAAAATTAGCCTTTGCAAAAATTGAATTAGGAAATAAGAAAATGATAATTATGAATAGTAAAAATTTAAAGAGATTTGAAAAATTCATAATTATATCCTTTAACAAAATATATTAATTAATAACTCATATTTTAAAAAGTTAAAAACTAATAATTGAAAAACTGACTATTAATCATATAAGCTATTTTAAGAAAATAATAACTTGCCTTCATTAATAACCTAGTTTAAAAAACGAATTTGTGGATGGGTGACTGAGCGGTTGAAAGTACCGGTCTTGAAAACCGGCGAAGGTGAAAGCCTTCCGTGGGTTCGAATCCCACCCCATCCGCCATATCCCTAAAATCTGATATAACAAATAAGTAAAAAGTTGTAATAAATTATCTTAAAATTACAGTAACTTACAACTATTTAGCTTCTAAATTGTTTCTTGGTGCCCGATTCAACCTATAGATTACATAAATTTTTTATAGTATTGGTATAACTAAAAAATTAATAATTTTATTATGATTAGGTATTAATTAATGTATAACCTATAATTAAAAAATCACATTTTTTGCACAAAATGATGTAGAAATACTTAATAATACAGTAGGAGAACTTTTGAGAGAAGTGGTAGCAAAAAAATCCTATGAAAACAGCTTGATGCCTTTTATAATTTTATTGATGAATAGTACTTTTACATAAAATTACTTTATAAATCTAATTTGAAACTTTTATGTGTACTTAAAAAACCAAGTTTTTTATAAAAATTTGTCGCTTTTTGTCTTTTCTTATTACTTGTTAATTGAACTAATCCACATTTGTTTATTTTTGCAATTTCAATACCTTTATTAATCAATTTCGATCCATAACCTTTATTTCTATATTCTTTTTTAATTCTGACTGATTCAATTTGGCACCTTGTTATGCCTTGCATTGATAGACCTGGGATAAAAGTTAATTGCATCATGCCGATGATTTGATCATTTAAAATCATTATAAAAATTTCATTGTTTGAATCGTTTAGAATTTTTGTAAATGATTTTTTATACTTGTTTATAGATTTGTCACTTAAGTTTTCCCTTTGTTTTCCGAGATCATCCTCAAATAGAAGATAAATTAAATCTTTAAGATTTTTTAATTTTGCTTTTTCAATTATTAACGTTGACAAGACCTTTATTCATTTCTTATTGAGCACAATATATTTTATTGATTTAATAAATTTCTACAAAATTTACCAATACTTAGTATTGCATCCTCTGCATCTTTTAATATATGTGCATTACTATGCCATCCATGAAACATATCTTCCCAAATCTCTAGTTTTGCATTTACATTTGCTTTTTTTGCTTTCTCATAAAAACGCTTACTGTCATCTAACATCGTCTCAGCAGAACCAACTTGAATTAACATATCTGGCAATCCAGACAATTCACCTATAATGGGAGATGCTAAATGAGACACATTATTCGAGTAAGGAAAATATAGCTTTGCAAATCTATCAAGATATTTTTTGCTTATTATAGGGTCAACATTTTCATTTGTTACCATTGTTTTTCCTGACTGAGATAGATCAGTCCAAGGGCTTAGAGCCACAGCTCCTAATGGTTGAAAAAAATTATTTTCTTTAATTTTTAATAATAATGCTAAACATAAACCACCACCTGCAGATTGACCGCTAACAATTATGTGTTCAGGGTTTATTCCTTCATTAATAAGCCATTTATAAGCTGAATATGTATCATCTATAGCTGCTGGGAAAGGATGCTCTGGAGCTAATCTGTAGTTGATTGATAAGCATTTAACTTTTGCTTCTGCAGAAATTCTTGCTACTGTCGCTCTTGTAGCAGCTGCTGATCCCCTATAATAACCTCCACCATGCATGAACATGAATATCTTATTTTCATTTACCTCCCCACATGTGATCCATTCTGAATTAACATTTCCAGCGACTACACTTTTGTACTTTATATTTTTAGGAAGTGAGACTAAAGATCCAGCAGTTTCTGTTTCTTTTCGAAGTTGATTGATAGTTTTATTCTCTGTGTATGGGTTTTTTCTTTTTACATCTATAATATTTTTGAGTATTTTTTTGTTATCCATTTTAGAATTGTCCCATAATAATTTATTATTTAATTCGTAAATTAAAAACTGAACCCCCTTGCAGAAACAGGCCATAAATCGATCACTTTTTTGTTTTTAACAACTACATACCAATCATGTAAATTACAAGTTGGGTCACAATGCCCAGGAATTAAACGAATTTTATCATTAATCTTAAGAATATTATAAGGGTCAGCTATTATGCCATGTTCATCAGAACATTTTATATATTCTAACTCAGAATTTATTGTTTTTGGTAAGCCACTATCAACTGCTATTGATTTTAGCCCTGCATCTACAACAGCATGTTTTTCTAATGCTTTTGACATTACCCCAGTAAGAATGAATAAGGAATTTTCAAAATTATTAAAGTTATTTAATTTTCTGTCATGTTTTAAAGATGAATAATGTGCATCCATAAAAGCATATGAACCAACTTGTATTTCATCATACACTTCTTCAGATACTTCTAGATCAAAGCAACCTGTACCTACACCTGTAATAAAGGGTGAATATTTTATGAAATTAGCTTTTAATTCTTTAATTTTATCACAAGTATTTTTGACTTCTTTTTGTCTTATTTTATAATCTTCAATGTGCTGAATGGAACCATTGTAAGCTTGAAAGCCAACAAAGTTCAAGTTGGTCATCTTTTCAATCATTTTAATCAATTCATTTATTTCATTAAATGATTTGATGCCACATCTATTTGCACCGCAATCATATTCAATATAAATATCTATTAAAGAATTATTTCTTTCAGCTGCTTTTTGAATATTAATTAAATTTTCATTATTATCAACACAACAACCTATCTTTAATTCTTTGGATGTCATTTTAGCTAATCTTTCTAATTTAAAGGTATCAGTTATTTGATTGGTTATTAAAATATCTTTTATTCCAGCTCTAACAAATATCTCTGCTTCACTTACTTTTTGGCAACATATTCCATGTGCTCCACCATTATCAATTTGGTATTTAGCAACATCGATTGATTTATGCATTTTGGCATGAGGTCTCAATTTTACATTATTATTAAGAACAAATTCTCTCATTTTGTTTATGTTATTCTCAAATATCTTAAAATCAATAATCAAAGAAGGAGTTTGGATCTCACCAATATCCATTCCTAGTTTTGCAGGAATATTAAAACCCACCTCAAATGCCTCTAAATTCATAAAAAACCCTATATAAAATATTTATTAACTTACTATAGTTGAATTATTAATGTTATGTATATATTATAATTTTTAACAAAGTTTGGATTTAAAATGAAATTTTTACACACCATGATAAGAGTTACAAATATTGAGGAATCTTTAGACTTTTATTGCAACAAATTAGGTCTTGTTGAGATTAGAAGAAAAGAAGTTCCAGAAGGAAAATTTACTCTTATCTTTCTCGCTGCACCAGAAGACGAGGACAATGCAAAAAAAACAAGGTCACCTGAAATAGAATTAACGTATAATTGGGATCCAGAAGAGTATCGAAGCGGAAGAAATTTTGGACATCTTGCTCTTTCTGTTAAAAATATTTATGAAATATGCCAAAAATTAATGGATGCTGGGGTAACCATCAATAGACCGCCACGAGAAGGAAGAATGGCATTTATAAAATCTCCAGATAATATTTCAATAGAATTGCTTCAGCAAGGTGATAACCTTGAAATTAAAGAACCTTGGTCAAGCATGAAAAACATTGGAACATGGTAATTTACTGTAATTGAGAAATTCAATTCTTCTTTTTTTGAAGAAAATATTTTAAGTGTATTTAATAATTTGAGGTTTTAATGTATAAATATTTAATTTTATTTTTTAGTTTTTTATTCTTATCTAACTGTAACAAACATTCAAATGTTATTCCAATTAAACCAAATGATGACAATTTTTCTTATCAAGAAAAACCATTTGAGCTAAAATGGAAAATTGAAAAAAATTCTATTACAAATATTCCTCCAGAAGTTCATAACAAAATTAAAAATGTATGCAAAAACCATAATAGTTTTGTTTTAATTAAAATCAAAACTTTTGAAGATGATACTGCATTAGGTACATTTGATTGCAGAATTTAACTATGCCTTTAAATCTTCTAGCTTATTTATAAACATTAAGGCATTTTCAATTTTTTCTTCTCTATTTTTTAAATGTTTTTCCATAAAAAGCTTCTGATCAGGTCTAACTTTTATTTGCCCAGATGATTTACTAATCCAATCCAATAGCTTGTCTGAATCTTTGAAATAATTATTTTTAAAACCTAATAAAATACCTTTTGGACCAACATCTATAAAACTAATGTTATTTTTTAAGCATTTGTTTTTAATGACTAACGTTTGAAGAAGATTATTAACTTCTAGAGGCGGAGGTCCAAATCTATCAAATAATTCTTCATTAAATTCATTTATCTCATCACTGTTTCTTAAGTCACCTGCTTTCCTGTATAATGCCATTCTAGTTGATAGATCATATATATAAGTATCTGGAATAAGTACTGGTAAGCCTAATGATATTGAAGGAGACCAAACTTCTTCTAATGGTGCTTCTTTATTTTTATAAGAGTAAACAGCATCCCTAAGCATATCTTGATACAACTCAACTCCCACTTCTTTAATTTGACCTGACTGTTCATCACCGAGCAAATTTCCAGCTCCTCTTATATCCATGTCGTAGCTAGCAAGTGAAAAACCAGCTCCTAGATTGTCAAGGGTTTTAATTACATCTAGTCTTTGTTGAGAGTTCTTATTTAAAACTTTACCTGCCTCAATAGTGAAATAAGCATATGCTCTTTTTTTACCTCGTCCAATACGTCCTCTTAATTGGTAAAGTTGAGAAAGTCCAAACATATCAGATTTATATATTATCATTGTATTTGCATTAGGAATATCTATTCCTGATTCAATAATATTTGTAGAAATTAATACATCTGATTTACCATCAGCAAATGAATTAATTGAATTATCTAATTCATCTATCTTCATTTGACCATGAGCAACTTTTATCGATAGATTAGGTGCCATTTTTGTAATTTTTTCATATAAACCATCTATATCTTTTACCCTTGGGCATACTATAAAAGATTGCCCTCCTCTATTTTTTTCACGGTTTAAAGCATCTAATAAAACAACTTTATCCCATTCAAAAACAAAAGTACGAATTGATAATCTATCTACAGGTGGAGTGTTAATTAAACTCAACTGCTTTAATCCAGAAAGTGATAACTGAAGCGTTCTAGGAATTGGCGTTGCAGTTAGTGTTAACACATGAATATTGCCTTGTAATTCTTTTATTTTTTCTTTTTGAGCAACTCCAAAATGTTGCTCCTCGTCAACAATTAATAGTCCCAAATTGTTGAAATCAATATCATTAGAGAGTAAAGCATGTGTTCCGATTACAATATTTATATCACCAGATTTAAGATTATTTTTAATAATTTTCCTTTTATTTGCCACATTCATTCTGGATAGTGAAGAAATTTTTAGTGATGAATTTTTAAATCTTTCATAAAAACTTTTATAATGTTGTTTCACTAAAATTGTAGTTGGGGCTACTAATGCAACCTGATAACCAGCATTTGCTACAATAAAAGAAGCTCTTAATGCTACTTCAGTTTTTCCAAAACCAACATCGCCACAAATAAGTCTATCCATGAGTTTTCCTGCTTCAAGATCAGACATTACATCTTTAATTGCTGAATCTTGGTCATCAGTAAGTTGAAAAGGAAAATTATTAGAAAATTTATAGTAATCATCCGTAATTGATAATTTTTCTGTATTAATGATTTCTCTTTGTGCAGCAACTCTGATTAATTTTTCAGCCATATCTTTAATTCTTTTTTTGACATTCGCTTTTCTATTCTGCCAATTTGATGCGCCCAACTTGTCTAAGTTTCTATTGATACCTGAATCACCAACACGGCTTAATAAATTCATATTCTCTACAGGAAGAAATAACTTATCACCATCTTGATATAATAATTTCAAACAATCATGATCTATTCCATTTGTTGATATTTTTAATAATCCATCATATAAACCAATTCCATGATCAATATGAGCCACCAAGTCACCAACATTTATTGAGTTAACATCTTTAAGAAAATTTTCAGTTTTCCTTCTCCATGATTTTCTTCTATTTTCTGGAAAGCCAAAAATGTCTCTCGTGAATATGATAATATGATTATTTAATTCAAAACTCTCCAAGTATGGAGAATATGAAAAATTAAAATTTGACAAATTTTCACTGTTAACAAGCTTTTTAA
>CACNFD010000031.1 GCA_902619615.1 uncultured SAR116 cluster alpha proteobacterium | reverse complement strand
AATGTTTAAACAAATGTCTATTTTAAAAAATAAAAATAGAAAAAAATTAGTTGAATTACATAAAAATAAATTTGGTGAGACTTTAAGCATTACTAACCAAAAAGAAATTGCTAACTATTTCAAAAGAAAACCTGAATGGTTAGTAATAAAGAATTCTATTGAAAAAGTTAGAAACGAAATTATTGAAATGGAAACTTTGTCTGCTCAATTTTATAATTCCTTTGCTAAAAAATCCCAAAATATTGAAATTAGAAATTTACTTATTGACTTAGCATTAATGAGTAGAGAGCAGAAAGATAATGCTAAATTGATATTATTGAATGCACAAAAATCACTAAGTGCCAAAGAGGAAGTTACTAAAGATAAAAGACAGTTTATTTTAACATGGGTTCAGCCAGGTCTTGCCGGTCTTATGGATGGATCAGTTTCAACTTTAGCTCCAATTTTTGCTACTGCTTTCGCAACAAAAGATAGTCATACAACATTATTAGTTGGTTTAGCAGCATCTATAGGAGCTGGTATTTCAATGGGTTTTACAGAAGCAGTACATGATGATGGAGTAATATCAGGGAGAGGTTCACCAATAAAGCGAGGGTTTGCGTCAGGCATTATGACCACAATAGGGGGGTTAGGTCATGCACTCCCATATTTGATTTCTGACTTTTATATTGCAACAGTGATTGCAATGTTTTTTGTACTAGTTGAGCTTTGGGCTATTGCGTGGATACAAGCTAAGTATATGGAAATTAAATTTACAAAAGCTGTGTTTCAAGTGGTTTTTGGTGGATCACTAGTTCTGGCTGCTGGTATATTAATAGGTGGAGGTTAAAAAAAATTAATTTGAAATTGATAATAGTTATAGTAATAATAATAATAATAATTCGCAATAACATAATGGTGTTTTAAATGAAAAGTCTTAAATCTTTATTATTTTGTATTTTCAACTTAATTTTTTGTTTATCTATCTTAATTTTTGGAATTCAACGCGCTAGTGCAAAAGAGATAAATATTTACTCTTATCGAAGCCCTGCTCTTTTGGAACCATTTACTAAAGAATATGAAAAAGAATTTTCAGTAAAATTTAACGTTTTACACGCTAAGAAAGGCCTTGCGCAAAGGTTAAAATCCGAAGGAAAAAATTCCCCTGCGGATGTGATTCTTACCGTTGATATTTCAAGATTATCTGAGCTTGCGGATATGGATTTAGTTAAAAAAATTAGTTCAGACATAATAAATAAAAATGTTCCAAATCATTTGAGAGATATAAACAAAAAATGGGTTAGTTTATCTACTAGAGCCCGAATAATAGGTATTTCCAAAGAAAGGGTTAATAAAAATGAAATTAAAGATATTGAAGATTTAGCAAAATCCAAGTTCAGGGGTAAAATCTGTACAAGAATTGGAAGTCACCCATATAATAGAGCATTATTGGCTTCAATAATTGCTCATAAAGGTGAGGCAAAAGCAAAATCATGGGCAGAAGGTTTAGTTTCAAATTTTGCAAGAAAACCAAAAGGTAATGACAGAGCACAAGCAAAAGGAATTTACTCAGGTGAGTGTGACATAGTTTTAATGAATACGTATTATTTTGCATTAATGAAATTTAATGAAAAGAAACCTGAACAAAAAAATTGGGCACGAGCTACTGAAGTAATATTCTATAACCAAGGTAATAGAGGACAACATGTTAACATTTCAGGTGCGGCTATTGCAAAATATTCAAAAAATAGTGAAGAAGCTCTAAGATTTATTGAATGGCTTACTATGCCAAAAGCACAGAAAATTTATGCAAATGTTAATTTTGAATATCCAGTAAATCCTAAAGTTAAACTTGATGGCAAAATAATGGAATGGGGTACATTTAAGTCAGATAGCTTGCCAATAAGTGAGATTGCTAAAAATGCAAAAAAAGCACAAATGATAATTGATCAGGTGGGTTGGTGATTAAAAGAAATAACTAATACCAAAATAACCAACTAATAGCCAAGCTATACCTTTAAATAAAAAAAACAGGAACAAAACAGCTCCTGTTTTTTTTATATTTATCTTTGAAATTTTTATATAATCTAGATATTTAGACAGTTTGACCGCCATTAATCTGGATCTCTGTTCCATTAACATATGAGAAAGTTTCTGAGCACATTGAAAGAATGACACCTGCAACTTCATCGGGTGTTCCAAATCTTTTCATAGGTATCTTCTCTGTGAGTAATTTTTTACTACTTGGAGTAACCATAGAGGTTTCAATTTCTCCAGGAGCTATAGCATTTACTCTTATATTATCTTTGGCAAGATCTGATGCCATTTCTCTTGTTAGTGATTTTAGAGCGGCTTTAGATGTTGCGTATGCAGGTCCTGCAAATTGGTGAACATTATCACTGGCAATAGATGTTACGTTAATTATCATACCATTGGCTAATTTAAGATTATTAACAATAGCTTTTGAAATAATGATTGGAGCAAAAAAATTAATATTAAATACTTTACGCCATAATTCTAATGATGTGTCATTAAAACTAAGTCTCTCATTTTTTTTGTCTTTTGGAGAAATTGCAGCATTATTAATGAGTGCTTTTACTGGCTTCCCATTTAAAAATTCAGATAACTCTTTAAGTTTTTTGTTTAAAGAGATTTCATCTTCAAGATCAATTTGAAAGTGAAATTGTTTATTGTTAGACCAAGGACATTTTGGTGCAACTTCAGATCGTGAAAATGTAATTACTGTCCATCCATCATCCCAGAATTTTTTTGAAGTAGCGTGACCTATGCCCCGACTACCACCTGTAAGAATTATAATTTTATCTTTTTCTTCCATTTTTAAATTTTCGAGAAATTGATAACTATTCTTAATAATACATTATGTAACTTTGAAATCAAAGAAATTAAATAAACAAAAATGTTATTTTTTTATTTTTTTTCCAAATAACTCTAATCTATGATCTACTAGCTCATATCCCATATTAAGAGCTACTTGCCTTTTCATTTCTTCTAGTTCTTCGTTCTGAAATTCAATAATTTCACCACTCTCAACATCAATTAAATGTTCATGATGTTCGCCAGCTTCTTCATATCGAGATCTGCCGTCACCAATATCTAATCTTTCAATTATTCCAGCCTCTTCAAACAATTTGATTGTTCTGTACACAGTTGCGATTGAGATTGAACGATCTTTTTCAACAGCTCTTCTATACATCTCATCCACATCAGGGTGATCTGCTGAATCTTCGATTACTTCTAGTATAATTTTTCTAGGTAATGTCATTCTCAGACCGTTTTTTATACATTTCTCATAAAGTTGGGCCATTCTTTTTTCCTAGAAAGATTTATAATGATTCTAAACTAATACAAGTTTACAAAAAATTAAATTATTTTTTTATTTATATTTATTATTTTATTAATAAACAAAATAGGTAAAAGTCCTATAATTACTATAAGCAGAGCTGCACTTGATGCTCTTTCAAGCATTTCATCATTTGCATATTGATATACGTAAGTGGCTAATGTTTCAAAATTGAAAGGTCTTAACAATAATGTTATTGGAAGTTCCTTAATAACATCAACAAAAGCTAGAATAAATGCAGTTAATATAGATGGTCTTAATAACGGTAATATAACCTTCCTAAAACTATACCAAAACGGATTACCAAGTGATCTACTTGCTTCAAGCAAATTAGGGGGTAATCTATTTATTCCGCTATTAATTGCCCCAAATGAAACAGCATTAAATCTTGATACATAAGCAAAAATTAATAAAAAGTAAGAGCCAATCAAGATTAAATTTAGATCAATAGAAAAAATTTCTAATGATAAATTTATAAATTTTTCTATAAAAGAAATAAAAAATAAAGTCCCAAGAGCTATAATTATGCCTGGAAAAGCGTATCCTATACCTGCTATTGTAGATAAAAAATTAAAGCCTTTAAAATTTTGATATTTTATACTCACTGTTAAAATTAAAGATAATAATATTATGATTGTTGCTGTAGTGAAGCTAATAAAAAAAGAATTTTGGGCAATCGTAAATAATTGTTCAAAATTTTCTAGGTGAAAATAATTTAAAGAATTCTCGATTAAAATAAGAACTGGGATTAAAAAACCAAATAATATTGGCATAATGCATATTGAAAAAATTATAATATTTTTGGATCTAGATATTTTCTTATTAAAAAAATTGTGAGTGTTGAATTTAGGATCGTTAAATTTTTGTCTTTTTCTTGCATAAAGCTCTAGTGCAAGTAAAACAACTACAAATGTAAATCCTACCAAAGCTAGCTGTGATGCTGAGGCTAGATTGTTCATTCCAAGCCAAAGGTTAAAAATACCTAGAGTAATTGTTTCAACTGCAAAAAAATCTACTGTACCAAAATCAGAAATTGTTTCCATTAACACTAATGACAATCCAGCAACAATTGCAGGTTTAGCCAGAGGTAAAGAAACAAAATAGAAAATATTTTTTCCAGAGATCTCAGTAAAATCAATTAAAGATGCGGGAGTTGATTGAAAAGCAACTTTGGTAATTAGATAAACATAAGGGTATAAAACAAAAGATATTACGAACACTGCACCTCCAAGAGATCTTATCTCTGGAAAATAATAATCACTTGGCGAAGAAAAATTAAATAAATCTCGTAATATTGTTTGAACAATACCACTATATTCAAAAAAATCAGTATAACAATAAGCAACTATATATGATGGTAATGCAAGGGGCAAAAGTAGTGCCCACTCAATTATATTTTTCATGTAAAAATTATATCGGCAAACTAACCAGGCAAGAGAAACACCAATTACAAAAGTTGTTAAACAAACACCTAACATTAACATAAAAGTGTTGTACAAATAATATTTTAAACGTGAATTTATAAGATGTAGCCATAAATCATAGGTGTTTTGAAAACTTGATATAATTATGGAAATAACTGGAGAGAGAAGTAAGAAAATTATAATTATACTTATGATTTTTAAATGCGAGTTTAATATTTGATTTAATAGTTTAGAGATAGCTACCATTTAACAATTTTTTAAATATTGAAATAATTAAGTTATTAATAGATAAACTATTTTTATTATTATTTATATTTATTTATTTAATTATTTAAGAAGGCAAAAGATGTACAAAATTGCAGTTATTCCTGGAGACGGGATTGGCACAGAAGTAATAGATAGTGGAGTTGTGGTTTTAAAAGCTCTTTCAAAGTCAGTCCAAAATTTACCAATAGAATTTCATCAATTTGATTGGGGAGCAGAGTACTACAAAAAACATGGTGTTATGATGCCTGATGAGGGTGTTGAAGAACTTAAGAGTTTTAGTGCAATTTATTTTGGGTCTGCAGGTGTCCCTGAAATTCCTGATTATACAACACTATGGGGATTAAGGCTGAAAATATGCCAAGGTCTAGATCAATATGCAAATTTAAGACCAGTACGTCTTTTACCTGGAATATCATCTCCTTTAAAAAATGTAGATGAAAAAGATATTGATTGGAGTTTTATTAGAGAAAATTCTGAAGGAGAATATTCAGGTATAGGTGGAAGAAGTCATAAAGGTTATAGTCATGACACAGCTATGGATGTTACTTTATTTACAAAGCAGGGTGTAGAAAGAATACAGAGGTTTGCGTTTGCAATAGCCAGATCAAGACCAAGAAAATTGTTAACTTTAGTCACTAAGTCTAACGCTCAAAGACATGGTATGGTCATGTGGGATGAAATATTCAATGAGATATCACAAGATTATAGGGATGTTAATACAGACAAAATGCTTGTTGACGCCATGACAACTAGAATGGTTTTAGACCCAAAAAGTATTGATACCGTTGTTGCATCAAACTTACATGCTGATATTTTAACAGATTTGGCAGCTTCACTATCAGGATCAATGGGAATAGCCCCAACAGGAAATTTAGATCCAGAAAAACGACATCCATCTATGTTTGAACCTATTCATGGATCTGCTTTTGATATAATGGGAAAAGGAATTGCAAACCCTATTGGATCTTATTGGTCTGCAGTGATGATGTTAGAAAATTTAGGTGAAATTAAAGCTGCTCAAAAGTTGATGTCTGCAATTGAAAAGCTTACATCAGACAAAAAATACTTACCTAGAGATCTTGGTGGTAAAAGTACTACAAAACAAATTACTAAAGCAATGATAGATATTATTTCAGGTAAGAATAGTTAATAAAAAGCAGGATTAAATATGGAAAAAAATTATGTAAGTCATCTTGAGTGCTCAATAACTGGCAAGAAATATGAAGCCAACAAGATACATGGTTTATCTGATGCAGGAAGACCATTGTTGGTAAGGTATGATTTGCAAACTTTAAAAAAAGAAGTTTCAAGAGATTATATTAAAAATTCTAAAGTAGATGGACTTTGGAGATATTCACCACTTTTACCTGTATTAGATCCAAAGGATAGGGTTACACTAGGTGAAACTATTACTCCACTAATTCCCTTAAATCGCACTGTAAATTATTCTTCTAACGATAAGGGTATCGTTTTTGTAAAAGATGAAGGAAGGTTGCCTACAGGTTCGTTTAAAGCTAGGGGATTATGTTTGGCAGTTTCAATGGCAAAGCAATTTAAATTAAAACATTTAGCTATTCCTACAAATGGAAATGCTGGTGCTGCTATGGCTGCTTATGCTTCTAATGCAGGTATAAAATCAACAGTGTTTTGTCCAGATGATACACCTGAAATAAATATAAGAGAAATTCAATCACTCGGAGCAGAAACTTTTTTAGTTAACGGTTTGATAAATGATTGTGGAAAAATAGTTGGCGAAGGCAAAGAAAAAGTAGGGTGGTTTGACGTTTCAACCCTTAAAGAACCATATAGGATTGAAGGAAAGAAAACTATGGGTCTTGAATTAGCTGAACAACTTAACTGGGAATTACCAGACGTAATTTTTTATCCTACTGGAGGAGGTACTGGTTTAATAGGAATGTGGAAGGCCTTTTTAGAATTAAAGGAACTTGGATGGATAAGTGGAAAATTTCCAAGAATGGTAGCTGTCCAAGCAGATGGGTGTGCCCCTATAGTTAAAGCTTGGGAAAATGGGGACGAGCATGCACCATTATGGGAAAATGCGTATACTAAAGCTGCAGGGATTAGGGTGCCAATAGCAGTAGGAGATTTTCTTATTATAAGAGCAATTCGTGAAAGCAGAGGATTTGCAATGTCCGTGTCAGACGAGGAAATATTTGAAGCTAGAGACCGAGTTGCTTCAAAAGATGGTTGTTTTTTATGTCCTGAAGGAGCTGCAACAATGAGAGCATACGAAAAAGCATTGTCTTCAAAATTAATATCAAAAGACGATAAAGTTGTACTTTTTAATTGTGCTACGGGATTAAAGTATCCACTCCCAGAAGTTTCCAAAAAAATAGATAAAAATAATGAGATAGACTATAAAATTTTTATTAATTACCCCTAGTTGTAATGGCAAATTTCTTGTAATGGACACCAAATATGATTGGATCTAATTTTTTTGAATCTAAGTATGCATTAAATTCATTTTTTATATTCTCAAGTAACTTATTTTTACCATCACTACCTTGAAGTTTTTCAAAATTTGTTTTGCTGATTTCATCATAAACAATTTTTCTAAAATCAACATCGTAGTCCGTTAAAAAATCCATTAGCATTTCACCTTTATATGAGGAAAAAACTAAATCAAAACTTATAAATGAATTTGAATTTGGTACATTTGTCCAAAAACTTTTATTTGCATTGTCACCCATACCGCCTATATCCCAATAACTTAAAGAGGGAACAATAACTTTTCCGTCTGGCCCAATTTCTTGTACTATAGGTTTTTCATCAGGTTCCATTCTACCCATTTTAATTGCTTCTTCTTTTGCTACTTCATAAATATTTATTTCTTTTTCAGCGATCTTTTCTTCTTTAATTATTTCGTTGCTAAAATAAAAAAAAATGAAAGTTACAACAGATGAACAAAATGCAATTAAATAGGCATACAGATGCTTAATGTTCATGATCTTATTCTTTAATGAGGTTTTCTTATCAGCCATAATAAAACTTACTAAAATTTCATCAATTTATTTGTTAAGTGATTTATAAACATTTAATTCTAACCAATGTTTTTCAGCTAAAGCATTTGCATCACCTATTCTAAGAGATAATCCTCTTACAATTGCCGCTAATACGGGGTCAGCTTTGTTCATTTTTTCTTTAATAGTTTTTTCATCAATTATTCGAATAAGTGAATTAGTAACTGCTACGGCAGTTACTGTTCTTGGAGATTCAATGATATGTCCAACTTCCCCAAATATTTCCCCTGTTTCAAGTACTCCTAATTCTAACCCGTGTTTAGACTCAATTCTTACTTTCCCACTATGAATTAAAAAAATAAATTCAGCTGGATCGTTATGTGAGTATATAATTTCCCCAGCTTTGAATGGTTTAGGTTCTTGATTGCTTGTATTCATATTATTTACCTAATTAAAGTAAAAATTTTATTTTTTTAATAAAAACTTGTAAACATTTAGACTATAGTAATTAAAATACTTTTATAATTTTTTCAATTAAAAGAAAAGGAGGTGGTCTGATGTCTAGTATTTTTTATAGGAATGGTTATTCTAAGGTTTTTAATTTGCAAGGGCAATCTCAGGTAAAATTTCTATCTTAACATTCCATTCATTATATCAAATATGAAACAGGGTTTTAAACCCTGTTTTTTTTTAAATCATTTTTAATTATTTCTTTGAAAATATTTGTTAAAATTGATGATTGATTATTTTTACTTTTAGATGATTTTTTTCTGATAATAATATCACCCTCATTATTTACATAAGGTTGTTCAAAATTTTGAAAATCATTTAAAATTTCAATAATTTTGGCCATTAAATCATTCTTATTTTTTTTTAGAGTGTTCATATTTTTCCTTAACTAATATTTATTAAATATATTTACGGAAATTTTATTATTGCCGTATTAAATCACATGTATCCTCTAATAAAACAAATGAATGAAATAACTAAAATCGAAGAAGTTGAAGATAACTTATTTGTGAATAATATTATAGTTAATAAAGATAATAATAAAAAAACGATTGTTCCTTATATTGCTACAGAAAAATGGATTGATCAACTTGGAGAGAGGTTGCTTATAGATTAATTCAGTTTATCTAATTGGCACAACATTTTTTGGAATATCGTTTTGAGAATATATTTTATCTAATTCTTCACCCAAAACAAACTTTTCAATAAAAGATCCAAATTGTTTAAAGTCATTTTGGGCATTGGAATTCGTTTTACTTTCCCAATTTTCTACTTTTCCATTATAAAAATGTCTAACGCTTGCTAGGTCACGTAACGCTGGGCCAATCACAACATCATGATTTTTCAATCTCTCAGCCATTAATGAAAAATCTTTTTGACCAAAAGGGATTTTGTTTGGGCAAACGATTAAATGGGGGTATGCCTTAGAATACCTAGCTTTAACTTTATCCATACTTCTTATAAAATTTTCTGTTGGATATAAATCTGCATTGCTTAATGTAGTAGGGATTAAAACACAATAGCCTTCTGCAACTAAATTCCAAAGTCTTTGAGAACTGCCTGCTGGGGTGTCAACTATTAAAACATGTCCACGTCGAAATTCGTTTTGTTTAATAAATTGTTGGACTAGAGATATATTTGTATTTTCAAATGCAGGTGTGATTGGAAGAAACTCAACATTAATTTCGGGATTGCTTTGGGATAAAAACTCAGTTGCTGTTCTTTGAAGGTCAGTATCAATAACAGTTATGTTTTGAGCAGGCATTCTTTCTACCAAAGCTCTAGCTAACATTATAGATAAGGTACTTTTACCAACTCCTCCTTTTACATTTGCAACGAAAATTGATTTAGCACCATGTAAATTTTTAACTTTAGTATTCGGCATTTTTACCCCCAAATTAAAAACTTTTTAAATTTTTAATTACATTGATTGTTTTATCGATCAT
>CACNFD010000030.1 GCA_902619615.1 uncultured SAR116 cluster alpha proteobacterium | reverse complement strand
AAAAAATTAAAAATATTGTTGATAAAAATCTATCTTTAAATTCTCTTATACTAACCAATTCGATTATATTGAAAAGAAATTTAATTATCACCACCATATTTTCTTATTCTTTTATTAAAGTCTTGGATACAATTTTGTAACATTAATTTATCAAAATCAGGCCACATTTCTGTTACAAATATTAATTCTGTATAAGCAAGATCCCATAAAAGGAAATTTGATAATCTCATTTCCCCACCTGTTCTAATTAAAAGATCAGGATCAGGTAAATCTTTATTCATTGTATAATTTTTAAAATCAATTTCTTTTATTTGTTTTGATTTATTATAATTTACTAAAATTTTATTAATTGCTGAAATAATATCAAAGCGACCACCATAATTTAAAGCAAGAGTTATGACCACTCCTTTATTAGCATCAGTGGTGTTTGTAATGAATTGAATTTTATCTTTAACTTTTTTTTCAAATGGTTGTAAATCACCAATAAATCTAATTTTAAAATTATTTTCATTTATTTTTTTAATTGTATGATTTAAAAATTGATTAAGTAATTTCATTAAAAATGAAATCTCTCTATTAGATCTTTTCCAATTTTCTGTAGAGAAAACAAAAACAGTAAGAAACTTTAATTTTAAGTTCTGAATATTGTTTATTATATCCCATAAGTTTTCTGCACCTTTTCGGTGACCCTCGTAAGATGGTAAATTATTGGCACGTGCCCAACGCCTATTACCATCCATTATAATCGCCAGGTGATTTAATTTCATGTTTTTAATTATCTAATATTTCTTTTTCTTTATTTGATAAAACATCATCAATACTATTAATAAACTTGTCTGTAATATCTTGAATTTCAATTTCATCATCGTGTTTTTGATCTTCGCTGATTTCACCATTTTTTTGGAGTTTCCTAGTATGTTCAATATAATCTCGTCTTATATTTCTAACTGCAATTTTTGAACTTTCAGCATATTTAGCTGCAACTTTTGTGATCTCTATTCTTCTTTCCTCTGATAAAGGAGGTATATTTATCCTTATAACGTTACCTTCTACCATAGGATTAAGACCTAGTGGACTTTCCCGTATACTTTTTTCTGTATTAGCAACAATTGAACTGTCCCATACATTAACTATCAATAACCTAGCCTCTGGAACACTAATAGTGCCAACTTGGTTGATAGGCATCAAATTTCCATATGCATTCACATTTATTTGATCTAACATTGATGAAGAAGCTCTGCCTACCCTAAGTCCACTTAAATCTTTTTTTAATGAAGAAATTGCTTTATCCATTCGAGCTTTAATCTCATTAGAATTTAATTCTACCATAAAAATTTCCTCCTAATCAGAAATAATAGTATAAGAACCTTTGCCCTTCAAAACTTTAGTAAGATTTTTGCTTTTATTTATAGAGCAAACTAAAATTGGTATTTTATTTTCTCTTGCCAATGATATAGCAGAAGCATCCATTACCTTAAGGTCTTTGCTTAAGACATCTAGATAATTAAGATTTTTGAACTTTATAGCATTTATATCTTTTTTTGGATCAGCAGAATAAACACCGTCTACAAGAGTGGCTTTAATAATTGCATCACAGTTCATTTCTGACGCTCTTAGTGCAGCTGCCGTATCTGTTGTAAAATAGGGATTGCCTGTTCCAGCCGCAAAAATTACCACTCTTCCCTTTTCCATATGCCTTTTAGCTCTTCTCCTGATATATTGTTCACATACTGCAGAAATTGGTAAAGCTGATTGAACTCTTGTTTGAATACCAATTTGTTCCATGGCATTTTGAATTGCAAGACTATTCATAACAGTAGCTAACATGCCCATATAGTCACCGGTAGCTCTATCCACACCATTTTTAGTATTTGAAATACCTCTGTAAATATTTCCTCCACCAACTACTATGCATAATTGAATTCCTAATTTAACAACTTCTTCTATTTCGTTCGCAAATGATTTTACTACAGTAGGGTTTATACCAAAAGAATCTTCTCCCATTAGAGATTCACCAGATATTTTTAAAAGAATTTTTTTCCAATTAAAATTATTCAAAACAATTCCTATGGTTTAGTAAAAATTATTTTATACCAGCCGTAGCAGCAACTTCTGCAGCAAAATCGTTTTCAGCTATTTCTATTCCTTCACCTAATTTTAGAATTTTGAAATCTCTTATAATAACCTCGGTTCCTAAATCAGTAGATAATTTTTTTATAAGATCTTTTATTTTTGTTTCCCCATCAATTACCGATATTTGTTCATTTAATACAACCTCTTGAAAAAACTTTTGCATTCTTCCTTGAACCATTTTTTCTGCAATTTCTTTGGGTTTGCCCGAAGAAATTGCTTGATCAATCAAAACATCCTTCTCTCTTTGCACTAAATCATTATCAAGGTCGTCTATATTTAAAGACTTAGGGGAAGTTGCTGCAATATGCATAGCTATTTGTTTACCAATTTCAAATAATTTATTATCTTTAGATTTTGATTTAATGGCCACTATCACACCAAGTTTTCCTAAGGTTTCTGTAACCTTATTATGAATATATGAAACTAAAACACCTTCTGATATTTCAAGATATTCTAAACGCCTTATATTCATGTTTTCACCAATTGTAGCAATATTATGATTAAGCTCTTGTTCAACTGACCTATTTGTATCTGGATAAGAGAGTTTCTTTAGAGTTTCAATATCTACTTTACTAGTTGTAATAAGTTTGGAACAACTGTTAACAAACTCTTGAAATAATTCGTTCCTAGCCACAAAATCAGTTTCAGAATTTATTTCAATTATTGCACCCTTTTTACCATTGATATTTATCCCAACTAAACCTTCAGCGGCAATTCTACCTGATTTTTTTTGAACAGCAGATAAACCTTTTTTTCTAAGCCAATCAATTGCGTCTTCCATTTTACAATTAGTTTCGACCAAAGCTTTTTTACAGTCCATCATGCCTGCACCACTTTTTTCTCTTAATTCTTTAACCATTGATGCTGACAAATCCATTTGGTTTCCTTTCTATTAATTTTAAATAAAAGAGTAACTATCCTTATTTCAAGTATTTCTATGTTTAGTATTATTATTTATTTGGTTGTTTAAGAACTACTTTCAATTGAACTTTCTTTATTTGAGATCTCTTCTTTTTTATCACCGTTGTTAGTTATATCTGCATTTTCAGTATCTTTTATTAAATCATCATCTGGGACTTTTTCTTCTACTAATTCTTGAGCTTTTCCAATGTCAACACCACTTTGTTCTAAATTACTCTCTAATCCTTTAAGAACAGATGCTGCAACTAAGTCACAATATAGAGAAATTGCCCTTAAAGCATCGTCATTTCCTGGAATAGGATAATTAACGCCAATTGGGTTAGTATTTGTGTCACATATAGCAATCACTGGAATATTTAAGTTATTAGCTTCCAATACCGCAATAGCTTCTTTATTTGTATCTATAATAAAAAGTGCATCAGGTATGCCATTCATATCTTTTATACCGCCTAAAGTCAGATCCAGCTTTTCTTTTTGCCTTTCAATATTAAGTCTTTCTTTCTTTGTTAAGCTATTTATTTCACCAGATGAAATTCGTTCTTCCAGATTCTTTAATTTTTTAATGGACTTGGATACAGTTTCCCAATTAGTTAGCATTCCACCTAACCATCTGTGATTAACAAAATATTGACCACAATTAGTGGCAGCTTGTGCTATTAAATCTGATGCAGAGCGTTTAGTTCCTACAAATAAAATTTTTCCTCCGTTTTTGGCAATGGATTGAATTGCTTCTAATGCCTCATATAACATTGGTACTGTTTTTTCTAAATTAATAATATGGATGCTATTTCTTTTTCCAAATATGTATGGTTCCATTTTGGGATTCCATCTTCTTGTATGGTGACCAAAATGAACACCAGCTTCTAATAACTGACGCATTGTAAACGAAGGTGATGACATACTAATTCCTTTACCGGTTAATGTTAAAGTAATGTTTACGAACACCGGATGGTTTATTAACCAAACATTACACAAGATTGATATTAATTAGATTAAATTTATAAGTTTTGCAAGTTTTTAAAATTTTTTTGATATTATGAAAAGCTTATGAAATCTATACCATTCATTTTTTGAATATCATCTATAAAATCCAATGATAATTTTATATTTTCTTTTATTTTTATTTCAACCTGCTTTTCATCACTTGAGCTATTAAGTAAAATATCAGAATAACCAAATTCCAACTTCTCAATTAATGGAATAATTTTGTATAAATATGCATTATTTTTAATAAATAACGTAATGTTATATTTTTTATCTGAAATATAATCATTTAATAAGGTTAGTCTTTTTGCAACAATTCTAGAGGCTTGATTATTTTCATATTTTAATTCTGCATCAATTAATATTAAATTTCTTTCTATTAAATAATTTTCATATTTTTGTAAAACATCTGAATATATTTGAATATCTAAAGTCCCACTTAAATCATTTAACTGGATGGTTGCCCACCTGCCTCGAGAAGATTGTTTTTTTTGAATTTTAAAAATTAAACCACATATTTTAATATTTTTATTAAAATATTTCTTAGGATCTTTTAATATTTCAATACTTGTTTTTATATTAATTTTTGAAAAAATTTTAGAATAACTTTTTAACGGATGAGATGACAAATATAATCCAAGTGATGAAAATTCATTATTATTTTTTTCTTGAAAACTCCACTCCAGAACATCTGGAAGATCAATAAATAATTTATTTTCATCATTTACATTGAAAAGATTTGATTGAAAAGATTTTTTTTCTTTATCAATTGATTGAGAGTAGTTTAAAATAAGATCAATAGATTTAAATAATTTGTTTCTATTTTTTTCAATTACATCAAAGGCACCAGCTTTTATTAAGCTTTCTATAGACTTTTTAGTTAAGAAACGATATGGCACTTTACTTAGAAAGTCGTCAATGTTTTTAAATTCACCATATTTTTTTCTTGTTTGTACAATTTCTTTAATAGCATCACTTCCAACATTTTTAAGAGATGATAATGAATATCTTACGCCAAATTTTTCTGAAGAAATTTTTTCTATAAGAAATTCGTGACTACTTTTATTTATACATGGTTGAAGTATTTTAATTCCTGTGTTTTTTGCGTCTTCTGTAAACTCAAATAATTTTTCAGTATTGTTATTTTCTAAAGTCATCATTGATGTAAAAAATTCATATGGATAGTTTGTTTTTATCCAAGCAGTTTGATAAGCAATTAATGCATATGCTGCTGCATGTGATTTATTAAAACCATAACCAGCAAAAGCTGCTATTTGATCAAAAATTTCAATAGCTTTTTCTTCATTAATTCCTTTTTTATTTGCGCCCATTAAAAAATATTTCTTTTGTTCTGACATCTCATCTTTATCTTTTTTTCCCATTGCTCTTCTTAAAATATCAGCTTTAGCTAATGTAAAATCAGATAATATTTGTGCAGCTCTTAGAACTTGTTCTTGATAAATAAATATTCCATATGTTTCTGCTAAAATTGGTTCTAAACTAGAGTGCATATATACAATATTTTCTTTTCCATGTTTTCTATTAATGTAGCTTGGAATATTTTCCATTGGACCTGGTCTATATAATGATACTACTGCAATAATATCTTCAAATCGATCAGGTTTCAGACCTGTTAAAACATCCTTCATTCCAGCAGACTCAAGTTGAAAAATACCTGTTGTAGAGCCAGTTGATAACATTTCATATGTTTTTTTATCATCTAACGGGATTTTACCAAGAGTAAAGTTTTTAGATTTTTGTTTAATAAGTGATTCTGCTTTAGAAAGAACAGTCAATGTTTTTAAACCAAGAAAATCAAACTTTACAAGACCAGCTTTTTCAACAAATTTCATATTGAACTGAGTTGCTGGAATTTCATCCTCACTGAATTTATATAATGGAAGCAATTCATGAAGTGGTCTATCACCAATAACTAAACCTGCAGCATGTGTTGAAACATGTCTATTTAAACCTTCAATACTTATAGCAGTTTCAATTAAATTATGAACTTGCTCATTTTCATAGATTTCCTTCTTAAGTGTATTATCTGTCAACAGTGCTTCCTTAATTGTGACAGGTTTTGATGGAGTAAAAGGTATTAATTTCGCAATTTTGTCGACTTGACCGTAAGGCATTTCTAAAACTCTACCTACATCACGAATTGCAGCTCTAGCTTTCAGACTTCCAAAAGTTATTATTTGCGCAACTCTGTCTTTTCCATATCTATTTCTGACATATTCAATAACTTCCTCTCTTCTATCTTGACAAAAATCAATATCAAAATCTGGCATTGAGATACGTTCTGGATTTAAAAATCTTTCAAATAACAACCCCCATCTTATTGGATCAAGATCAGTTATACTTAATGACCAAGCGACTATTGAACCTGCTCCAGATCCACGCCCTGGACCGACAGGTATCGTATTATCTTTTGACCATTTTATAAAATCATAAACAATTAAGAAATAACCAGCAAACCCCATTTCATTTATAATATTAAGTTCTTTTTTTAGACGGTTTTTGTATTCATTTGTTTTATCCTTTGAAAATTTAGTAAATGATGAAACTAATCTTTGGTCTAGACCTTTATAAGCAATGTTTGAAAGATAATCAGCTTCGCTAATGTTTTTTAATCCAGGGTATTTTGGAAGAATTGGATCTCGTGTTTTGACAAAAAAAGAACATCTTTTCGCAATAATCACTGTGTTTTGAATTGCTTCTGGTATATCTTTAAATAAAGATATCATTTGTTCTGAATCTTTTAGATAATGTTCTTTTGTCAAAACTCTTCTATCATCTGATGAAATAGTTTGCCCTTTATCTATGCAAGTTAGCACCTGGTGAGCATCAAATTTACTTTTATTTTCAAAAAAACAATCATTAGTTGCAACTAAAGGCAGATTATGCTCGTCTGCAAGACCTATTAGTATTTTTTCAGCAATTATTTGACTTTTAATACCATGTCTTTGAAGCTCAATATAAAGATTGTCATTAAAAATATTTTTTAAAAACTTTATTCGCTGACTTGCTAATTTTTTGTTTTCTAATGATGCTGGGTTTCCTAAGAAACCATTTTCAACACCACCAGTGAGCAATATTAGGCCATCTTTGTACTTTTGCAACTCTTGGGAACTTATGTATTTACAAAAATTCTCATTACTTGAAATACCAGCTGTTAAAAAAAGTAAATTTTTATAGCCTGTCTCATTTTTAGCTAATAGAACAACTTCTCCTATATCCTTGTCTTCTTTTCCATTTTGACAAATATTTAGTTGAATTCCAATTATTGGTTGCACACCACAAGAAGTCATTTTTAAAGAAAATTCTAAAGCACCAAAAAGATTTAGTGTGTAATTGCTATTGCTGGTTGCTTATTTTTAATACAGAACTTTGATAAATTTTCAAACGATATCATTCCTTCTGCTAAAGAAAAACTAGAATGTAATCTCAAATGAATAAATAAATTTTTCATTTTTAAAATTAATTAATAAAACTATTCATTATAAATAGAACCATTTTTTAAAATTATTTTCCTATCCATTAATCTTGCTAAATCATTATTATGAGTAGCAAAAATACAACTTATATTTAATGATTTAACCAATTTATATATAATTTTATAAACGTTATTAGCAGCAATAGCGTCTAAATTTCCCGTAGGTTCGTCAGCTAAAATTAAACTAGGAGAATTTGCTATTGATCTTGCAATAGCTACTCTTTGCGCTTCTCCACCAGACAACTTTGCAGGACGAAAATCAAGTCTGTTTTTTAAAGCTAAAGCTGTTAATAATTCTTTTGACTTTTTAAATGCTTCAATTTTAGATTTCCCCATAATTAATTGAGGTAACATCACATTCTCAACTGCAGAAAATTCTTGAAAAAGACGATGTGACTGAAAAATAAACCCAATTTCTGACCCTCTTAATAGAGTTTTATTTTCTTCACTTAGCTTAGTACAATCATTTCCACATAAAATAATTGATCCTAATGTTGGTTTTTCAAGTAAACCTGCTATGTTTAATAACGTTGATTTTCCAGTGCCACTGGGTCCAATTAAAGAAATCATTTCGCCCCTTGATACTTTAATATTTATATTATTTAGAACTTTAATCTTTTGTAAGTCTTTATTATAAATGTGAGAAATATTCTTTAAAATTAATAAATCTTTATTATCTGATATTCTACTCATATCTAAGCGCCTCTGCTGGCGATATTTTGGATGCTTTCCAAGCAGGAAATATGCTGGCTAAAAGTGTAAGGGAAATAGATAATCCTATAACAACTAAAACATCATTAAAATTTATATTCGAAGGTAATGTTGATAGAAAGTATATTTTAGGAGAAAATAATTCTTGTCCAAAAAAAGTTGATATAAAATTCCTGATTGATTCAATATTAACAGATACAATAATACCTAAAACTGTACCTATAACTGTACCCAAAATACCAATAATAGAACCTGTTAACATAAATATTCGAATAATTAAATATTTTGAAGCTCCCATTGTTCTCATTAGGGCAATGTCAGATATTTTTGTTTGAACCAGCATTATCATAGAAGATATTATATTAAATGTTGCAACAAGTATTATTAATGTCAAAATCACAAACATTACGTTTTTTTCAACGTCAAGGGCGTTCATAAAAGATGAATTCCTTTTTTTCCAATCAATTATTATCAAATTATCATCTAATTTAGAACTCAAATTAGAATAAACTTTATTAGTTGTTTTTGGATTTTGTAAAAAAATTTCGATTCCATGAGCTACTTTTTTTGTTGAAAGAAATTTTTCTGCTTTATTCCAAGGTATAAAAACAAAGTTGTTGTCGTATTCATACATACCAATGTCAAAAGTTCCACCTACCATAAAATTTTGCTTAATAGGCAAAATTCCAATAGCTGTTTCCATAACATTTGGAGAAATGAGAGATATATAATCACCTTCAGTTACGTTTAATCTTTGTGCTAGTCTATATCCTAAAATTACATTTTGTTTTATTTTAAAATTATCAATTGTAGCTTTATCAAGTGATTTCCAAAGTAATTTTTTAGCAGGTAAATCTGACCATTTAGTACCTCTAATAATTACGCCTGAAACTGCATTCTTTGTTTTAGCAAGAGCTTGCCCTTCCAAATGCGGTGTGACTGCAATAACGTTTTGTGTGTCTGATACTTGGTTGACTATTTTGTTATAATTTTCAATAGATAATCCATTTTTTTTATAAACAATTAAATGACCGTTTATTCCTAAAATTCTCTCTACTAATTCAGTTCGAAAACCATTCATTACAGACATTACTACTATAAGTGTCGCCACACCTAAAATAATACCAATAAGAGAAAACCAAGCAGAAACAGAAATAAAACCCTCTGCTCTTCTAGATTTGATATACCTAACAGCTATAGTTCTTTCAGTTTCGTTAAAAATAGAATTACCCATTTGATTTATTTATTAGTTTGAATAAAATTTAATAATTCACAATATGATAATCTAGAAATATCACCACTCTTTCTACACTTTAAATCATACAATTGCTCTTTTATTCCCTTTGGTCCAATAATAATTTGATATGGTAATCCTATCAAATCTGCTCTAGCGAGTTTTGCACCAGTTCGTTCGTCAGTATCATCATATAAAACGTCTATTTTATTATCTTTAATCAAATTATATATGTTTAAACAAATATTATCACAATCATTATCACCAATTTTTAAATTAATTATGTTATAATCCCAAGGAGTAATTTCTTTAGGCCAAATTATACCGTGTTTATCATGATTTGCCTCTATTACTGCACCAACTAACCTTGATAACCCCACACCATATGAACCCATAAAAACTGGAACATTCACTCCTTCTTTGTCTGATATGGTAGCTTTCATTGGTAAAGAATATTTTTGTCCAAAATGAAAAATGTGCCCTACCTCTATGCCCCTGGTTTTAATTAAAGTGTTGGCTTTATCATCAAAATTACCTGCATCATGCTTTTCTTCTGTGGCTGCATAAAAAGAGGTAAATTTATTTACCTCTTCTTGAAGATCGTCATCATAATTAATATTTTGGAATGAATTTTCAAAATTTAATAATTCTCTTTCTACATAAACTTCACTTTCTCCAGTATCAGCAATAATAATAAACTCATGACTTAAATCTCCACCAATTGGTCCAGTGTCAGCTTTCATTGGAATTGCTTTTAAACCCATTTTTTTAAATAACTGCATATAGGCTATAAACATTATATTATATGATTTAATAGAAGACTTGTAATCAATATCAAAAGAATATGCATCCTTCATTAAAAATTCCCTTCCTCTCATAACACCAAATCTTGGCCTTAGCTCATCTCTGAATTTCCATTGAATATGAAAAAGATTTAATGGTAATTGTTTATAACTTTTTACATGCGTTCTAAAAATTTCAGTTACTAACTCCTCATTAGTTGGTCCATATAATAAATTTCTATTATTTCTGTCTTTAATTCGAAGCATTTCTTTACCATAATCCTCATATCTACCAGATTCTTTCCAGATCTCAGCAGACTGAAGTGTAGGCATTAGAATTTCATTAGCACCAGATTTTATCATTTCTTGCCTACATATTTCTGAAATTTTTTCTAGTACTATTTTACCAAGAGGTAACCACGAATAAATACCTGATGCTGATTGTTGAATCATACCAGCTCTGAGCATATTGATATGTGATATAATTTCCGCTTCTTTTGGATTTTCTTTAAGCACTGGAAGAAAAAATCGTGTTAATAGCATTGTATTTGGTCCTTGGTAAGCGTTAT
>CACNFD010000029.1 GCA_902619615.1 uncultured SAR116 cluster alpha proteobacterium | reverse complement strand
TAAATATTATCTTAAATCTTTTACATCGTATAATTTTAATAAATAACTATTAATGAGAATGAATTTTGGTCAATTTTAAACTAAATATTTTACAATCTTGTTCTAGCACGAATGATATCGCTATAAAAAATGCTAAGGAAGGACTACCTGAAGGTACTTCTTATTTATCTTATTCACAAACTAAAGGAAGAGGAAGAAATAATAATCAATGGAATTCAATGAAAGGTAACCTTTTTTTATCAACTATTTTTAGACCTACAAGTAATAAAATCTATTGGCATCAATTATCATTGATTATTGGTGATTCAATTTTAGAAACTTTAGTAAATCTGGGTATAGAAAAAAATACAATAGAATTGAAGTGGCCAAATGATGTCTTAGTTAAGAAAAAAAAAATCTCTGGAGTATTATTGGAATCTTTTGACAATTTTATTGTTGGTGGAATTGGTTTAAATATTGTAAAAGTTCCACAAAATGATATTAAATGGAATACCACAAAACTTAATGACCATTTAATAAATGACTTCTCTCTTAAATACATAGCAAATATGCTTTTAAAAACAATCTTTAAAAATTATGTTACATGGGAAGCTAAAGGATTTATTTTTTTTAAAAATAAGTTAAATAATAATCTTAAAAATATAAATAATAATATTGTCATTAGGTTAAATTCTGATTTAAATAATATTAGCGGAATTTTTTTAGGTTTAGGAGATAATGGTAGTTTGAAAATTAAAGTTGGAAATGAAATTTTTGAGTATTACTCAGTCGAAAGTTTATTTTTCCCAGATGTTGGTTTATAATGATTTTAGCTATTGATTGTGGCAATACAAATACCGTTTTTGCATTATACTCATATCGACAAGGAATTAAATATTTAACAAGTTGGAGAATTGATAACAATCCTAAAAGAACAGCTGACTTATATTATCCTTGGATGTTACAGATGTTCAAATTATCCAAATTTAAATTTGAAAATGTAACTGGGATATCTATAGCGTCTGTAGTTCCAGAAACTCTTATTAACTTAAAGTCGTTAATCAAAAAATATTTTAATGTTAAAACATTTATTGTGAATGAAAATATTCTTAATTTAGGAATCAAGGTAAATATTGACCATCCAAATGAAGCAGGTGCAGACCGATTGGTTAATTCATATGCTGCTAAGACTTTAAATCTTTCTCCTGCTATAATAATTGATTTTGGAACAGCTACGACCTTTGATATTGTTGGAAAGGATGGTAGTTATAATGGAGGAATAATAGCACCAGGTGCAAATTTATCATTGGAATCCCTTTATCTTGCTACAGCTAATTTGCCAAGAGTATCAATTAAGACGTTAACAGATAAGAACGCTTCTATAATTGGTAAAAATACTATAAATGCGATGGAATCTGGAATATTTTGGGGATATGTTTCAATGATTGAAGGATTAGTTGAAAAAATCAAATCAGTTAAAAAATATTCTAATTATAAAGTGATAGCAACTGGTGGATTAAGTAATCTATTCAAGAAGTCGCTAACATGCATTGATGTAATAGTAGATGATTTAACTTTGATTGGTCTGGTAGAGTTATATTTGAATAATAATGATAGTTAATTTTTTAAAGAAAGATATGTATTGGGATAAATCTGATTTGTTATTCTTGCCTATTGGTGGTTCTGAAGAAATAGGAATGAATGCAAATTTGTATCATTATAATGACAGATGGATTTTAGTAGATTTTGGTATTTCTTTTCCTGATGAAACAGACTTGGGTATAGATGTATTGTTACCAGATTTTGAATTTATTAAATCTTTAGGAGATAAATTTTTAGGAATAATTCTTACTCATGGACATGAAGACCATATAGGAGCTATTCCATATTTTGCAGATAGTATAAATTGTCCTGTCTGGGGTGCACCTTTTACCATCGCTCTCTTAAAAAGAAAATTAAAAGAAAATAATAAAAATGATAAAATTAAATTAAAAACTTTAAATATAGATGAAATATTTGAAATTGGTCCCTTTAAATTAAAAGCTATAAAAACTTCACATTCCATTCCTGATCCTGTATCATTATTAATTTCTACAAAAGCAGGTAACATATTTCATTCAGGAGATTGGAAACTAGATACCTCTTCTAATATCAATGAAAACATTGACATGAATGACTTTCGATCTATAGGAAAAGATGGAATTTTGGCAATGATTTGTGATTCTACTAACGCTTTAATTGAAGGTAGAACACCATCAGAAGATTTTGCTTATAATGGATTGATGGAAACCATTACTAATGTAAAAGGAATGGTGCTAGTTACTTGTTTTTCTTCCAATATTAGTAGAATTAAATCACTATTAGATATAGCTAAAAAATCTGATAGATCAGTGTTAATTATTGGTAGAGCTCTATTAAGGGCAATTGATGCTGCAAAAGAGGTTGGAATTTTAGATAATTTACCTGATTTATTATCTGTAAATGACATTAATTTAATTCCTAAATCTAACGTGTTAATAATTTCTACTGGATCTCAGGGTGAACCAAATTCAGCTTTAAATAGAATTTCTAGAGATGCTGATAAATATATTAAATTAAAAAAAGGTGACTCAGTAATTTTTTCCAGCAGGAAAATACCAGGAAATGAAAATGCTATATTAAAAGTACAGACGCGGTTTCTAGAAATGGGTGTTAAAATAATCACAGATGATGAAAAAAATGTTCATGTTTCTGGTCATCCATCAAAAGATGAATTGGTTGATATGTACTCTTACATAAAGCCAAAAATTTCTATACCAGTGCATGGAACTAGAGAGCATATAGATGCACATGCGGAACTAGCTCATAAATGCCAGGTACCAAAAATTATAAAACCAAAAAATGGAGATGTTATAAAGTTAAATGGATCTTCTCCTAGTGTGATTTCAAAAATTGATTTTGTTAATCATGTGTATGATGCTGGTGAAATTGTTCCTATAAATAATGAGAGATTTACTGTCAGAAGACATTCATTATGGAACGGATTTGTAAGTGTTTCAGTTGTAATCAATGAAGAAGGTTATTTAGTTGCTCCGCCGCAGATCTCACAAATAGGAGTATCAGATAGTAACAAAATGGATAATTTTTTAATTAGTATTTCTTTAAAAATTGAAAGTTTAATAGATGATAATATGTTAAGCATATCAAAATCTAACGATGACATTATTAACAAAATAAAAAAGATCATTAGAAGTGAATTTAAATCAACTTTTTTAAAGAGACCTGCTGTAAGCGTCCATATCAATAGAGTTTAATAAATATAGATGAGTTTAGTATCATATATAGTGGTTTTTTTAATGATTTGGATGATTTCGTTTTTTATTTCACTTCCAATAGGTGTTAATGTTTCTGAGCATCATGAAGAAGGATTGGCAAACTCTGCTCCAGACAAAACTAATTTAAAAACTAAGGTAATTGTCACTTTTTTAATATCGTTTATACCAGCTTCTTTAATTTATTGGGTGATTGAAAAAAAGTTATTTTATAGCTTTTTTAACAATTATATTTTATAAATTATACCTTTTTTTATTATATTTTGAAATTGAACTTTGAGTTTTTCTGAGGTAAAAATCATTATGTATTTTTGTTGGTAATATTATAATGTTTAATAAAATTTTTTTATCCTCAGATCATGGTGGTTTTGAACTCAAAGAAAAAACAAAAGGTTTTTTAATAGATAATAACTTTGAGTATGAAGATTTAGGTTGTTCTTCTTTAAAACCAGTAGATTATCCAGACTTTGCAAAACTTTTATCTAAAAAATTAAAAGATAATAATGATTCTATGGGCATACTTTTTTGCGGAACAGGAATTGGTATTTCAATGGCTGCAAATAGATTCCCACATATAAGAGCTGCATTGTGTACAAGTGTTGAGATGGCTTCAAAGAGTAGGAAACATAATGACGCTAATGTGCTTGCGTTAGGTGGAAGAATTTTAGAGAAAAAATTAGCTTTAGAAATAGTAAAAGAGTTTTTGCAAACTGAATTCGAGGCTGGCAGACATAGTTTAAGAGTTAATAAAATATAGAATTTAATAATAAGGGTAGATAAATGTTTTATAAAGATGGTTTTTTTAACAAAGATATAAGTGATTATGATCCAGTTTTATATCAATCTCTTAACAAAGAACTTGATAGACAACAAAACCAAATTGAGTTGATAGCATCAGAAAACATAGTTTCAAAATCAGTCTTACAAGCACAAGGCTCTGTTTTAACAAATAAATATGCTGAAGGTTACTTTGGTAAAAGATATTATGGTGGATGTGAATATGTAGATGAAGTTGAGAAACTTGCAATTGATAGAGCAAAAAAACTTTTTAATTCTAACTTTGTAAACGTACAACCTCACTCAGGCGCGCAAGCAAATCAGGCTGTGTTTCTTAGTTTATTAAAGCCAGACGATACTATTCTTGGAATGAGTTTGGCAGCTGGTGGTCATTTGACACATGGTGCTAAACCCAATCTTTCTGGCAAATGGTTTAATGCAATTCAATATGGTGTAAGAAAAGAAGATTCATTAATTGATTTTGATGAAATTGAAGAACTTTGTTTTAAACATAGACCAAAACTAATAATTGCAGGAGGTTCTGCCTATCCCAGAATAATTAACTTTAAAAAATTTAAAGAAATTGCAAATCAAATTGATGCTTATCTTTTAGTAGATATGGCTCATTTTTCAGGTCTCGTTGCGGGTGGAGTGCATCCAAATCCTATTGAATACGCAGATATAGTAACGACAACTACACATAAAACTCTTAGATCTGGAAGAGGTGGAATGATTTTAACAAATAATGAAGACCTTTTTAAAAAAATAAATTCTGCTGTTTTTCCTGGCCTTCAGGGTGGTCCTTTAATGCACGTAATTGCTGGTAAAGCTGCTGGTTTTGGTGAAGCACTAACAAAAGAATTTAAGTTATATGCAAAAAATGTTGTCTTAAATGCTCAATGTTTATCAAAAACATTAATAAAAAGAGGTTACGAAATAGTTTCAGGGGGAACTGATAATCACATAGTTTTATTAAATTTAAATAAAAATAATATAACAGGTGCTAGTGCAGAGTTGGCTTTAGAAAATTCTGGTTTAACATGTAATAAAAATGGTATACCCTTTGATCCTTTACCACCGTCAATTACTTCAGGAGTTAGATTTGGTTCAGCAGCAGGAACAACCAGAGGATTTTGCGAAAAAGAATTTGAATTAATAGGAAACTTTATTGCAGATGTTTTAGACGGATTTAAAGAAAATAAATCTGATAAAGAAATAGAAAAACATACTTACAACAAAGTTAAAAATCTATGCAAAGATTTTCCAATTTATTAGATTTGAGGAGACCCTTATGAGATGCCCCTTTTGTGGAAAAGATGATACGCAGGTAAAAGATTCAAGGGCAAGTGATGATGGTGTTTCAATTAGAAGAAGGAGATTGTGTACAAGTTGTGGTTCAAGATTTACAACCTTTGAAAGGATTCAATTAAGGGACTTAACAGTAATAAAGAGGAATGGAAAAAAAATTCCTTTTGATAGGGATAAATTATTAAAATCCATGTTGATGGCTCTTCGCAAGCGACAAACTGAGGAAGATGCAATTGATCGTGCTGTCAATGGAATTGTAAGGCAACTTGAATCATATGGTGAAAATGATATCCAATCCAAACTTATTGGTGAATTAGTAATGAATGCTTTAGCTGAAATTGATAATGTTGCCTATATCAGATATGCATCAGTGTATAAAGATTTTAGAGAAGCTGGAGATTTTGGTAAATTTGTAGAACAAGAAATCAAAGATTAATAAGATATGGTTATTAAATGTCAGTCAATCATATTAAATGGATGAGTTTTGCGATATTACAAGGTTTAAGATCTAAGGGAGCATCTGGGAAAAATCCTCCAGTAGGATGTGTTATTGTCAAGAACAATATTTTGTTATCATATGGTAGAACAGGTTTTTCTGGCAGACCTCATGCTGAGGAACAGGCCATCAAAAATGTTGTTGATAAAAAAAACCTTATTGGGTCTACAATGTATGTCACGCTTGAGCCATGTGCTCATAAAAACGATGAAGGTTTATCTTGCGCTGAACAAATTTACAAATCTGGTGTCAAAGAAGTTTTTGTTGGTTGTATAGATCCAGATCCAAGAACTAATTATAATGGTATCAAATTTTTAAAGAAAAAAGAAATCAAAGTACATGAAAATTTTATGAAAGTTAGTGTGTCTAAACTTTATGATGGTTTTCATTCAAGAATTTTAAAGAAAAAACCTTTTATAACTCTAAAAATTGCTTGCTCATTAGATGGTAAAATTGCTTTAAAAAACAATAAATCTAAGTGGATTACAAACGAATTAAGTCGTTCATATGCACATTTTTTAAGATCACAAAATGATGCTATTATGACTTCAAGTTCTACTATTTTAAATGATAATCCAAGAATGGATTGCAGATTAAATGGATTAAAAAAAAGAAGTCCTGCCAAAGTTATTTTGGATAGATATCTAAAAGTACCTTCTGATTTTAAAATATATAATTCATCAACTAAAAAAAATATTTTTCTTTATTCTGTTTTAGAAATGAAACATCATATGATTGAAAATAAATTTGTAAAAAAAATTAAAGTTGATAAAAAATTAAATAATGAGGATTTTTTTAATTTCATTTTTGAAGATTTAGCCAATAAAGGTGTTAACAATTTATTAATTGAAACAGGTTCGATCATTAATACATTATTGTTATCTTTAAATTTAGTAGATGAGTTGGCAATATTTCGTTCTGGAAATATTATTGGTAATGATGGTCTTCCTTTTGTAAATAATTTGAACTTTAAAGAAATTGATAATCTATCAAATTATAAAATTTCTAGTTTAAAATTTTTTGAAGATGACATTTTAGAAATAAGAAATCTGACAAATAAGGATATTAGATGTTCACAGGTATAATAAGTCATTTAGGAAAAGTTAATAAAATTTTGCATCCTAATGATTGGGAGTTATTGGTTGATATTTTAGATGCCGAAAATTTGGATAAAAGTTATAATATTAACTCAACTCCAATTGGTGCTTCTATATCTTGTTCAGGCATTTGTTTAACTTTAAAAAAGGTTTTAAATAATACGTTATTTTTTGACGTTAGTGACGAAACCAGAGAAAAAACTAATTTTTCTACTTGGAATTCTGGAACTTTATTAAATCTTGAAAAATCACTTAAAGTTGGAGATGAGATAGGTGGTCATTTTGTTTATGGACACGTTGATACGACTGCTATAATTCAGGATATTAAAAAGATAAATGGCTCATATAAAATTACCTTAAATATAAAAAATAGATTTGTGAAATATTTGGCATCTAAAGGTTCAGTGTCTGTTGATGGAGTTTCTTTGACTGTAAATGAAGTTGATGAAGATTATTTTACAGTCAACATTATTCCTTATACTTGGTTACATACTAGTTTTAAGAATTACAAAATTGGAACAGTTGTAAATATTGAGATTGATATATTAGCAAGATATTTAGAAAGTCTTAATGCAAATAATTAACTATGATATCATATTAAATATAAACAAATTTTTCTAGGAGTTGAAATGGGTTTATCTAGTATTGAAGATGTTATAAAAGATGCTGCTAATGGCAAAATTTTTATACTAGTTGATGATGAAAACCGAGAAAATGAAGGTGATTTATGTGTTTTAGGAGAGTTTGCGTCTCCTGAAGTAATTAATTTCATGGCAAAACATGGCAGAGGTCTTATATGTTTATCTTTAACACGATCACAGTCAGAAAATTTAGGTTTATCATTGATGGAAAGGAGAAATGAAGGAAGATTCGAAACTGCATTTACTGTCTCTATCGAGGCATCTAACGGAGTAACTACAGGTATTTCAGCAGCAGATAGATCACTCACAATCAAAACAGCAATTAATCCTAATGTAACCCAAAATGAGATTACAACACCTGGACACGTTTTTCCATTAATTGCCAAAGATGGAGGAACTCTTATAAGGGCAGGTCACACAGAAGCAGTTGTAGACATTGCAAAGCTTGCAAATTCAAATTCTTCTGGTGTTATTTGTGAAATAATGAAAGATAACGGAGAAATGGCTAGATTACCTGATCTATTAAGTTTTTCTAAAAAACATAATATAAAAATAGGCTCTATCTCTGATTTAATCGCATATAGAAGGCAAAATGAAATTTACGTACAAAGAGTTTCCGAGTCAATCCTAGATAGTAAATTCGGAGGTGTATGGAGAATTATTATTTATAAAAATATAATTGATAATTCAGAACACATTGCACTAGTTAAAGGCATAATTAACAAAAAAGATAATATATTTGTCAGAGTCCATGCTTTAGATCTACTTTCGGATGTATTAGGAAATCAATCAAATGAAAGAAATGGCTCTGAATTATCAATTGCGATGAAAACTATTGCTCAAAAAGGCAATGGCATTATAATATTAATCAGAGATGTTTCACCGGAATCTTTATCAAATAAAATATCTAAAAATTTAGAAAATTTTCAAAAAAATAATACAACCATTAGAGATTATGGTGTAGGTGCACAAATTTTATCTGATTTAGGAGTTAAAAACATGACTATTTTATCCAACAAAAAAGCTAATGCAATTGCTATTGAAGGTTTTGGTTTAACTATAAAAGACTGGAAAAAATTAGGCTAATATAATGACAGATAAAAAGAAAGTTTTGCTAGTTTGTTCACCATATTATAAAGATATCACTAAAAATCTTATAGATGGTGCCACAAAAATTTTAAATTCTAATTCAATAGAATACAAAATTTTATATGTTCCGGGAGCTTTAGAAATTTCTCCTGCTATTAAGTTAATTTTAGACAAATCCAAAATAAAACCATTATTTGATGGTTTTGTAGCATTAGGTTGCATAATTAAAGGAGAGACATATCACTTTGAAATAGTTTCCAATGAATCTTCAAGAGCTTTAACTGATTTGTCATTAAACTATTCAATACCAATAGGTAATGGGATATTAACTGTTTTAAATAAAGATCAAGCGTTCAAAAGATCCGATCCTCAGCAATCTAATAAAGGGGCTGATGCAGCGATGGCTTGTTTATCTCTGATTAATATAAAAAATAGTAAAGAATATGAATGATTTAAATTTAACAATAAAAGAAAATTTAAGACATGTTTCAATTAGAAAAAAAACAGCCTCTAGAATTTGTTCTACTCAAGTCCTTTATAGCTTCTCGTTTTCTAGTGAAAATATTGACTTATTTATAGATACTTATTTAGACAATTATTTATCTATAATATTAAAACAATTAAATTTAAAAAAAATAGATTATGAACTTTTTTATACAATCATAAAAGGTGTCTGCGATAACCTCATACAAATTGATGATATAATTTCAAAAAACCTATCAAAAAAATGGTCAATAGATAGGTTGAGTAAAACAGAAAAATCAATTTTAAGGTTGGCAACATATGAGTTGTTATTTGAAAAAAAATTCAAAAAATTAACAATAATAAACGAATATATTAGCATTATTGATGTTTTTTGTGGAGATGCCAACTTTGCAAACGGCATTTTAGATAATATTTCTAGACAATTAAAATGAAATTCCAAAATGAATGAATTTGACTATATAGAAAAATACTTTAATCCACTTACAAATGAATTTGCAGGAAATTTAAAAAATGATGCTGCGATATATAATCAAAGATCGTCTTTCGATTTGATTATAAGTACAGATACCTTAGTAGAAGGTATACATTTTTTTGGTAATGAAGATCCATCTATTATTGCTAAAAAAAGTTTAAGGGTTAATTTATCTGATATGGCTGCTATGGGTGCAAAACCGGTTTTTTATAATTTATCTCTAAGTTTGCCCAAAGAAAAAGCGAAATTATTCATTCCAAAATTTGCTAAAGGACTTGAAGAGGATCAAGAAATATTTGATTTAAAATTAATTGGTGGTGATTTAACATCTTCTTTAAAACATATATCAATCACAATCACAATTTTTGGAGAAACCTCTAATAATCAATCCATTCCTAGAGATGGTGCTCAAAATGGTGATATTTTGTATGTATCAGGAATTCTTGGATTATCCAAAATTGGATTAGAAAATTATAATTCTGACTCCAAAGAATTTTGTGAAGCTAAAATGAAATATTTACTTCCACAACCAAGAGTGGATTTAGGAATTTCACTTTTAAACATTGCCAATTCTATGATTGATGTTTCTGACGGACTGGTTCAAGACGGAATGCATTTAGCAAAGAATTCAAATTTATCAATCGAGTTAAATTTATCAAAAGTGCCAATACCAAAAATTAATAAAATTGACAGAAACATTATTTTAGATTCAGCATTGTATGGTGGTGATGACTACGAATTATTATTTTCTTGTGACCCGTCTCATGAAGCTTTTATAAAAAAATTATCCTCTAAAATGAATATAAAATTGACTAAAATAGGAAAATTTAGAGAATTTAAAAATGAATTTCTTAAATTCAAAAATAATTCAAGTAGACCAAAACGATCATTTTTACATTTTTAATTTTCAATATTCTTTCTTCTCATTGCATTAAGTATATCTTTCCAAAACGAACTCATATCTATTTCATTTTTATCTTCACTTTTATTTACATTTATATTAAAACTGTCATTTTTATCATATTGTTTTAGTTTTAAAACTTTGTTTTCGTTATCTAATGTTATTTCATAAACTAATAATTTATCAGTTTTGCGTTCTTCAAAAGTTTTATAACTGGTATTATGCATAACATAATATATTACATTTTTGTTGAAAACATTTTCAAATGTTGGAGGTCCATATTTTTTTATTAAATATTCTTTCGACGTTT
>CACNFD010000028.1 GCA_902619615.1 uncultured SAR116 cluster alpha proteobacterium | reverse complement strand
TTTAAATCGTCTTCAATATAAGTTTTGATAATTTCATCAAAATTTCTTTCTGCTTTGAAACCTAGTTCAATCGATCTTTTTGTATCAAAATTTCTTGCCCATCCATTTACTATTTTTTGTATTGTTGGGTCAGGTTGATGTTTAATAAGTTTTACAACATCACTGCCTGCAACTCTCTCTAACGCGTCTATTTGTTCTTGAACGGTTACAGACAAACCAGGCATGTTTAATGTTATTCTATCATTTAATTTTGATGTATCAATTTCTGCAGCATGAACTAGAAAACCTGCAGCAGCTCTTGGTGTTGCATGCCAATGTCTTACATCAGGATTAACGGGGAGAATTGCTTCTTGACCATTTAAAGGCTCACGTATAATTCCAGAAAAGAAACCTGAAGCTGCAAGATTAGGTTTGCCAGGTCTTACACAAATAGTTGGTAATCTTATTGATACACCATCAATCATTTTCTTTCTTGAGTAATCTGCTAACAATAACTCAGATATAGCTTTTTGGGCTCCATAAGATGTAAGAGGAGTTGTAAAAAAATCATCGGGTATCTTATCTGGGAATGGGGCGCCAAAAACTGCTATTGAGCTTGTAAAAACTAATCTTGGGCAATAGTTTTCTCCTTGATGTCTTATTGCTTCAAATAAACCCCAGCTTCCTTTTGCATTTATATCCCAACCTAAATCAAATTCCTGTTCAGCTTGTCCTGAAACTATAGCAGCCAAATGAAAAATTATATCTGGCTTAGATAAAATAAGATTTTTACTGACATCTATATCTGAAATATCACCTGACTTTGATTGTATTGGAATATTAGTATTATTAGGATAGGGTGCTTCTATGATATCAAACAATGTGATTTCACTGATTTTTTGATTATTTAATTTTTCTTTTTTCAATAAGAGATTAAGCAGTTTTTGCCCAATCATCCCAGCTCCACCCATTATTAATATTTTCATAAAACCCTCTTTATTAATTTATTGATTGAAGAATTTTGAATAACAACATATTAAAATAGAAAGTAAAAATAAAAAATAAATTTTTGATAAATTGATGCATAATTATATTAAATCTACTCTTTCAATGTCTCCTGTTATGCCTGTATTGACAATCAATAATATTGATAATGTTGAATATTTATTTGAGGCTCTAATAAACGGAAATCTTAAGGTAGTTGAAATCACTTTAAGAACGGATTGTGCCTTAAAGGCAATAGAGATTGTGTCTAAAAAATTTCCTTCTTTGAAAATTGGAGCAGGTACAGTTTTAAACAATGAAGATTTAAATTCCGTAAAAGATGCTGGAGCGAAATTTGCTGTTAGTCCTGGCTCTACAATTTCTCTTGCAACACATGCACTAGAAAAAGAATTTCCATTCCTGCCGGGAGTTTCAAACTCCAGTGATATTATGAATTTAATGAATTTAGATTATAAATTTTTTAAATTTTTTCCAGCACAAGCCGCAGGTGGTCTTGAATATCTTAAATCTTTAAGTGGGCCATTTCCTAATATTTCGTTTTGCCCAACAGGTGGTATTAACCAAAACAACGCTCATGAATGGCTTAGTCAAAAGAATGTAATATGTGTAGGCGGTAGTTGGATAATTCCACCTGAAAGCAGAGATTACAAAGAAATTACAAAAAGAGCTTTATTAGCAAGTAGTTTGTCAAAATAATTTCCTGTTTGTTCTAAATAAATAATTAATAAATTTTTTTGTAAAATATTTCGATTTGTCTATCATTATATTTAGAAATTAGTTTTATGTGTTTTTAAAAACTTGGGGGAAGCAATGACTGAATATTCAATTGAGGATTATGTAACTGATATTCGTTCAGTTGTAAAAGAAGAGACTGACGAGGGAAAGATAATCGATAGAATAAAACCATTATCAAAAAAAATAGCAGCAAACAAAAGTTGGGTTAAGCCAGAATATTTTAAAGTAGATAAAGAACAGGGATTTGGATTGCATTTACTGCACGAAGAAAAAGATCATAGTTTAGCTGTTTTTGCAATTGCGTGGGCTCCTGGAGAGGGACTTGCGCCACATAATCACAAAACATGGGCGGTTGTTGCTGGTATTCAAGGACAAGAACATGAAACTAGTTACAAAAGAATAGATGATGGAACTACAGAAGGTTTTGCGGATTTAGTAAAAACAAATGAAGAGACTATATACGCAGGAGATGCTACTTGTTGTTTGCCTGAAGACATACATAGTGTTTGGAATAATGGTCGTGAGATAGCTCTTTCTATACATACATATGGAAAACACCTCAATCATACAGGAAGATCAATTTTTGATATTAATCAAAAAACTGAAACTCCCTGCATAGTAAAGGTTCAAAATTAATTAAGATTTATACGAAAAGTTTTAAGTTAAAATCCAATTAACCTTGGAAACATGTTTGATTTTGTTCACCCAAACCTTCTATACCTAACTTCATTTTATCGCCCGCTTTTAAAAAAACAGGTGGTTTCATTCCACCACCAACTCCAGGTGGAGTGCCCGTAGCAATAATATCGCCAGGATTTAAACTCATAAATTGTGATAAATAATATACAATGTATTTTGCAGAGAATATCATGGTTTTTGTAGATCCATCTTGCATTCTTTTACCATTAACATCTAGATACATTTTTAGGTTCTGAACGTCAGACACTTCATCTTTAGTAACTAAGTATGGTCCAGTTGGCCCAAAAGTGTCACAAGATTTGCCTTTAGTCCACTGTCCTTCTTTTTTTAGTTGAAATTCTCTTTCTGAAACATCATTAACTACACAATATCCAGCGATATATTCTTCTGCATCTTCTTCATTAATATATTTAGCTTTTTTTCCAATTATAATACCAAGTTCAACTTCCCAGTCAGTTTCATTAGAATTTCTTGGTATTTCAACATTATCATTTGGACCTACTACAGCAGATGTTGCCTTTGAAAATAATATTGGTTCACTTGGTACAGGCATTCCAGTTTCTGCAGCGTGATCCGAATAATTTAACCCAATACAAAGAAATTTTCCAATATTACCAACACATGCTCCCAATCTTGTATTTTCAGGAATAATTGGCAAAGATGAAACATCAATCATAGAAATTTTATTTAAGCCCTCTTCACTAATATTGTCTCCATTGATATCCGTAATATGATTAGATAAATCTCTTATTTTACCATCCTGGCCAAGAATACCAGGCTTTTCTCTCCCAATTTCTCCGTAGCGTAATAACTTCATTTTACTTCCTTTCTCTAATTAAAATAATTAAAAATTTTATTATTGATTTATTACATACATATTCCACCATCAATTATATGGAATTGACCTGTGGTAAAGGCTGATGCATCACTAGCTAGATAAACTGCAAGATTAGCAACTTCTTCTGCCTCACCAAATCTTCCCATTGGTTGCCTTGCAACAAATTGTTTCTTGGCTAATTCATAATCTCCCATGTTTGAAAGTCTTTCCTCTAAAGATGGACTTTGAATTGTGCCAGGGCAAATGGCATTACACCTTATTCCAGCTGCAATATAGTCTGCTGCAACTGATTTTGTTATACCTAGTACTGCGGCTTTAGATGCAGTGTAGATAAACCTATTAATAATACCCTTTGTTGAGGATGCTACAGAGGCAATATTAACAATTGATCCTCCACCATTTTTGATCATTATTGGCAAGACTTCTTTTATCATGTGGTACATGGCTTTACTATTTAGATTAAAAGCCAGATCCCAGTCATCGTCTGTAGACTCTAAAATTGTTCCATTATGAACTATACCTGCGCAATTAAATAGTACGTTAGGTTCTTTAATTAGTTTCATTAAATCTCTAATTGCATCTTGATTTGTAACATCAAGTTTATGAGTTTCATGTACAGTTTTTTTTAAATTGTCTAAACTTTCTTCGTTAATGTCTGTGGCAATAACATAAGCACCAGCTTTTACAAAAGCCTCAGCTGTTGCTTTGCCAATACCTTGTCCCGAAGCAGTTAAAAGAGCAGTCTTACCCTCTAAATTAATCATTAAAACTCCCTACATAGTTGCTCCAATTTGCCAAGGAACAAACTCCAAGTCACCAAGGCCTTGGGTTTCAGATTTTGATTTTTCACCAGATGCCACCCGAACAATCAAATCAAATATTTCTTGTCCGACATCCTCAATGCTTCTGTTATCTGAAATTACTTTTCCAGCATTTACATCCATGTCCTCAATCATATTATTATACATTTCGGTGTTCGTAGCTATTTTAATTGAAGGTGAGGGTTTACAACCAAAACATGAACCTCTTCCTGTAGTAAAAGTTACGACATTACAACCGCTAGCAATTTGACCCGTAACTGATGCTGGATCATATCCAGGGCTATCCATAAATAAAAAACCCTTTTTCTCTGCTTGCTGTGCATATAGGAGAACATCATTTAAGGGTGTAGTTCCTCCTTTTGCAGCTGCACCTAGAGACTTTTCTAATATTGTAGTTAATCCACCTGCTTTATTACCTGGGGAAGGGTTATTATTTAAACTTCCCTTATTTCTTGTTACATAATCTTCCCACCATAGAATTCTATCGACAAGTTTTTTGCCTACTTCAGGAGAAATGGCTCTTCTTGTTAGCATGTGTTCTGCACCATAAATTTCTGGTGTTTCTGCCAAAATTGCAGTGCCACCATTTTTTACAATTAAATCTGCAGCATGACCAAGTGAAGGGTTTGAGGTTATACCAGACCATGCATCGGATCCTCCACACTGAAGAGCAACACTTAAATGTTCGACGCATTGATCAGTTCGCTCAATGGAATTAACTTCAGGTAGCATATCATCAATACATTTTATTCCAGCTTTGATTGTTTTTCTAAGACCTCCCATGTCTTGTAAGGTCATAGTTTTAAAAAATGGATTTTCGTTTAAGTTGAAAGCATCCATTAAAAACTTGATTTGATTTGCCTCACATCCTAATCCAATTAGTAATACACCAGCTAAATTTGGATGTTGAATATATCCTAAAAGGACTCTTTGAAGAGCGTCAAAACCGTCTCCTGAATCTGCCATTCCACACCCTGTGCCATGAGTAAATGAAACTACTCCATCAACATTTGGGAACTTAGATAATTTTTCTTCATTAAACGCTTCTGCAATATTTTTTGCAGCTGTTGCAGAACAATTTACAGAAGTAAGTATGCCAATATAATTTCTTGTCCCAACCTTTCCGTTTTGTCTCTTATATCCTTTGAAAGTAGCTCTTTTTTCAGGTTCAATCATGTTGGGTAATTTAACAGATGTTGAAAACTCATAATCATGATCTGTTGATTGAAAATTTGTATTTTCAACATGTACATGTTCACCTGGTAAAATATCTTTGCTAGCGATACCTATCAATTGGTCATACTTAATTATTTTCTCACCCTTTACTATTTTTCTTAAGGCTATTTTATGACCTTTTGGAATAATGTTTTTACTTGCAAGATCTTGAGTTATTTCACCAGCATTTATTTCTCTTAATGCTGTAGCAACATTGTCATTTTCATTAAGTTTAACTGTTAAGTTTTTAACATTATTCATTTTTATTATCTCCCAACTAATAAAAAACAAAAAAACTGAAATTATCTTTTGATTTTTTTTAAATCAAGTATGATTGTTAAATTGATCTTAAAATATATTAAGTTCTATTCATACTATTTTTAAAATAATTTATAAACTCTATTTATTGTTTTTAAATTTTACTTGGGAGAAAATCATGTCAGATAAAAATTTTAATCCAAAATACAGAAGTCAACAGTGGTTTGATAATCCAACTAACCCTGGCATGACGGCATTGTATTTAGAGAGATCAATGAATTTTGGGCTGACAACAGACGAATTGCGATCTGGAAAACCAATTATTGGAATAGCACAAACCGGATCGGACATATCCCCATGTAATAGGGTTCATCTTAAACTGGCAGAAAGAGTAAGAGAAGGAATTAGAACAGCAGGTGGCATTGCTTTTGAGTTTCCTGTTCATCCCATTCAAGAAACATTAAAGAGACCTACCGCTGCTGTAGACAGAAATTTAGCATATTTAGGATTAGTTGAAATTCTTCATGGTTATCCTATTGATGGTGTTGTCCTAATGACCGGTTGTGACAAAACAACCCCAGCTTGTTTAATGGCAGCTGCTACTGTAGATCTACCGGCAATTGTACTAAACGGAGGTCCAATGTTGGATGGATGGCATAATGGAAAGCTTGCTGGTTCGGGAACAGCTGTTTGGGATAGTAGAGTTGAGTTAGCAGCTGGCAGAATAGATTATGAACAATTCATTGATATTGTTACTAGCTCAGCTCCTTCTGACGGTCATTGTAACACTATGGGAACTGCATCTACAATGAATTCATTAGCTGAAGCTCTTGGAATGAGCTTAACTGGAAATGCTAACATTCCTGCACCCTACAGAGAAAGAGGGCAAATGGCATATAAGACAGGTTTAAGAATTGTTGATATGGTTAAGGATGATTTAACTCCTTCCATGATTATGACAAGAGAGTCTTTTGAGAATGCAATTATTGTAAATTCTGCTATTGGTGGATCAACTAACGCTCAATGGCACATTACTGCAATAGCAAGGCATGTTGGTGTAGAATTAGAAACTGCTGCATGGCAAAATGTTGGTTATGACATTCCTTTGATGGCTAACATACAACCGGCAGGCGAGTACCTATGTGAGAGCTATCACAGAGCTGGTGGGACAGCTGCTATAATGTCAGAGCTCCTTGAAAATTCAAAACTTCATGGAGATGTAATGACCGTCTCAGGAAAAAAAATGTCTGAAAATTTGAAAGGAATCAAGATTAAGGACGAAAAGGTCATTACCCCTTTTAAAAAACCTATGAAACAAAAAGCAGGCTTTATAGTACTTAAAGGAAACTTATTTGACTCAGCAATAATGAAAACCTCAGTTATTTCAAAAGAATTCAAAGATAAATTTTTATCACGTCCAGGAAAAGAAGGTGTACTAGAAGGTAGAGTTATTGTCTTTGAAGGATCTGAAGATTATCATGACAGGCTTAATTACAAAAGTTTAAATATGGATGAAAATTCTATATTAGTTATTAGAGGTGCAGGACCTGTTGGCTGGCCTGGTTCAGCTGAAGTTGTTAATATGCAACCATCAGATGAATTAATTAAGCAGGGAATTACAGAATTACCATGCATAGGTGATGGAAGACAGTCAGGAACCTCAGGAAGTCCATCAATACTTAATGCTTCACCTGAGAGTGCGACTGGAGGCGGATTAGCTTGGTTAAGGACAGGTGACACTGTCGTAATTGATTTGAATAATTATACAGCTAACATGCTTGTAAGTGATGAAGAGATTGAGCTCAGGAAAAAAGATGGTGTTCCGCCTTATCCTGAAAGTCAAACTCCTTGGCAAGAAATTCAAAGAAATTTAGTAGGTGAACTATCTGACGGAGCTGTGCTTGAGAATGCTGTCAAATTTCAGAAGGTAAGAAAAAAATTACCAAGGGATAATCATTAAAATAATGACAGAAAATAAAAATATTCTTGTAATTGGTCTAGGCTCAATGGGTTATGGGATAGCAAAATCGCTCATGCGCGCAGGGTATAAAGTTTATGGTCAAGATAAAAACCCAGACCAACAAAAAAAATTTTTTCAAGATGGAGGTTTTGAAGGTAAAGTTCCATACGACCAATTAGAAGCAGTAGTAATAGTTGTCTTAAATGAAACGCAAACTCGTGAGATTGTTTTTGGTGAGGAGGGGATTTCCAATAAATTAAAAAATAACACATTGATAATGGTATGCACTACTGTTTCTCCAGATTTTGCAAAAGAAATGGATAACAAGTGTGCTAAAAAAGGACTTTTATATCTAGATGCACCTATCTCTGGTGGATCAAAAAAATCATTAGAAGGTAAATTGTCTTATATGATTTCTGGAAGTCAAAAAGCTCTGCAAAAAGCCAAGCCACTTTTAGATTCAACCTCTGAAAAAGTTTTTAAATTTGGCCAATCTGTCGGAGCTGGGTCTGCAATGAAGGCAGTTAATCAAATGCTCGCAGGTATTCATATTTCAGCAATGGCAGAAGCAATAACATTTGGAATAACTCAAGGCATAGACCCTAAGAAATTTTTAGAGGTTATCTCAGAATGTGCCGGAACATCCTGGATGCTTGAGAATAGAGCTCCACATATTATAAATGATGATTATTCACCAAAATCATCCATAAATATATGGCCAAAAGATCTAGGGATTGTTCTGGATATAGCAAAAAAATCAAATTTTTCTGCACCTTTAACTGCAACAGCAATGCAACAATTTCTTGCAGCTGCTGGTATTGGTTTGGGGCACGAAGATGATGCTGCTGTAGCTAAAATTTATGCTCGTAATGCAGGAATCGAATTAACTAAGTATTAAATATCTCCCTAATTTACTTCTGAAATTAGAGATTTTCCCTCGAAGTAATTTATTATGTTATCAAAGACAAGCTGACCCATTGCATCTCTTGTCTCAACTGTGCCAGACGCAATATGAGGTAACAAAACTGTATTTTTCAGTTTCATTAATTTTTCAGGGATATTTGGTTCATTTGTATAAACATCTAATCCGGCAGCCAATATCAAATTATTTTCTAGACAATATATCAATTCATCTTGATCGATAACCGACCCCCTAGCTACATTGATAAGTACGCCATTTTCTCCAAGATTATTTAGAACATCTTTATTAATTAACTTTTCTGTTTCTTTTCCACCAGGTGTAATTATACAAAGTGTATCTACTTCTTTTGCTAATTCTTTCAAATCGCTGTAAAATCTATACTTAACATCTTTTTTATTTCTTGAATGATACGAAATTTCACAATTAAACGCTTCTGCCCTTTTAGCTATAGCTTTACCAATTCTTCCCATTCCAACTATTCCTAGCTTGGTTCCTGTAAACTTTTTAGTTAGTGGAAAATCACCTTTAATCCATTTGTTGTTTCTTGCAAAACTGTCAGCTTCAACGATTTTTTTGTAAACACATAGCATTAATGCGATAGCTGTATCAGCTACTTCATCATTAAGAACTTCTGGTGTATTTGTGACTTTTATTGCTAAACTTTTAGCAAAATTAACATCAATAGCATCATACCCTACACCATAACACCCTATAATTTTTAGATTAGGCATACTTTTCATTAAATCGGGAGTAATTTTATAACCTCCCATGACTGCTATTGCATCAATATTTTCTCTAACTTCGAATAAATAATTATCTTCATCTTTTTGTTTCCATAACTTATGTGTGTTAAAGTTTTGATCAGCAAGCGAAACAAAATATTCTGGCATTTCGGTCATTATTAGTAAGTTTTTTTTCATTCAAAATATCCCTTTATATACTTAATTTAGGCATCTGATTTTTTTTGATTATCGCCCCTTTATATTTAATTACTTCTCTGGTGACAGCATGAGATTTTAAAATAATTTCTTCAATACTAGTATTTTTACCATTGTTCATCAATGCCAAGAATGAGCCGTTGAAAGCATCTCCTGCAGCAGTAGTATCTACAACCTCACCATGCGGAACAGTAATGGTTTTTATTTCTTGATCAAGGTTTTTAAATATGATTGAATTTTTATATCTCAATAAAATCAGATTTTTTTCATTATTCAATAGATTAAAGATTTCATTTGGTTTTTTAATCTTAAATAGATCTTTAACATCATCATAAGAGACAAAATTAATATTTACATAATTATTAATTTCTATAAATAGTGATTGCGATCTATTTTTGTCATAATGTAGTTGATGTCTATAATTAAAATCAAAAGCACAAACATCAGCTGTAGCTCCAACCTTAATTAGTTGTTGTTTTTGATTTTCATCAAGTATGCCAGCAGAAATACCGGAGTAATAAAAAATATCTGAGTTGCTTATATTATCTAAGAGATGCTTTCCTTTTAATCCTAAAAAAATATTTTTAGATGGTGATTGATCTCTCCAATAGGAAAAGCTTCGTTCTCCTTTTTCATTGATTTCAATAGAATATAATCCTGGCGGATTTTTTCCATCTGTCCTAATAAGATCACAATTAAGTTTTTCAATTTTGAATCTCTCCATCATTTTCTTAGAAAAACTATCTTTTGAAAGAGCTGTGCAGTAAAAAGTATTGGTTTCCTTATTTGTTAATCGTGAAAAATAAACTGCAGAATTATAAGTATCACCTCCAAAATTAACCTCTATCAGTGAATTTGAATTTCCTAAAGAGGATATATCACCGTTTAGCTCAATCATGCATTCTCCTAAAAAGATAGCTTTTTTGCGCATTTACAAGTATCCATAAGATATAAATTTTATGGTTACTATAATTATTAAAATGTAATAATTTACTCAATCTTTATTTTAAAATATATATATTGTAGAATAGTTTAGGAAAATATGAGGTTTACTGGTGACAATCTTAGATATAAACAACAACTCATTTTATAATAAATTTGATTATAATATTGAAAAAGCTGTAGAAGCATTGAAAAAAGAATTTGGTCAACAATTTTCAATATCTAAATCCGTTCGTGAACAACATACTAGCACAACTACAGTTCATACACCTGAACTACCTGATGGTGTTGTTTTTGCATATAGTAAGGAAGATGTTCAAAAAACTGTAAAAATTTGTCACGAACATGGTTGCCCCATTATCCCCTTTGGTGCAGGTTCTTCTCTGGAGGGGCACCTAAATGCCAATTTTGGTGGTATTTCAATTGATATGAACAATCTCAATAATATTATAGAAGTTCACCCTGAAGATTCTACTGTTGTAGTACAACCTGGTGTAACAAGAGAACAACTTAATACATATCTAAGAGATACAGGTTTATTTTTTCCTATTGATCCTGGCGCGAATGCTTCAATTGGTGGAATGACATCTACACGAGCTTCTGGAACAAATGCAGTTCGTTACGGTACAATGAAAGACAATATTTTATCTCTTGAAGTTGTTATGCCAAATGGTGAGATAATAAAAACTGCTAGTAGAGCAAGAAAAAGTTCAGCTGGATATGATTTAACAAGATTAATTGTTGGTTCTGAAGGAACTTTGGGTGTAATTACTGAAATTACTCTTAAACTTTATGGCATACCTGAGGAAATTGGAGCTGGCAGGTGCACGTTCCCTTCTGTAAAAGATGCAACTGATGCAGTTATCATGACGATACAAGCTGGTATACCAGTAGCTAGAATTGAACTATTAGACATTGCACAAGTTAAAGCAGTTAATAATTATTCTAAATTGAGTTTACCAGAATCACCCTTGTTGCTCTTAGAGTTTCATGGAAGCAAATCTTCTGTTAAAGAGCAGTCAGAATTATTTAATGAGATTTCTAAAGATTTTGGTGGGAATAATTTTGAGTGGAACGCTAATATTGAAGAAAGAAATAAATTATGGAAAGCTAGGCATGATGTTTATTATGCTGTAAAAGCATGTAGACCAGAGGCAGATTATATCGCAACAGACGTGTGTGTGCCTATTTCAAGACTCTCGGAATGCATTACAGAAACCATTGAAGATATGGAGCAAAATAAATTATTTGGTCCTATTGTTGGTCATGTTGGAGACGG
>CACNFD010000027.1 GCA_902619615.1 uncultured SAR116 cluster alpha proteobacterium | reverse complement strand
TGAAAATAAGTTAGAAATCTAAGAATCAACCAATCATCCTCCCTAAATTTTCTCCTCCTAAAAGATGAACATGAAAATGAGGTACGTCTTGATTACCGTCATTTCCTGAATTTGAAATAATCCTAAATCCCTCTGTTTCAACTTTATAGTGTTCAATGACATTATTTACCAATTTCCAAAAGCTTTCATGTTCTTTATTTGAGGCATTTTTTGTAAAGTCATGAAAATTGATATAAGGATTTTTGGGAATTACTAATATATGAATTGGTGCTTGCGGATTAATATCAGAAAACGCCAATGCACATTCGTTTTCTAATATTTTATTACAAGGAATTTCAGATCTTAATATTTTGGCAAATATATTGTTTAGATCATATAAATTATTCATTTTACACCTCTGCTTTTTTTTTCTTCAATCCCAGATATTAGCTTTCTAGAAGACAACTCTTTCCAAATCTCATCTGGGTTAATTCCCAAAGAGACCCAAATGACTAAAACATGATAAATTAAATCTGCAGATTCTTTTATTGCGCCTTTTTTATTTTTTTTAATAAAGTCTATAATTAGTTCTGATGATTCTTCACCAATTTTTTTGGCTAGCAATTCAGGATTTTTTATTAAATAAGATGTATATGATTGTTTTTCACTTGAATTTTTTCTTTGTGTTAAAACATTAAAAATTTCTTTTATGATTTGTTCATTCATTTTAATTTTCACAATCTCTTACGAGTATCCCATTCTTAGACATTTCGTTTTTTACAGAATTTATTGTATGAATACCATAATGAAAAATTGATGCAGCTAGAACTGCAGATGCTCCAGCTTTTAAGACGACTTCAACCATGTCTTTAGGGCTTCCAGCACCTCCTGATGCAATCACAGGAACAGAAACATTTTTAGAAACTAGATTTGTTAGTTTTAAATTGTATCCTTTTTTTGTTCCATCTGATTTCATTGATGTTAATAAAATTTCACCAGCTCCATTTTTTACACCCTGTTTTGCCCATTTAAGAGCATCTATGTTTGTTTTTTTTCTTCCTCCATGAGTTGTTACCTCGTATCCACTAGGCATTGATATATTTTCTATGGCATCAATTGCTAAAACAACACACTGGTTTCCAAATTTGTCTGAAGATTGTTTTATTAATTTTGGATTATAAACTGCAGATGAATTTATTGATACTTTATCCGCTCCAGAGTTCAATAAGTCTCTAAAATCAGAAAGATCATTTACACCTCCTCCAACAGTAAGTGGTACAAAACAAGACTCAGCTGTTTTAGAAATTACATTAAACATAGCTCTTCTTTTTTCATGAGTAGCAGAAATATCTAAAAAACAAATCTCATCAGCACCTATTGTGCTATATTGCTTTGCTTGTTCTACTGGATCACCAGCATCTTTTAAATTAATAAAATTTATGCCTTTAACTGTCCTTCCATTGTGTACATCCAGACATGCTATTACCCTAGTTGAAAGCATTAGATTTTGCCTCTTTTATCTTTTGTAACGCGTCTAAGAATGTAAACTTCTTATCATACAATGCCCGTCCAACTATTACTCCTTGTACGCCATTTGAAAACTCTTTGGCTAATCTTGAAATATCATTTAATGATGAAACCCCTCCTGAAGCAATAACTGGATGTGGAATTGATTTAGCAAAATTTACCGTTTGTTCTAGACTTACACCTTTTAAACTCCCATCCTTAGTTATGTCTGTATATATCACAGAACTAACAATAGAAGAATTGAGATCTTTAATTAAGTCTACAGCAATTATATCTGATTGTTTTTTCCAACCGTGAGAAGCGATCTTTCCATTTCTTACATCTGCCCCGACAACTATTTTTTTTGAGTACAATTTGTCGAGTTCATTAATAAAGTTTGGATTTTCAAGAGCTAATGTGCCCAAAATTACTCGATTTACTGAATTCTGTATCCAAAAATCAATGTCGTTAATATTTCTTATACCCCCGCCTAGTTGAATTTTTACTTTGCTTTGAAGTTTGTGCAAAATTTCTTCAATTACTCTTTTATTTATATTCTCTCCAGCAACAGCACCGTCTAAATCAACAATATGCAACCATTCTGCTCCTTGATCAACAAACCACATAGCTTGATCTAATGGATTATTATTGTAAACTGTTTCTTTTTCCATTTCTCCAAAAAGCAGTCTAACACATTTTCCATCTTTAATATCAATGGCGGGGTATAATGTAAAAAAGTTATCTTTCATTATTTAAGTTCTTTATAATAATAATAGCCGGCAATATATTTTCCATCTATGAAAACTGACTTTGGATTAATACCAGATCTAACATATCCAGCCTGTTCATATAATTGAATTGCTCGTGATTGTGTTTCTCTTACTTCTAGATTAATAACTTTAAAACCATCTTGTTTTGCTTTTAACTCAGCTTTCTTAAAAACGGCTTTTGCAAGACCAAAACCTCTTGCCCAAGAAGCAAAGAAAAAAGTACTTAATACACAAGAATGAGACTGAGCTTCGTTGTTTTTAGCTGGTTTAATTAGTTGAGCAGATCCAGCTACAATATTATCCAGCTTTCCAATTATCAAAACTCTTTCAGGTATAAGCAAAACCCCTTTCCAATAATCTTGAAGTGTTTTTAATGATGGAGGTGAAATCCAACCAAAACCACCTCCAGCTAAAATTGCCTCTTCAGTTGCATCACATAGTTCTTGTAAATCAACTTTACTTAAAGTTTTACATAATTCAGCTTTAACATTATATTTTTTTAATTTCGTTTCCATTTAGTCTTTCTAGCATTATGGACACCATTTAAGCCAGTTATATATAAATTTTTGACCCGAATTACCACTCTTTTCTGGATGAAATTGAACGCCAATATAATTTCCTTTTCCAATTATTGCTGGAATTTTCTGACTATAATTAGTACTAGCTATAATTTGATTGGGTTTTTTACTTTCTAAAACAAAAGAGTGAACAAAATAAAATTGTTCATTTTCAGTAATATTTTCTAAAATAGGATGATTATTATACTCAAATTGTAAATTGTTCCATCCCATATGTGGAATTTTATAATCCCTGCCAAGATAGTCTAAACCCTTTTTCCCAATTTTCTTGAAGTAACCATCAAGCCAACGAAATCCCTCAGTTCTTTGTTTTTCAAGGCTAAAATCAACCATTAGTTGCATACCCACGCAAATTCCTAAAAATTTTTTTTTGTTTTTTATAACTTCATTTGTTAATAATTTGATTAGACCTTTTATATCTTCTAGGCCTTTCTTGCAGTCAGGAAAAGATCCAACACCAGGTAGAACCAAATGATCTGCTTTAGAAATTAATCCTAATTTATTAGTAACTTGAATTGTAAAATTCAGTTTATTAATTTTAACAGAATTTTTAAATGCATTTTCAACTGATCTTAAATTACCCGAACCATAATCGATTATAACTAGGTTCATTTTACTTATTTCCTGTTAAAGTTCCTTTTGTTGATGGAACATTGTCTAAATTTCTAAAATCAAGCTGAATTGCATTTTTAAGAGAAACAGCCATAGACTTAAAACATGACTCTATAATGTGGTGTGTGTTTTGACCATAAATATTTTCAATATGAAGTGTGATTTCTGCAGATTGCGAAAAAGATTGAAAAAATTCTTTAAATATTTCAGTTTCAATATCTTTTATTGTCACATTAGGTAAAAAAACATTCCAAACCAACCATGGCCGCCCAGATATGTCAATGCAAGATCTAGTTAGACACTCATCCATAGGTAAAAAACTGAAACTGAATCTTTTTATGCCTTTCTTGTTACCTAATGCTTCATTAATAGCTTTCCCAAGTGCCCAACCAACATCTTCCATTGTATGATGTGAATCAATTTCAAGATCACCAGTACATTTTATATCAATGTCAATTAAGCTATGTTTTGAGAGTTGTTGGATCATATGATCAAAAAAAGGTAAACCTGTTGTTATTGAGTGTTTGCCGGTACCATCTAAATAAACAGTAACGTTAATCTCTGTTTCATTAGTCTTCCTATGAATAGAAGAAACTCTATTTTGAATTTTTTTAGTCATCTTTCATCTACAATTAATAATCAAATTTTTTTGAATCTATTTTTAATTCTTAGTAATAAAGCACCTTCGCCGCCAAAGTGTTTTGGTGACACATTAAAATCTACAAGATATTTGTTGAAAAATTTATCACTTAACCATTTTGGCACTTCCTCCTTTAAAGCACCTTTATTATTTTGTCCTTTTCCAGTTATAATTAATACATTCCGTATATTCTTTTCATAACAATTGGAAATAAATTTTTGTAATAATAATTTTGCAGAATATAGCGTATAACCATGAAGATCTAATATTGAGTCTGGTTTAAATCTTTTTTTCTTAAAAACTTCAGATTGCTTTAAATAATTTTCTTTCTCAAAAATTATTTTTTTATTATTTTTAAATTTAGGATTCGACAAGACTTTTTTTTGTGGGATAAGCACAAATTTTTCAAAGTTAGAAACGTAATTTTCCCATACTTTTCTATCGTGTTTTGATATTGCAATCATATTTTTAATTACTTTTAGTCTCAACGAGTGTCCAGTTAGGATTATTGTCGTTTATTTTTCTTTCAAAAACCCACTCATCTTTCACAAGAATTTCATTTTCAGAATCACCATCAATGATCTGATCGTTTTTGTCCATTAATGCTCTTATTTGAAAAGTTTCAAAAGCTACGTTTACCTTTATAGATGATTTGGTTATTTTTACTTTTGTTATTTTATTTTCTTTTATTGACTTTAGGTCAATGATGAGTGTTTCTTGCTCTTTTTCTCTATCTTCAATAGCGTTCTTGAAACTTCTAAGAACTGATTGCTTGGTAAATTTTCTAATATTATCCAAATTACCGCTAACAAAACTCTTCAAAACCATTTCAAAAAATGTTTTTGACCCAAACAAAAATTCTGAAACTTTGAAACTTGGGTCTACTGAAATAATTTTACTTAATTCGTCACTTTCTGAGTTATTTTCTTGAGATTTTAATGGGATAACATTAGAAAATTGTTTACTATTATTTTCTTTATTAATATTGGTATCTTCAAATCCTGTTTTTGTTCCTAATATATTTTTAAGCCTAAAGATTAAAAAAATAGCTATTACACCAAAAATTAAGATATCAAGATATGGAATATTATTCTGCATGTTTTTACCACCATTATTTAAATAGATAATTTGTATATTATACAAAAAAAAATAAAAATTAATATTCATTATTATTAATTTCATATATACATACAAAATAATAAGTATTTAGAGAATTAAATGAGTAATGTAAATGAAAATAAATTTACTAAGGTAAAATTGATAAAACACTTTATTAAAGATTTATCTTTTGAAAACCCTCAAGATATAAATGATAACAGCGCAGAAAATAATAATAGCCATAATCTTGATATCAACATGAATATTGTTCACCAGACATACAAAGATAATTTTTTTAGTTTGATTTTAAAATATTCGTTTGATTGTTCCTCAAAAAAAAATGATACAAAATTATTTAATCTAGAACTAGATTATTTTGGTTTTTTTAAAATATTAGAAGATTCTAAAAATGACCAAAAATCTGCAACCGAAGAAGGTCTAAAAATGATATATCCTTATGCTAAAGATATAATTGAAGGTTTAACACAAAAAGGTGGGAGCGTCCCTATCTCACTTAATAGTAAAGATTTTATATTAAGGGAAAACTAACTATCTAATTTTTTCCACATACTATTTTTTATTTGATCTAGATTTTTTAAATGCATTTCGTAGTCATTCACATTTAAATCTATACGATTTATTTTCCTATGAGGCATATTTATATAATAGTCGACTATATTCTGTATATCATCTTCTTTGTTAATAAATTTGTCGTCAGTATTTTCAAATTTTAATTTTGATTGTCTTCCACCTATTAGTTCTAAATAGACCGTCGCTAAAAGTTTTGCATCTTTAAGAGCACCATGTATTTGCCTATCTTTCAAATCTATATTATATTTCCTACATAAAGCGTCTAAACTTACTGATTGTCCTAAGAATTTTTGTTTAGCTAATGTTAGTGTATCAATAACACTTTCTTCTTTTATTTCATTCAAATTACATCTACTTAATTCTGCATTAATAAATCCTAAATCAAAAGTTGCATTATGAATAATAATTTTGCTGTTTGAAATAAATTCAAGAAATTCTTCAGCAATTTCAGAAAACTTAGGTTTATCTTTTAAGAATTCATTAGTTAACCCATGTATCTCTTCTGCTCTTTTATCTGAAGCTCTTTCTGGATTTAAATAATAGTGGAAATATTGACCTGTAGGCACGTGGTTTTCTAATTCAATAATACCTATTTCAACTAATCTATGTCCTTCTTCATGGTTTAGTCCTGTCGTTTCAGTATCAAGAACTAATTCCCTAGTCATGCTTTGTCTTTCTGCTTATTAGTATAATTAATAAATATTTAACAACAGTTATAAAGCTCAACAATTTACCATATGATGTATTTATTATAAATGGTTTCATTTTTTTTTTCTGTTCAAAAGTCCATTGAGCATTATTAATTTGTTTAAATTTTTCTTCTGTCATATTTGGCCTCGCCAAAACTCTTTTTCTTTGAATTTTTTTTAACGCATTAACAAGAAAAATATAATCACATATTTTATCTGTTCCAGTTTCATATAATAAGGGTACATCTAAGCCTATGATTTTTGACTTTTTATGATTGTGAATAAAAATATCCCTTTGTTTTTGTACAATAGGATGAATGATATTTTCCAATATTTTTCTGTTTTTTCTTGATTTAAATACTTTTTCACTGAGAAGAAGTTTATTTATTTTTTTCTTTTTTTGTAATATAGAAACCGTATCTGGCCATAATTTGAAAATTTTTTCTATAACACAATTATTCTCTTCTAAAATAGTTCTTACATATTCATCTGAATCAAAGATTGGTATTCCTACTAATCTTAACATAGATGATATAGTGGTTTTACCCATACCAATAGATCCTGTTACACCAATAATTTTCATAGATAGTCTTTTTTTGTTAATAACATGTTTACAATTTTAATTTATATTTATTATATTACATGTTATTTATGTTTAAAATATTTTATTCAGTTTTTAGAAACATGTGAATAAAAGTATATAGATAAATTTCTGTTTGTTAATAATTTTACTTTTCGTTATAATAACTTCAAATTTTATTTTTATAACTTGTGGAAAAAATGATAATATTTATGTTATCCACAATGTTATTCAATACATCAACATCAACTTAATTTTTAATTTAAGATTTTCTTTGTGAATAAAAATTTAATTTTAAATCTTTTTAAAGGTGAAACTACGAGAGTACCAATTTGGTTTCTCCGTCAAGCAGGAAGACATATTCCAGAATATTTTGAAATAAGAAAAAAAGAAGAAAATTTTATCAAATTTTGTTTATCTGAAAATTTAATTGTTCAGAGTACGAAATTGCCTCTTAAATATTATGACCTCGACGCTGCAATTATCTTTTCGGATATTTTAATGATACCATGGGCTATGGAAAGAAAGGTGAGGTTCTGTAAAAATTTTGGTCCTATGTTAGAACCTCTGATTCCAGAAGAGACTGAAATTGTTCAAAAAGTACCTATTGGTTCAAAACTTGAACCTTTAAAGAATTCAATTTTAATTTTAAGGAAAGATTTACCAAAATCTATAAGCATAATTGGTTTTGCTGGTGCACCTTGGACATTGGCTTGTTACATGATTGAAGGTAAAGGTAGTAAAGATTTTATTAATACTAGGAAAGCTTTATGGAGTTCAAATAAATGGTTCATGAAACTTTTAAACACTCTTGTAATTTATGTAGCTGAAAAATTGGAGATGCAAGCAAAGGCAGGTGCTGATATTTTAATGTTATTTGATTCATGGTCACATATGATTCCAAACCACTTTTTTAAAGATTGTGCTATTGATCCAATTTCAAAAATAGTTGCAATTTTAAGATCCAAAAAAATTTTTTTACCTATCATCGGTTTTCCTTTCAAATCTGGTTCAAATATTGAGAAGTATTCATACGAAAGTAATGTTGATTGCATAGCATTAGACTGGTCTGTAGATTTAAATTGGGCAAAAACTTATATTAATAAAGAAATAGTTATACAAGGTAATCTGGACCCAGCATCTTTAGTACCTATTAACAGCAAACATCTAAAAAATAGTGTTTTGTCCATATTAGATCTAATGAGTGATAAGAGATTTATATTCAATGTCGGACACGGTTTAACACCAGACACTAAAATTGAAAATGTCAGAAAAGTAATAGATATAGTCAGAAATTATAAGAGGTGAAAGCAATAATTGTTTTATGATATAATTAAAACATTTCATATAGTTTCTGTTATATCCTGGATGGTAGGCTTATTATATCTACCACGCCTTTTTGTGTATCATAATGATACTAAAAATTTTAGTACAATGGACAGAACTTTTCAATTAATGGAGTATAGGTTGTTACATTACATAATGACACCTGCTTTTCTGTTGACTTACTTTTTTGGCTTTATTTTAGTTCTAGAGTATCGATATTTTATCTATGAAGTTTATTTTTTATTTAAACTGTTTTTAGTTTTTCTTCTAACTATTTTTCACTTCTATTTATCTATTCTTTACAAAGATTTTAAAAAAGGGTATAGATTCAAAAAGACAAAGTTTTACAGAATAATTAATGAAATTCCAACTATATTGATGATCTTGATTACATTACTAATAGTTGTAAAACCAGACTTCAATTAAATTCCCCAAGTTTTAAACGAGAAATAAATGCATTTAAAAGATCTTAAAGCTAAAAATCCTTCTGATTTACTGACATACGCAGAAAGTCTAGACATAGAAAACGCAAGTGCACTTAGAAAACAAGATATGATGTTTGCTTGTTTAAAAAAGCTTGCTGACAACGATATTGCTATATATGGAGATGGTGTACTAGAAGTATTGTCTGATGGATTTGGCTTTTTAAGATCTCCAGAATCTAATTATCTTGCTGGCCCTGATGATATTTATATTTCGCCTAATCAAGTAAGAAAATTTGGTTTACGGACAGGTGACACAGTAGAGGGGCAAATAAGAGCGCCTAAAGATGGTGAAAGATACTTCGCTCTTCTTAAAGTAGAGAATATTAATTTTGAATCTCCTGAGTCAGTCCGACACCGAATTAATTTTGATAATTTGACACCTCTTTATCCCCAAGCAAAAATAAATTTTGAAACTGATTTTGATCCTAACAACAAAGATATAACCACAAGAGTTGTAGAAATGGTTGCACCTATGGGTAAAGGTCAACGTGGCTTGATTGTTGCTCCACCAAGAACGGGTAAAACAATGATGTTGCAATCAATAGCCCAAGCTATATCTAAAAATCATCCTGAGATTTATTTATTAGTTTTATTGATTGATGAAAGGCCTGAAGAAGTAACAGATATGCAGAGATCTGTAAATGGTGAAGTTATAAGTTCTACATTTGACGAACCAGCGTCAAGACATGTTCAGGTCACAGATATGGTTATTGAAAAAGCAAAAAGATTAGTTGAACATAAACGAGATGTAGTAATTTTATTGGATTCCATTACTAGACTCGCGAGAGCCTATAATACAGTAATACCATCTAGCGGAAAAGTACTAACAGGCGGAGTAGATGCAAATGCGTTACAACGACCTAAAAGGTTTTTTGGCGCTGCAAGAAATATCGAAGATGGAGGATCTTTAACTATTATAGCAACTGCATTAGTCGAAACGGGGTCAAGAATGGACGAAGTTATTTTTGAAGAGTTTAAAGGCACAGGAAATAGTGAGGTTATTCTTGATAGAAAGCTTTCAGACAAACGTACTTTTCCTGCAATTGATGTAACTAAATCAGGCACTAGAAAAGAAGAGTTGTTGGTAGAAAAAGACACTCTATCAAGAATGTGGGTTTTAAGAAGAATATTAATGCAAATGGGACCTGTAGATGCAATGGATTTTCTTTCTGACAAACTCAAACAAAGTAAATCAAACGAAGATTTTTTTAGAGCTATGAATAAATAATAATATGTTTCATGTGAAACATTTCAAGGCAAAAGTACATCAAATTGGACACAATTTTTTCTTCAGCATCAAACTCACAAAAAAGCTCTATCAAAGTTATAAGAGTATCTGGAAATAACGCAAAAAAAATACCAAAAATCTTTTCATTTAAACCAACAAAACCAAGGGTTGCTTCATTAAGAAAAATATATGACTTAAAGAACAATCTTATAGATAATGCCCTTATAATATACTTTCCTGGACCTAAGTCCGTAACAGGGGAGGACATAATAGAGTTTCACATTCACGGAAGCACATATATCGAAAAAAAAATTTACGACACAATGGCAAAAACAAAAAATTTTCGAATAGCTGAAAGAGGCGAGTTTACAAAAAGAGCCTTTTTAAATGGTATTATAGATCTTACACAGGCAGAAGGATTAAATGATTTAATTAATTCAGACACAGAAAGTCAATTTAAATTATCTATGTCTCAATATGAAGGTGCATTATTTAAAAAGATATGTTCTTGGAGAGATGAAATTATATATTTATTATCAAAACTTGAGGCCTTAATTGATTTTTCAGACGAAGACCTCCCTAAAGAGATATACGATGATTTTCATACCAGGGTTACCAAAATATTAAATGAAATGAAAAGGTCAATTAAAGATAGTAATTATGGAAAAAGGGTTAAAGATGGCTTTGTTATTACTCTTTTAGGTCGACCTAACGTTGGTAAGAGTTCACTTATTAATTTTTTGTCGGACAAAAAAGTGGCAATAGTAACAGATGAAGCTGGCACTACAAGAGATATTTTAGAAGTTATGATGGATTTTGAAGGCTTCCCCGTTATATTAAACGATACAGCAGGTATTAGAAAAGCAAAAACAGAAGTTGAAAAAATTGGTGTTAAAAGAGCGCTACAAAAAGCTGAAGAATCAGATTTAATTCTTATTTTGTCAGATAATGAAGATTTTTCATATCCAGAATTTAAATCGAAAGTAAAGAAAATTTTTGTCCATACAAAAGCCGACTTAAAAAAAACATTAAATAAAAATATCCATAATATCTCTGTAAAAAAAGATATCGGAATTAACGATTTAATTAAAAAAATTGTTAACCATTTAAATTTAATGGTGCCAAAAGAAAGTGCCTTACTTACGCAGAAACGACATGTTAATGCTGTTGAAAAAGCAATAGATGCACTTAATGATTTATTACTTATCGATATTAATATATGTCCAGAGTTGGCATCTGAGGATTTAAGAATAGCAGCAAAAGAAATAGGGAATATAACTAATGTGATTGACGTGGAAGATATTTTAGATGATATATTTAATAGATTTTGTATTGGTAAATGAACGTTGAAAAAATGAAAAATTTTGATGTAGTTGTTATTGGTGGAGGACATGCTGGAGTTGAAGCTGCATCAGCTTCGTCTAGAATGGGTGCAAAAACTATCCTTGTAACCATGAAAATAGAAACCATTGGAGAAATGTCATGCAATCCAGCTATAGGTGGCTTAGGCAAAGGCCATTTGGTAAGAGAAATTGATGCTCTCGACGGATTAATGGCTAAAGCAATAGATTCTTCTGGAATTCAATTTAGAATGCTTAACCGTTCTAGAGGCCCCGCAGTTCATGGTCCAAGATCACAGGCTGATCGTAAATTATACAAAAAAGCAATTTTAAAACTATTAGAAATGAACAAGAATCTTACAATTTTTGAAGGTACGGTAAAAGACTTAGTATTAGAAAAAAATAAAATAAAAGCAGTGATGCTAGAAAACAATATTCGAATAATTGCAAAATCAGTGGTTTTAACAACTGGGACTTTTTTGGGAGGCGTTATTCATATCGGAAACCAAAGAATTCCTGCTGGAAGGATTGGTGATAAGCCATCATTTCAGTTGTCCAAGAAGATAAGATCACTAAATTTGCCAATTGGTAGATTGAAAACAGGAACACCACCCAGATTATTAAAAAGTAGTATTAAATGGAATGAAGTGGAAATGCAATCTGCAGACAGTGAACCAGTTCCCTTTTCTTATATGACAAGTAAAATAGCAATTAAACAAATAGAATGTGGTATAACTAGAACCAATACAAAAACACACAAAGTGATAGCTGACAACCTTAAGCTTTCAGCAGTTTATTCTGGCTCTATAAAAGGCTCTGGACCCAGATATTGTCCGAGTATAGAAGATAAAGTCACAAGGTTTTACGAGAAAGACTCACACCAAATTTTTTTAGAGCCTGAAGGTCTAGATAACTCTTTAGTATATCCTAATGGTATATCAACAAGCTTACCAAAAAATATTCAGACTGATTTCTTAAAAACAATCCCAGGATTGGAATCTGCAGTTATAAAACAATATGGATATGCAATTGAGTATGATTATATGGACCCAAGAGCATTAAAAGACACACTTGAATTAAAAACAATTAATGGATTGTTTTTTGCTGGCCAAATTAATGGCACCACCGGATATGAAGAAGCAGCTGCACAGGGATTAATGGCAGGTATAAATGCCGCATTAAATCTAAATCTAAAGCCTAATTGGTTTACGCTTAATAGATCAGAAGCGTATATTGGAGTAATGATAGATGATTTAATTAACAAAGGCGCACCTGAACCATACAGAATGTTTACTTCCAGAGCAGAATTTAGGTTGCTTTTAAGATCTGACAATGCTGACCAGAGATTGACAGATAAAGGTATAGAGATTGGTGTTGTAAAGAATAAGAGAAAAAAAATTTGGAAATTAAAGAAACAGGAACTTGAAAATTCCTATAAAATTATTGAAAACCTAATTGCGAACCCAGGAAAATTAAAAAAATACGATCTACCAATTACAAGGACTGGTAGACCGAGATCACCAAAAGATATTTTATCTTCGGGCAAACATTCCTTAAAAGATCTTTATGAAATTTGGCCAGATCTCAAAAAAATACCAATTAATTTACATGCGCAGATACAAACAGATTGTATATATGACGTTTATCTTAAAAGGCATAAAGAGGATATCAAAATTTATCAACAAGAAAATAAAACTAAAATCCCAGCAGACATGGACTTTAACAAAATTAAAGGTTTATCAAATGAGATTAAGGACATTCTTAATAAGATCAAGCCTAGCACAATTTCTCAAGCATCAAAACTTCCAGGATTTACGCCTACAGCTACTCTGTTACTTTTAAGATATTTAAAAAGAGATAAACGAATAAAAGTTGTTAATGAATAAGATTAGTTATGAAAGCTTTTGTTCGAATGTACATGTTTCACGTGAAACATATGCTAAGCTTTGTGTTTTCCACGAAACATTAATAAAGTGGCAAAATTCTATTAATTTGATTAGTAAGGATAGCATTAAAAACATTTGGGAACGACACTTTTTAGATTCTGCACAACTATACAGATTTGTTAAGGACGTCAAAGGAAACGTCTTTGATTTTGGTTCTGGAGCAGGATTTCCTGGTTTGATACTAGCTATAATGGGACAAAAAAAAGTTCATTTAGTTGAATCAGATTTTAAGAAATGTGCATTTTTAACTGAAATTGCAATGCTCACAGACGTACAAGTAACTATACATAATTGTAGAATTGAAAAATTAAGTTATTTAAGTGCAGATTTAATCACTTCTAGAGCTTTAGCTCCATTAAACAAGTTGGTTGATTATGTTGAGATCTTCATAAAAAAATCTCCAAAAAAGACAGAAAAAACACCTAAGTTATTGTTTTTAAAAGGAAAATCTTATAAAAGTGAGCTCTTGCAGTTAATTAAAACAAAAAAAATAGATTTTCAAGAATTTCCTTCTTTAACGGACAAGGATGGTAAAATTATATACATAAATAATATGGATATGTTAAAAGTTTGACATGAGCAATAAACTTACAAAAATAATTGCAATAGCTAATCAAAAAGGTGGTGTAGGAAAAACAACTACTGTAGTAAATTTAGCGACTGCTATGGCTGCTTGTGATAAAAAAACTCTCATTATTGATTCT
>CACNFD010000026.1 GCA_902619615.1 uncultured SAR116 cluster alpha proteobacterium | reverse complement strand
AAAAATTTTTGCTGGGTTAATAGTTAAAAAAGAGATTGCTTTATTAATATCAATGATTTTTTTATGTACTAAATCTAAGGAAATTGAAAACAAAGTTTCAATTCCAGACGCTCCAACCGAAGCAGCAGAAAAAGGTTGAGCTTTTGTATCCTTCGATCTAGCTCTATGATCAGATGCTATAGCATCAATTGTTCCATCTTGAATTCCTTCAATAATTGCTAGTCTATCATCTTCGCTTCTAAGAGGAGGTGATAATTTGAATGCAGTGTTGTAAGTTAACAATTTACTTTCGTTTAATGAAAAATAAGGTGGAGCAGTATCACATGTAATGTTTAAGCCTGATTTTTTAGCTTCCCTAATTACATTTACCGCATCTCTTGTAGACACATGTGCTACGTGATAATGCGCCCCAGTTAATTTAGCTAATCTAATATCTCTTTCAATAATAATAACTTCAGCACAAGCTGGAATCCCAATTAATCCTAAACGGGTAGATATTTCTCCTTCGTTCATTTCACCTCTTATAGAGGTTGTTGAAGCTTGATTTAAACCTGATAAATCTTCGTCTTCTGCATGTTGTATTATGGGGCGATTTATCATTGCTGCATAACTCATTAATCGTCTCATAACTAGACTATTTTTAATACTTTTATTCCCATTAGTGAAACCTATCGCTCCCATTTCTGACATCAGCCCAATTTCATTCATTTCTAAACCATTTAGATCTTTTGTTGCGGCTCCATAGACCATCACTTTTGGAAGATTTATATCTTCTGATTGTCTTTTAATATGATCAATTATAGATGGATTGTTTAACTTTGGGGTTTGATTAGGTAGAATTGCCATGGACGTAATTCCACTTTCGGCGGCAGTAATTTGAGTGAATTTTAGATTCTCAGTCTTTCCAATATTGACCCGCATATCAAATATACCAGGCGACATTGTAAGACCCTCACAGTCATAAATTATAGTTTGATCGTCTCTATTAAATTTTTCTAAATTTAAATCTTTTGATATACTAATAATAGTTTCATTTTGAATCACTACATTTACTTTTTGATTAAAATTTGTAGCAGGATTTATAAGTTTTATAGATTTAAAAATTGAATGTGTCATAGAATTCTTTAAGTTTTATTTTTAGAATGATTTAGTGCCTCAATTATTGACATCCTTACAGCAACACCCATTTCAACTTGAGTTTTAATTAAACTCCTATTTGTATCATCTGCTAGGGCAGATGCTATTTCTACGCCTCTATTCATTGGTCCAGGATGCATGATTACTGCATTTTTGTTGGCCAATGAAAGTTTTGTTTCATCAAGGCCAAAAAAATTAAAATATTCTCTTTCAGAAGGATTTTCCGTGCCTGACATTCTTTCATTTTGAAGACGTAATAACATTACTACATCAGCATCTTTAATTCCTTCTTTCATATCATTAAAGCATTTCACACCTAATTTATCTAAGCTCGAAGGCATTAATGTTGATGGAGCAACACATCTAACTTCAGCACCCATAGTTGTTAATAAATGTATATTTGATCTCGCTACTCTACTGTTAGAAATGTCACCACATATGCTAATCTTTAAACCCTCTAGGTATCCAATTCTTCTTTTGATTGTTAGAGCATCTAATAAAGCTTGGGTAGGGTGCTCGTGTCTTCCATCACCAGCATTAATAATACTACAACTTAAATATTCTGCGAATAGGAGTGGTGCGCCGCTATGGGGATGTCTTACTATCAATAAATCAGGTTTCATTGCGTTTAAGGTACTAGCGGTATCTAATAAGCTTTCCCCTTTCTTTATAGATGAGTTAATTAAAGAAATATTAATTACTTCTGCTCCAAGCCTTCTAGCTGCAAGTTCAAATGAAACCCTAGTACGAGTTGAATTTTCAAAAAAGACATTTAGTACCACATATCCAGACAGATATTTAGTTTCGGCATGTTTATCTAAATTTGCAAAATAGTCAGCTCTATCAAGTAGTTTCTTAATTTCAGTTTTTTGCATTCCTTCTATTGCTAAAAGGTGATGAGATGATAAATTTACAGGGGAAGATTTGTTAAATTCAGAATTATTTTTAAATAGTTTATTCATTAAAAATATCTTTTTACATCTTTTTATTTAATACGTCTAGTGCAGTTTGCAAAATCCAACAAGCTGCCAGTTTATCAGATCTTAAACTTCTTTGTTTTCTTGTCATATCTGCTGTAATCATTGGCTTTTCAATAGCCATTGTGGACATTCTTTCGTCTTGTAATAAAACTGGGAGATCTTTCTTTTTTAAAACACTATTTGTAAAATCTCTTACTGAGTCGCATCTAGGACCTACACTACCATCCATATCAAGTGGCCAGCCCATTACTAATCCTGTAATATCGTACTCATCAAAAATTGAAATCAATTTACTTAAATCGGATTTGAGTTTGTCTCTATTTATAGTTTTTATTGGTGAAGCAACTGTCATATCGGAGTTACTTATTGCAATGCCTAGTGTTTTAGTACCATGATCAATTCCTAACAGTCTTTTTTTAGGCAAAATATTTAACAAAAATTCATCAGGCTTGAAGATAGGCATAATTGATGCTAACAGACTTTCATACAAATTAAAATTTATGAATTTAATATAGGGTTGAACATGCCTAACAAAGACACAATTGTAGATGTTCCTACTGTAAATAAAATAGCTCGGCTTTCTCGCTTAGGTATTCCAGAAGGAAATAAAGAAAGTCTTACTAATGATTTAAATAATATTTTAGGCTTTGTTGCACAGCTTGATGAAGTAGATACCTCTAATGTAGAGCCATTAGCTTCTGTAACAGGACATAAGTTGCCACTTAGGAGTGATGATGTAAATGATGGTAATATTGAAGATTTAGTTTTAAAAAATGCCCCTGAAAGATCTAGTGGTTTTTTTGTTGTTCCAAAGGTTATTGATTAATGACTGAATTACTTGATTTAAATTTAGTTGAGGCCTCTAAAGCTCTAAAAAAGAAAGAGATTTCGTCATTAGAATTAACGAAAGCTTATTTAAAATCTATTAGTGATACATCTTCATTAGGTGCTTATATTGAAATAGTAGAGGTTAAGGCCATAAGTATGGCAAAAGAATCAGACAAAAAATTGATTGATGGCATAGCAAGACCTCTAGAGGGAATTCCCATAGGAATTAAAGACATGTTTTGTACCAAAAACATAAAAACAACTGCGTCTTCAAAAATTTTAGAAAATTTTATACCTACTTATGAAAGTACAGTAACTCAGAATCTATGGAATGATGGAGCAGTTATTCTTGGAAAATTATCGTGTGATGAATTTGCAATGGGCTCTAGTAATGAAACTGCAGCTAAAGGTAATGTAATCAACCCATGGTTAAAAAATAAAAAAATGTCTCCAGGTGGTTCTTCAGGTGGATCAGCCGCAGCGGTTGCTGCAAGGTCTGCTTTGGCAGCAACAGGTACAGATACAGGTGGATCAATAAGGCAACCAGCAGCGTTTTGTGGTATAACTGGTTTAAAGCCTACATATGGAAGGTGTTCAAGATGGGGAATTGTAGCATTTTCTTCTTCCTTAGATCAGGCAGGTCCACTAACTAGAACAGTGAGTGATGCTGCTTTAATGTTAAATTCTATGGCTGGCTATGACCAAAAAGACTCCACATCAGCAAATTTAAAAATGCCAGACTTAATGGATTATTTGGATAAAGGCATAAAAGGAAAAAAAATAGGCATACCAAAAGAATATACACAAGATGGTATTTCTGAAGATATTGTAAAATTTTATGAGAAATCAATAGGTTGGTTAAGAGATGAAGGAGCTGAGATAATTCCAGTTTCGTTACCTCATACTAAATACGCTCTGCCTGCTTATTATATTATTGCTCCCGCTGAAGCCTCAAGTAATTTAGCTCGATATGATGGCGTTAGATACGGCGTAAGGCAGGAAGCTTCTAGTTTAGATGAAATGTATGAATTAACTCGTGCAAATGGCTTTGGCGATGAAGTTAAAAGAAGGATAATGATAGGTACTTATGTTTTATCTTCAGGATATTATGACGCATATTATCTAAAAGCTCAAAAAGTAAGAAGATTGATAAAAGAGGACTTTGAGAACGTTTACAAAAAAGTAGATTATATTTTGACCCCTTCAACACCAACAACTTCTTTCGAATTAGGTAAAAAACAAGATCCACTAACTATGTATCTAAATGATATTTTTACAGTACCAGCAAGCTTGGCTGGATTGCCTGGAATTTCCTTGCCAGTTGGCCTAGATAAATCTGGATTACCAATTGGTATACAATTGATTGCAAATTCTTTTGATGAAGCTGGCTTGATTAGTACAGCTAGAGTATTAGAAATGAGTGCAGGATTTAATTTTATAGCTGATGGAGCTGCAAAATGAATGACACCTCAACTTTGAAGCCAGGACATATTCAAGGAGAAACTGGTATATGGGAAATGGTAATTGGACTTGAAATACATGCACAAATTTCTAGTAAATCAAAATTGTTTTCAGGAGCGTCCGCTTCCTTTGGTTCTGAAGCTAATAGAAATGTATCCTTAGTCGATGCTGCAATGCCTGGCATGCTCCCAGTTATTAATGAATTCTGTGTGGAACAAGCAGTTAAAACAGGACTGGCACTAAATGCTAAAATAAATAATATTTCAGTTTTTGATAGAAAAAACTATTTTTATGCAGATTTACCTCAAGGATATCAGATAAGTCAATTCACCAAACCAATTGTAGGTGAAGGTGAGATCATAGTCGATTTAGATGACGGCGAACAAACGACAATTGGTATTGAAAGATTACACTTAGAACAAGATGCAGGAAAATCACTTCATGATCAACATCCAACAAAATCATATATAGATTTAAACAGAACTGGTGTTGCATTAATGGAAATAGTTTCAAAGCCAGATATAAGATCACCTCAAGAAGCAGGTGCATACGTAAAAAAAATTAGATCTATACTGAGATATATTGGTGCCTGTGATGGAAATATGGAAGAAGGATCACTCAGAGCTGATTGCAATGTATCTGTTAGAAAGTCTGGAGAAGAATTTGGAACAAGATGTGAGATAAAAAATCTAAATTCAATTAGATTTATTATTCAAGCAATACAATCTGAAGCAGAAAGACAAGTTGATATATTGGAGGAGGGTGGAACAATAGATCAAGAAACAAGACTTTTTGATACTTCCACAGGAGAAACTAGATCAATGAGGAGTAAGGAAGATGCTCACGATTATAGATATTTTCCTGATCCAGATTTATTGCCTCTAGAATTTTCAGAAAGTTGGGTTCAAGATATTAAAGAAAAACTTCCAGAACTTCCAGATAGTCTTAAAAAAAGACTAATTAAGGATTTTGGTATTACTTCTTATGATGCCTCTATTCTTGTCGAAGAAAAAGATTACGTAGATTTTTACCAACAAGCAGCAAATGGAAGAGACGGAAAGCTTACGGCCAATTGGATGATAACTGAATTATTTGGTGCTTTAAAAAAAGACAATTTGTCTTTCTCAGAATCACCAATTACTTCTGAAAATCTTGGAGAATTAATTTCTTTGATATCCAATGGAACTATTTCAGGTAAAATAGCAAAAGAAGTATTTTCAGAGATGATGAAAAGTAAAAAGTCACCTTCTGAAATTGTAAAAGAAAAAGGACTTGAGCAAGTTTCTGATGACTCAGAAATCTTAAAATTGATAGATCAAGTAATTTCGGACAACCAAGATAAGGTTAATGAATATTTAAGTGGAAAAGATAAACTTTTTGGTTTTTTTGTAGGACAAGTTATGAAATTATCCCAAGGTAAAGCAAATCCAGGCGTTGTTAATAAACTACTTAAAGAGAAACTTAAATAAAACTATTTATAATTATTTCTTTGTTCTCCAATTAGCTTATGTAATTGCGAAAATTATTGATAAGAAACCTACAATCAATTTTAAAGTTATTTCTTCATCAAGTATAAAAGAGCCAAGCAAAATCGCAGATAAAGGATTGAATCCAAGAGAAATAGCTGCTTGAGTTGGAGAAATTAATTGAAGTGCTTTTCCCCAACAATACATCATTAAAACTCCACCTGGAATGACTAACATTAATAATGCATAGATTGGGACTTCACCTATTTGATATAAGTTTTCAAAAGATGAACCAAAAAACAAAGTTATAAGAAAATTAATTAATGTACTACTGCCCATTACATAAATCATGACTGGTATGTTTCCATATTTATTTAGATACTTACCTGAAAAAACAGTAAAACATGACGCAGCAATTACTCCAATCATCATTAAAAAATCACCTTTCAATGTTTGACTGAAATTATTGCTTACACTTTCTGACAAGCAAAATGATACTCCTAGAACAGCAATAAAAACAGCTACACACTTATTTATTGTAATTTTTTCTATATTAAAAAAAAAGTTATTAATATAGTACAAAGTGGCATGGTTGCATAAAGTAATCCTGCTCTTGCTGCAGTTGTATGTTCAAGTCCTGCGGCCATAAAGTTAGGGAAAATTGTTATCATGGCTAATCCCAAAATTGCTAAAGGAATTTTGTCTTCTCTTATAAATTTTGTTTTTAAAAATACAGAAATAGAGAGCAAAAACAAAATAAGTCCAGTTAATCCATAACGTAAAAAACTAAGAGTAAATGGATCTAAATCATCAACAATTAGTCTTGTGAAAACAAAAGTTGATCCACCAAGTGCCGCTGAAAAGGACGCAAAAAATGATCCTAATATTAGATTTTTAAAAATTATTTTGTCTTTATTCATTATTTTATTTTAAATAAGTTGAAATAAGAAGTATTCACTTACTAATCTAATACAACTAAAAATAGATAAAGATAGTAATATTATGAAAAAATTAAAATTAGGTAGAACAGGATTAGATATATCCCAAGTTATTCTAGGTGGTGGTTGGGTTGGAGGATTATTTATTGACCCTAATTTTGATATAATGGAGAAAGCAATTGAACTTTCAATTAAGGCTGGCATTAATTGGATTGATACAGCTGAAAGTTATAGCGATGGTAAATCTGAAAAAAATATTGGTTATTTAATAAGTTCTCTTCCTGCATCAAATAAATTACAGATATCTTCGAAAGCTAGATTAGATCCTACTATTTCAGAAACGTTCGTTTCACAGTTAGATAGAAAATTAGACAACACACTAAATAGATTAAAGGTAGATAAATTAGAATTATATCAATTACATAATAGAATAAATATTGAAGAAAGTAATGATACTCTAACATCCTCACAATTATTAACTAATAATGTTTGTGAGACAATGACAAAGCTTAAAGAAGATGGACGTGTTAAAAATATTGGACTTACAGCTTTAGGGGATACAGAATCTATAAGAAAAATTATACAAACTGGTCACTTTGATACAGCTCAAATTTATTATAATCTGTTAAATCCAAGTGCTAATTTTAGAGAAAGAGGTAATTGGGGTGACCATGATTTTTCTGGTTTAATTGCAGATTGTCAAAAGTTTGAGATGGGCATAATGGGTATAAGGATTTTTGCAGCTGGGTTGTTAGCTACAGATGTAAGGCATGGTAGAGAAATTCCAGTTACTCACGTTATTAATATGAAAGAAGAAGAAAGGCGTGTTAAAAAAATTTTTCAATTAGTAGGTGATTCCTATGGCAACAGAGCTCAATTCGCTCTGAGATATGGTTTATCCAATAAAAGTTTGAACTGTGTTGTATTAGGCTTGGCTTCCTTAGATCATTTAAAAAATTCTTTGCAAGCAGTTGAGATGGGGTCATTGCCAGATGATTTGTTGATAAAGATATCTGAATTACAAAATTCCAATTTTATCTGATTTTACATTTATATCGACTTAAGATTGAAGTAACCATATATCTTAAATAATAAAATTAAAGTGTCAGAGTTTATATGAAAATACTAGTATTAGGAATTGGAGGAATCGGAGGTTTTTTTGGAGGATACCTTCAAGATAGTGGTGCTGACGTAACTTTTTTAGTTAGACCAAAAAGAAAAGAGCTATTATTAAAAAATAATTTAAAGGTTATTAGTCCACTTGGTAACCTAAATTTAGAACCTAATTTAGTTTTATCGAATGAATTAAAACCAATCTACGATATTGTTCTAGTTTCCTGTAAAACCTATGATTTAGATCAAGCCATGCGAGATTAAAAAGGGGTTAGAGGAAAGGGTATGATTATCCCTTTTTTGAATGGGTTTACTCACATGGAAAAATTAGATAAAGAATTTGGAAGTGAGAATGTAATTGGTGGTGTAGCTCACATAAGTTCAACTATAAATAACGATGGTGCAATAGAACATTTTAGTGAATTTAAAAAAATAACTTTTGGTAATAGAAAAAAACACCAAAGAAATGATCTTGTATGATTTTATAACATTTGCAAAAGAACTAAATTTGACGTTGCTATGTCAGAAGATATTACCTTGGATTTATGGAAAAAATGGGTTTTTATTGCAACTGTTGCTGGGGCTACAACATTGTTTAATTGTCCACTTGGAGAAATAAGTAATCATGTGGTTGGTAAAAAAACTTTATCAGACTTGTACGATGAATGTAGATCAATAGCAAAATTTAACGGTTATACTATTAGTGCTTTAGAAACAGAAAATGTTTTGAAAAATATAATGACACCAGGATCACTCATTAAAGCTTCAATGCTAAGAGACATAGAAAAAAAAGGATTCACTGAGCATGAAGAAATATTTGGAGATTTAATTACAGAAGCAGAAAAATTTAACCTTGATTGCCCAATTCTTAAAGCGTGTTATTTAAAAATGAAAATTTACAAAGAAAATCTAAATTAATTTTTAAGATCCAACTTTAAGGGAAGATTTTAGACCTCTTAAACAAGCAATCACACTTAATCCTGTAATTCTTCCAGTTCCTGGATTTTCTGGTGTTTGAACATTTTGAATTGACATTTCAAATTCTGCGCTATCCGATTTGACCTCAACTTTATGTGTGTTTCTTTCTAGATTTGGATCTGCCCATATTTCAAGTTGTGTTTTATTAGCACCTATACCCGCTAGCCCAACAGCAGCAGCTACATTGACATTTGCTGGAAAAGCTTTTGCACCCTCAGTAGCTGAGCCTTTGAAAATTAATTTAGCTTCTGATAATTGATTAAGTTCTATTTTGTTTTTTATGACATATGGTGCTTTTGAAAGTGCATTAGGTGGTTTCCGAGTAGTCATTTTAACAGAATGAATTGTGGATTCTGCAGCTGCTCTTAATGCATCTAAACCTAATATAGCACCTGTTGCTAAAATTATTTGAGAGTTATTTTTTTTTGGTGTTTCAATTAAATCAAAATTATCAAGTATACCGGAACCACTAACAGTTATTAATGTTTTACCATCATTAATACATCGAGTTGCAATATCTCTAAATGCTTCTTTTGGAGCACAATCTATAATAATTTGACAATTATTAATCAAAGTTTTTAGGTCAAAAATTTCGATACTTTTTTTTAATTTTGAAATTCTTTCTTCTGCGTTTGTTCTACTTCTAGAAGAAATTCCATATAGATAAAAATTTTCTACGCCTTCTAAGAGTGCTTTAGCTACCTCTGTTCCTATTGAGCCAAAACCAACGATACCAACATTCATCTTTTTACCTTTAAGTATTTATCTTCCAATTGCGTAACCTTGCATAAATCTAGGATTAGCTGCCGCTTTTAAAATTTCATTATCCTTTGAAGCTGCAGTCATTCTGCCAAGACTCCAGTCATCATCAATTATTACTTTATGTCCTTTTTTAATAAGTTCATCAATAGTCTCCTTAGGGAATCTTCTTTCAATTGCTAGATGACCAATATCAGTTTCTCTTGGATAGAATGAATTTGGAAAATGTGCAGTGCTGAAACCTGGGGCATCAATTGCTTCTTGAAGATTGAGTCCAAAATGTACATGTCTTAAAAACAAATGAAGAGACCATTGATCTTGTTGATCACCTCCTGGTGTACCAAAAACCATATAAGGCAGTCCATCTTTTAGAGCAAGACTTGGAGATAAAGTAGTTCTAGGTCTTCTTTTTGGACCAATGCAAGCTGGGGAGTTTTCGTCTAACCAAAACATTTGCCCTCTATTAGATAAACAAAATCCAAGATTTGGAATTATTGGAGAGCTTTGCAACCAACCTCCACTGGGAGTGCCAGCAATCATATTTCCCCATTTATCAATTATATCAAAATGAGTAGTGTCTCCTTTTGTATCCCCAAGACTGGATGGATTAGGTTCGTCAAACCTCGCTACTGTAGGTTCTCCAATATCAAATTTGGAAAATGACTCTGGCGTACCACCTTTTGGTCTTACCAACACTTTCCCTCCAAAACCTGGTACAACTCCTGGTCTTACTTCCATTGAGGCTTCTTTGGATATTAAATTTCTTCTTGTAACATTGTATTCTTCACTCAATAAAATATCCATAGGTACTTCGTTGAAATTTGTATCTCCATAAAAAGCCTCTCTATCAGCAAAAGCTAATTTAGTTGCTTCTACAACTAAGTGTACAAACTCAGGAGAATTTTCATCTAATGAATCTAAATCAAATTCTTTTAGCAATGCTAATTGCTGTAAAAAAGTTGGACCTTGGCCCCATGGTCCGGTTTTGCAAACGGTATAATTTTTGTAATCATAGCATAAAGGTTTTTCAATACTTGCAGACCAATTAGCTAGATCATCTCCAGTTAATAAACCTTTATGTCTTTTTTCAGTTGTATCCATAAACTCATTATTTTTGCAAAAATCTTCTATTTCTTGTGCAATAAAACCCTGACTCCATATTAAACGAGCTTGTTTGATTTGTTCTTTACGATCATTGGATTTGTTTTCTGTTTCCTCAATAATTCTTAAGTATGTATTAGCCATTTTTTTATTAGTAAAAAAATCACCAATGGAAGGAACTTTCCCATTAGGGAGATAAATTCCTGCTGAACTTGTCCATTCTGTTTTAAACAGTTCTTCAACTGATTTGATTGTATTAATTATGTTTGGAACTAAAGGATAACCTTTTGTTGCAATACCTATCGCTGGTTCTAAAACAGTCCTCAATGACATAGTTCCATAGTTAAGTAAAAGAAGCATCCAAGCATCAAATGCTCCTGGAACAACAGCAGGTAACAGGCCACTTCCTGGAACTATATTTAAATTCATATCACTAAAAGTTTTCAAGGATGCAGAATTTGGAGCAACACCCTGGCCACATATAACAACAGGGTTTTCTCCATTAGGGCATAAGATTAAAGGAACCTCTCCACCTGGGCCATTTAGGTGAGGTTCAACTACCTGAAGTGCAAATCCAGTGGCAACAGCAGCATCAAATGCGTTTCCATTTTTCTCTAAAATTGACATACCAACTGCAGATGCAATCCAATGAGTAGAAGTAACAACTCCAAAGTTGCCAACAATTTCAGGTCTTGTAGTAAATTTACTCATTTTATTTCCAATATAAAATTTTATTATTTTCAATATAATATTTTATTAATTGACTCTTATTAAAGAACTAAGAGAATATAACAATTGATAATCATCAAAAATAAAATAAACAAATTTGTGGAGATAACAATGCCTATTAAAAATTTATTTAAAGCGAGTTTGGCTGGGGCAGCTTTATTAGCTTTATCATTTACAGGAGCTTCAGCAGCTCCAAGTATTCCTTGTGGCACTGCAAAACTAATTGTTCCATGGGGAGCAGGCGGTGGTACAGATGTCATATTTAGACAGATGGTCGAAAAAGTAAATAAAAGTGGAGCAAAGCCACAGCTTCAAGTCGTGAACGTTGGTGGCCAAGGTGGAAACAAAGGAGCTAAACAAGCTTCTAAAGCTAAACCTGATGGTTGTACTTTGTTTGCAATTCACCAAAGTGCTATAACTAGTTATTTTACTGGTAGAATAGATATTACTTGGGATGCATTTGAAACTATTTCTATGGTTACATCAACACCTTCTATAATAGGCGCAAATGTAAACACACCATATAATAACATATCAGAATTAGTTGCTGCTGCGAAAAAGGCACCAGGAACTATCACAGCAGGTGGAACTTTTGGTTCAACAAGTCAGTTTGTTTTTCTTTTATTAGAAGATGCAACTGGTGTAAAATTTAAACATGTATCATATGATGGTACAAAACAAAGAATGACTGCTTTGTTAGCAGATAATATAAAGTTGGGAGAGATCAATTTGGCTGCAGCTATTAAATTTATCAAAGCTGGCAAATTAAAAGCGCTTGGCGTTACTAATGATGCAAGACTTGATCAAATTCCTGATATTAAAACAGCACAAGAACAGGGTGCTAAGGTTATATTTGCTGTTGAAAGAGGGGTTGTTGCTCCAAAGGGAACATCTCCAGAAATTGTAAATCATTACGCAAAAATGTTTGAAGGCGCAGCCATGGATAAAGAATTTAAAGCTGCTATGCACAAAAAAGGTATTTTAATTAATTATAAAGGACCTGCAGATTATAAGAAACATTTTCAAGCAACTTATGATTATTGGAAGCCAATAGCAAAACAAGTTGGTGTATATAAAAGAAAAGACTAAATTTGAAAAAGAAGAGATAACTGGTTTATCTCTTCTTTAAATAAATCATTATGAGTATTAACAAAGACACAATCGTAGCTATATTTCTATTATTATTCTGTGGAATAATGATCAATAGTAGTTTTGATATTGAAGACCCCGGTTATCAAGGAATGAAAGCTAGTTTTTGGCCAACTATAGTTTTGTGTCTATTATCGGTTATGTCATTGGTTATGTTAATCAAATCTATGGTTTCTACAACTGACAATAACTTAAATTCTGAAAATACAAATTCACAAAATATTTTTTTAAAATTTAAGAATGCCTCAATATGCTTTTTAATGTTTATTCTTTTTTTAGCATTTCTAGATTATTTAGGAATGTTAATTGGAGGTGTTTTGTTTGTATTTGGGTTACTAACTTTATTAGGTGGATTTGAGATAAAAAAAATTATAAATCATTCAATTATTTCAATTATTACAATAGGAATTATGTGGTCAATATTTACCTTTGGTCTAAAAGTTATTTTACCAGAGGGCGAAATTCTAAGAATTTGGTAAATTTATGATAGATATTATTTTACAGGCCTTTGCAAGCATAGTTTTAGATCCAGTTACACTTGGATTAATGTTTGTAGGTACACTCGCTGGTATTTTAGCAGGTGCTATTCCAGGCTTTACTATAGCAATGGGCGTAATTTTAACGCTGCCATTTACATTTGGTATGACTGCAGTTCAAGGATTAGCAACCATGCTTGGGGTTTTTGTTGGAGGCTTCTCAGGAGGATTGATGTCATGCATGTTAACTGGGATACCAGGAACTCCGTCTTCAGTTGCTACAACCTTTGATGGTTTTCCGTTAGTAAGATCAGGTAGGCCAGGCCTCGCGCTAGGGTTAGGATTATGGTCTTCTTTCTTTGGTGGAATGATTAGTGCCGTAATTTTAGTTGCTTTAGCACCGCAATTAGCTTTCTTAGGCTTAGAATTTGGTCCTTGGGATTATTTTTCATTAATTATTTTTGCTCTAACAATCACAGTAAGTTTATCAGGTGGTAATATTACTAAAGGTTTGATTGCTGGACTACTTGGATTATTTGCCGCAACAGTTGGTGAAGATGAGATTAATGGAGTTGCAAGATTTACCTTTGGTTTTGATGATTTTAAACAAGGATTTGCATTTTTACCAGTTCTAATTGGATTGTTTGCTTTTTCACAATTATTAACAGATGTAGAAGACGACAAAAGGGCAAAGAGCCCACTTATGTCTCAGTCTGGAACTGTTGTGAAAGTTGAGCATAGGCAAGCAATATTAATAATTTTAAAAAGATGGGTTAATTTATTTAGGTCAAGTTTCATAGGTATTTTTACTGGAATTTTACCTGCCGCTGGTGGTTCAATTTCAAATATTTTAGCATATGATCAAGCAAAAAAAGCTTCACCTAATAGATCAAATTTTGGAAAAGGTGAATATGATGGTGTCATTGCACCAGAAGCTGCTAATAATGCAACTGCTGGTGGAGCATTAATTATGATGATGGCGCTCGGTATTCCTGGAGATATTGTAACAGCAGTTATGTTAGGAGCATTAATGATCCACAATATCATTCCTGGTCCAACATTCATTCAAGACGAACCATTATTAGCTTACGGTGTTTTTATAGCGTTTTTCGTTGCTCATTTCTTTATGGTTGGATTACAGGCATTCTCATTAAGAATATTTTTACTTGTTACGAAAATCCCAATGTATGTATTAGCTTCAGTTATTCTAGCATACTGTGCTATTGGAGTTTTCGCATTACACAATATTGTTTTTGATATATGGGTTATGTTCTTTTTTGGAGTAATTGGATATTTTATGAAAAAATTAGGGTTTCCTCTTGCTCCTATGATACTTGGTGTTGTCTTAGGTAAATTGGCAGAACTTAACTTAGCTAGAGCTACTGGAATAAGCGATGATATGTTGTTATTTATTTCAAGGCCATGGTCATTGTTTTTCTTGTTGATGGCAGTAATCTCTGTAATATTCCCTTTTTATCAAGAAGCTAAGAAAGAAACGTTGTTTGCAAAACTTTATGTTCCAATTTCTATGATTGTATTGTCACTACCATTATTTTTGATGGGTAGTCCTGTGAGAATGATAGTAGCTGCAATATTAGTTTTAACTGGAGCATACTTCTTATATAAAAGAACTAGCTCTTTGAAAACTACCTAATGAATTGGTTTACATATTCTTCACCTAAACCCACTTTTATAAAGTGTTTTTTAGCTTCATCAATTCTATCAAAAACATCAGTCGTGCTAACCGTATTTCCATCTTCATCGCAATAAATTAAAGCTCCAGAATTGTGAAATAATGTAATCATTTCTTCACAATCTTCATCAACGACTAATGTGTGGATCTCACCTGGTGGCTCAAACAAATAAGACCCTTCTTTGGCAACCCAATCATGTTCAAGGTATCTCCATGAACCTTTAATTACGAAGCCATGGACTGGAGCAGGATGTCTGTGTCTTGATAAAAAACCACCACCTATAACCTTTGTTAAATGAACCCAATAACCTTGACTAATACTAAAGCATAATGGTCTTGACCAACGACCAGGAGATAAGGGAACCCAAAGTCTATCGTCATCTTTGGCAAAACTATCCTCGATAAAAATATCTGGGATAATATTTCCTGGCTTAGGTCCGTTATATGCTGGAGGAAATATATTTTTAGTAAAATCGTTCATCTTAAA
>CACNFD010000025.1 GCA_902619615.1 uncultured SAR116 cluster alpha proteobacterium | reverse complement strand
AATTAATCAAATGGAAGATACGTCAGGAAATACTGTAAATGGTGTAACTGTAGTATATAATACAACTAGTAACTCATTTACATTTACTACAGGAACAACAGGCTTGAATAGTAAAATCTTCGTGTCGGCTAGTGCTCGTATGGGATTAGATGATCTTGAACTGCAAACAGGAACAACTCCTTCATTTGTTAATATGGCTAATACAATTGCTAAATCAGATACAGGACAATCTTTATATGTTAATGATGCAGGAACAACAACAACTCTTGCACCAGATAACGCATGGACACCAACTACTGATGGTACTTTTGCAAAAGTATTTTTAAGACCTGGGGAATTAACTTTTGATACTCAAGGTAATTTAGTAAGTCCAACACAAAAAGTGAATTATAAAGGTGACTTTGCAGCAGATGCAGCAGCAGGTACTAACGCCTTATCAATTGATTTAGATCTAGATTTTGATGGATCAACTCAATTTGCATCTGATTTTAACGTTAGGACTGTTACTCAAGACGGTCAAACTGTTGGTAAGTTAGATGGTTTGGATATCGCTGCTAACGGATTGGTTAGTGCTAACTACACTAATGGTTTGAATATTGCTCTTGGAAGATTAGTGATGGTTAACTTTAATAACCAAAACGGTTTGAAACAAATTGGTAACGCAACATATGTTGAAACTTCAGTTTCAGGTGTTGCTGCAGTTGGAGAAGCTGGTGCAGATGGTTATGGTACAATTTTATCTGGTTCTTTAGAAAGATCAAATGTTGATATTACTGAAGAGTTAGTTAACTTGATTACTGCTCAAAGAAACTTCCAAGCTAACGCTAAGACAATTGAGACAAATACAAGTCTGACGCAAGCTATTATTCAAATTAGAACTTAATTGAGCAATTTATTTAAGGGGTAAATAATATGGATCGAAGTATTTATACCGCTCTTAATAGTATGAATATTTTAAGAGACAATCAATCAGTAACAGCCCAAAACTTAGCAAATATAAGTGTTACAGGTTTCCAAAAAGATATTCAAATTAACTTTGCTTCTGTATATTTAGATCGAGATAAAGGTATTGATCCAAGGGTTATGGCATTGCAAGAACCAGGAGGATTTGACTCTACACCTGGACCAATGCAACAAACAGGAGCTCCACTAGATCTTGCTGTTGACGGTTCTGGTTATTTCATTGTAAAGCCTGCTAACGGTCAAATAGCTTTATCAAGAAGAGGTGACTTTAAAGTTTCTGCAGATGGTACATTAAGAGATGGTACAGGAACACAACCATTAAGCGTTGACTTGGAACCAATTATAATTCCCCCACATAGAAAAATTTCAATATCGGGTGACGGTATTATTCAAATTGAACCATTAAATGCTCCAATTGGTCAAACAGTAAATGTTGCACAACTTGCTACAACCTTCGGGTCGGAAGTTCCATTAGCAAAAACAATTGATGGTTTTGTGAGACCAATAGATGGTTCAGTACCTGCCACAGATAATAGAACAATACTTTTAAGTGGATTTTTAGAAGGATCTAATGTTCAGTCAGTTGATGAATTAGTAACTGGCATAGATCAATCAAGGGCATATGAAATAAATGTTAAATTTATTACTACAGCCCAAGAAATTGACGAAGCAAGTGCTTCTTTAATGAGAATGCCTGGCTAAAAATTCCTGAAAGTATTGGCATATCAATTGCATTATTATTCTATATTCATAATAAGGAGTAGAATATGTCTAATGCAATGCACGTTGCCAAAACTGGTTTAAATGCTCAAAATAGTAGAATGCAAGTTATTGCAAATAACCTTGCAAACGTTAATACTACTGGTTTTAAGAGGGATAGAGCAAATTTTGAAACTTTATTATATCAAGTAATTAAAGCCTCAGGTGCTCAGACATCTGGTGAAACAAGAACTAATTCTGCTTTTTCAGTTGGAACTGGTGTTCGTATTATAAATGCAGACAAATTATTTACACAAGGTAATATTGTTTCTACTGACAATGCATTAGATATTTCGATTGACGGATCAGGTTTTTTTCAGGTTCTTATGCCAGATGGAAGAGTCGGTTTTACTAGGAATGGCGCTTTTGGAAGAAATGCTGAGGGTCTTCTTACTACTGCATCTGGATACGTTATTCAGCCAGAAATTGCTATACCTGAGGGAGTAACAAACATTAATGTTTCATCTGATGGTATTGTATCAGTTCAAAATCCGGGAGAAGTAGAAGAAGAAGAAGTTGGCCAATTTCAGTTGGCAGATTTTGCTAATTCAAGAGGTTTGCAACCAATTGGACAATCTATGTTAGTTGAAACACCAGCGAGTGGTCCTGCTGTAATAGCAAACCCTTTTGAAAATGGATTTGGAAGTTTAGTACAAGGAGCTCTTGAAAGTTCTAATGTAAATGTTGTTCAAGAATTAGTTGATATGATTGAAACACAAAGAGCGTATGAAGTTAACTCAAAAGCAATTTCTGGAGTTGATGACATGCTTAGATTTATTAGTCAAAACCTTTAATATAAAGGGATAATTATGAAAAGATTAATTTCAATTATAATTTTTGTAATGCTATCTGGATGTTCAACGTACGTTGAAGAAACTAATAATCAGCAGTTCAAGCCATTAAGACCATCATTTGAAGAATTTGAAAAAGCAGAGCCTTCAAATGGTTCAATTTATAGTACTAGTTCCTCTGGGTTGTTTTCTTCTGATAGAAGGGCAAAAAAAGTTGGAGATATTTTATCAGTAACATTGAGTGAAACTTTCTCATCAAATAAAGCAGTTACAAACTCTTCTGCGAAGGCTGATACTATCGGAGCAGAAGTTGGCCCAACTGGGATTTTGAGAAATTTGGCAGGATTAGGTGGAAGTGCCTCAAAAACAAATTCATTTTCTGGATCAATGGCTACAAACCAATCTAATAGTTTGAGTGGAACTGTTTCAGCAACAATAGTTAGGGTATTTCCAAATGGTAACTTAGAGATAAAAGGACAAAAGAAATTAAGAATAACTGAGGGAACTGAATATATTAGACTTAGCGGGATTATAAGACCAGAAGATATATCAACAACAAATACCGTATCATCAGCAAAGATTGCAGAGGCTCAAATTGAGTATGTAGGTGCAGGAATATTAGATAGTGCCACAAAACCAGGTTGGGGTAGTAAAATCTTTAGAGCAATTTCACCCTTTTAAGGAATTTAGTTATGAAAAGTTTTAAATTATATTTTTTCTTTATCTTTCTTTTTTCTACAATTGTAGAGACTGTTTTTGCAGATAGATTAAAAGATATGGTTAGTTTTGCTGGAATTAGATCTAACCAATTAATGGGTTACGGAATTGTAGTAGGTCTTGATGGAACAGGAGATTCATCACTAGCAGTGACTCTTCAAAGTATGCAATCAACAATATCACAATTTGGAATGAATGTAGATGCAAGTAGTCTTAGTGGAAAAAATTCTGCAGCTGTTATGATTACTGCTGACTTAGATCCATTTACAAAAGTAGGTCAAAAAATTGGTGTTACAGTTTCTTCAATGGGAAAAGCTAAAAGTTTAAGAGGAGGCACACTCTTAATGACACCACTGAAAGGTGCTGATGGTAAAACATATGCAATTGCTCAAGGTAACCTTGCTGTAGGAGGTTTTGGTGTTGAGGGTGCTGACGGCTCTTCTATGTCAGTAAATATTCCAACTGTTGGTACAATATCAAATGGCGCAACAGTTGAAAGAATGGTTGAAGCACCATTTATCAATTCAAAGAATTTTGTAATGAACCTTCATCAGGGAGATTTTACAACCGCTAATAGAATTACTGAAGAAATTAATAAAGTATTTGGTCCTGATGTAGCAAAAGCACTTGATCATACTTCAATTTCTGTGAGAGCACCCCAAGATCCTTCCCAAAAAGTAAGTTTTATGAGTTTATTAGAAAATATTGAGGTCGACCCTGCATCACCAATTGCAAGAGTTGTTGTAAATGCAAGAACAGGAACAATTGTTATTGGAGGTGATGTTAGAGTTACCCCAGCTGCAGTAAGTCATGGTAGTTTAACAGTAAAAGTAAATGAAGACACAAATACTACACCAGGCCAAACATTATTTGATGACGCTGGAAACATAACTCAACAAACTGAAGCGAATACTGAAAATGATACTGATATACAGGCAGGTGCAGAAACAGCATCAGCGTTTGTTTTTGACGCAGGTACTTCCTTAGCTGATGTGGTTGATGCAATTAACGCAATTGGAACAACAAGTGCTGATTTAGTTGCAATATTAGAAGCTTTGAGAGCGGCTGGTGCATTAAGAGCACAAATGATTATAATTTAAAGGATGAGTTAATGGATAATTCATTATCTAAAGTTAATCATATAAGTCATTTAGCTACAAAATCTGTAGATGATAAAAATGTTAATTTACTACAAAACAAACATAATAAAGACTTAGAGGCTGTGGCAGATCAGTTTGAGTCTATTTTTGTTTTCCAAATGCTGAAGCAAGCAAGACAAAGTAAGTTAGCAGAAGGAATTTTTAGTTCTGAAGCACAGGACACATTCAATAATATGCTTGATTTGGAATATTCTCAAATTTTATCCAAAAAGAACAACTTTGGTATTGCAGATGCATTGATTAAACAATTTCAATCCCATGTTAATCCAAAAAAGGATAAATAATGGCCTCTTTATTTGAAATTGGAAAAACTGGTGTCCAAGCTTACAGACAAGCTTTGTCTGTAACTGGCCAGAACATTGCCAATATAAATACTGATGGCTATAATAAAAGAAGAGCAGATGTTAGTGAAGTTGCTGGTGTGACTGGTGGACCGACGAATGTTTCTGACCAATCTGGATTAGGAGTGAGGGTTACTAATGTTCGTAGATCATTTGATGCTTATCTTGCTGATAAAACAAGAACCTCACAATCTGATTATGAAATGTTAAATGATTTTGTTTCTAAGTTAAGCGACTTAGAAAATATGTTATTACCTTCAGGAAGTGATTTAGGTGTTTTTATAGGACGGTTTTTTGATACACTTCAAGATGTAGCAAGTAATCCGGACAGCATTTCTGCAAGAGCAGTTTCTTTGGAGGCAGGTAAAGCATTAGCTTCTGAATTTAACAGCTATGATGATCAATTTAAAAATTTCAAATCTAACTCGTTAAGGCAAATTGATATAAAATTAAATGAAGCAAATTTATATATAGACCAATTAGTCGAAGTAAATAAATTAATTGCTACCAGTGGTACAAGTAATGCCTCAAATGATGTTTTAGACGCAAGAGATAAGTTGTTAATAGACTTATCAAAACTTTTAAATTTCACTGTGGATTATGCTGATACTGGCGAAGCTGTAGTAAGATTGGGTGACTCAGGCAATGGTGCTTTTTTAGTCAATAGAAGTAAGGGGTCAATTATATCCTCAGCTTCAGACGATAAAAATGTAACATTAGTTGTAAATGAAGGTGGTGGGAAAAAATCTCCAGGTATTTTTTCCTCTGGGATTATATATGGAATTTCAAATTTTTATAATTTAGTTGATTCCGTTAGTAATGAAATAAGTAAACTTGCCGAACAATTTTCAAAAGATGTGAATGAAATTCAAACATCTGGAATTGATCTTAATGGAAAATCTGGAAAGGCTATGTTTACGGTAAATTCAATGTTACCTCAGGCTAATTTTAGTAACAAAGCACAATTAAAATTTAATGTAATTGAGGGTGATCCAAGTAAAATTATTCAAGAGAAAATTTTTGTAAATTATTCAAAAATAAATAACAATTGGGAAATAAGAGACTCAAAAGGTATATCTACAGCAACAGGAAATAAAATTAATTTTAATGGATATCAAATAGAAATAATTGGACAGCCAAAAGACGGTGACGGTTTTCAAATATCACCAACTCTAACAAAAGCTGGTGCTATGAAATTTCATCTTAAAAATCCTGAAGATTTTGCAGCTGCTTCAAAAAGTTTAATTTCAAAGAACGCTTCTAATGTTGGAAATGTCGAATTAAATATTATAGGTTCAACAACTCAAACTCAAATAGATCATCCTCCAAGTCTAAATAAAGTTTTTACTTCTAGTGGAAACCCTCTTGTTGCGACATCTTTTTTAAAAGATGGTCCTATAACAACAATTCCTTCATCTACCAAATCTATTAATTTAAGCTCTTTGGGTAACCAGTCATCTGCGACTTTTACTATTTCTGATGCTGATATTAAAGGATTTTCATCCTTCAGCATTAAACTTACTGATGGTAGTAATAATGAAGAAATCACAATAAATTCAGCAGCTACTGACCCTGGAGATGGTATTAAAACCGTCGAAGAATTTGCTAATTTACTTAACTATGGCTTGATGCTAGACGGAAAAAGCCAACATGATTTTAGAAAAAAAGGTTTGTTTGCCACTGGATCAAATGGTTACCTTACCATTGCATCTTCTTCATTAAATATTTCGAGTTCTTCTATTTTATCTAGAGGAAACTCGTTTAGCCCTTCTATTTCAAATTTAACAGCCGGCGAAGCAACTGCAAGTAACTTACAAGTTTTTACAAGAGATGGAAGACATGTATCTGGAACTTCACTTAATGCAACTCAAATAGCTTCATTAATAAAAGCTGAAAATGGGTTTTTAGAAAGTGCTGAATATAGAAATGATTATTTAAATAATAATTATAGAGGGATTAACTCTAATAGAAAAACAGCTGAGGGTGATTTTACAAGCAGTTTTGGCTCAAATCTTAGTTATAATAAACAAGAAACAGATATGGATGGTTTGTTAACTTCCAAGACTTTATCGTTGATTGAAACCACACTAACAGAAACATCATTAAATTATACAGCTGCAACCACTGTAAGAGGGGCAGAATCAACTTACAACAACTCTGGTGGAACATTGGGCACTAGCGCTATTACTCAAATACCTCTTGCTAATGCTGCAAGTTTTCCTAGCACCGGAGGAACAATTAAAATTGGTTCAGAATATTTCACATATACAGGTGTAACTGGAAATAATCTAACAGGCGTAACCAGAGCTCAAGAAGGTAGTACTGCTGCAGATCATTCACATAGCGCTTCAGTATTTTTAGTTATTGGAAGTGTTGACACCATGTCTGGTTCAGGAACAATAACTGTGGACAGCACTTCAGCATTTGACTCTGTTGGTGCAATTCAAATTGGTGACGAGCTTTTTACATACACAGGTAAAACAGGAACAACTTTTACTGGTGTAACTAGAGCAGCAAGTAGTACAACAGCTTCAAAACATGATAGAAATACTGCCATTTCTCAAGCGTTAGATCCCACAGCTACTACCATTAATGTCGCAAGTACAACAGAATATCCTGAAGCCGGTACATTATTAATTGGAACAGAATATGTAACTTATACTGGTAAAACAGCCACATCTTTTACAGGTGTAACTAGGGGGACAACAGTTAATACACTTACGTCTACTGCAACAGCACACGCAAATGGCGCCTCTATAAAGGAATTTTCTTCTGGAATTATAACACTTGATGGAACAAAAATACACTCAAAAGAGCTCAATTCATATATTTCAATTGCATGTGAGAAAGATGAATCAGGAAGAACATTTACTGTTACAGGATATGATTTAGATGGGTTATATCAAACTGAAACTATTCCTGGTGGTAATGCTACTACAGTTGTTGGTAGTAAAGTTTTTAGTAAGGTTAGAAATATAAGCATAGATGGTGATACAGCTGGCAAGGTGTCTATCGGGACAGAAGCGATTGGATATTCTCTTAAAGTTATTAATAATGACAACATAGAAAAAACTATAAATGTACCTGTGGGTTCTAGTGCCTTCTATTTAGCAAATAAATTAAACACAGAGTTAGCGGGAACTGGGGTAAATGTATCAGCGAATACAAAAGTTATGCTTGGTCCATTCAATGATGGAGTTAGTGGTTCTATAACATTTGATTTACAAGGGAAAAATTCTGAAGCAGTCTCAATAAATGCAAGCATAGATGCAAGCGACATCTCAGCACTTGCAAAAAGAATTAATGAGTATTCTTCTCAGACAGGTTTAATAGCGACTGTAATTGGGGATTTTAAGAAAATAATTATTGAGTCTAAAGATGGATACGACATTAACTTAAAAAACATCAAAGCTCCATCTGACTTTTTTCTGGAGGTGTTTGGAAAAGATTTTGAAAAATTAAGTGAAAATGACTCACAAAGAAATTCAAGATTGTTAATCGATATAAGTGATACAAAGAAAGTTTCGGCCAATATTAAAGGTGAAATAAAATTTATATCTAGTGAAACTTTTACAACACAAATAAACTCAGGAGTTTCAAATGTAGCTGTAAAAGATGCTTTAACAAATGGCTATGTGAACGTAAATAGAAACAAAACCGGGGAAGTTGTTACTATAAAACCTGAAATATTTGATGATTTAGATAATAGCCTTGGATCTCCTGATGGTAAAAAAGCTATAGTTGGACTATCAAAATATGGAATAGATTTAAATCAAAAAGATTATAAATTATATGTTAGCGATGATGATAGTTTGCTCACAAATAAATCAGTTACAGCAGGGACCATAACACTAGATGGTTCTTTAAAAGATACCAACGATTTAAATGCAGTTGTAAGTATTTTCTGTTCTAGAGATGAAAGCGGAAATATATTTACAGTTACTGGAACAAACTCAAATGGTACAACTATTACAGAACAAATTACAGGTGCGAGAGCTACCGATGATGACAGCTTATTTACTATAGGTGATCCTGGTTCTGCAGGGAACATCTCACTAAATGGTACTTTAAATGGTGTCGACAATTTAAATGCAGCTGTAACCATTTTCTCCTCTGCGGATGAAAGCAAAAATATATTTACAGTTACTGGAACAAATTCAGATGGTACTATTATTACAGAACAAATCACAGGTGAGACAGCTAATAATACAGCTGTAGGTACAAAAAAATTTAAAACAATAAATTCAATTACGACTTCAGTTACTGCAAGTGGCAACATTAAAATTGGAACGGTAGCCGATACAGCTGTGGGTTCAACAAAATTCACTACCATAACATCAATTACTGCTTCAGCAAACTCAAGTGGTAATATAAACATTGGAACGGTAGCAAATAATACAATAAATGACGATGATAGTTTAGTTCAATTAAAAACTTTTTCTTCAGGTTCCATTTCAATGAATGGGGTGTTATCAACGTCGAATTATCTAGGAGCAAAAATTCAAATTAAGAGTCAAGAGGACACTACAGGTACAACTTTTACTATTGTTGGTACGGATTTAAACAATAAGGTTATAACAGAACCCATTACTGGATCTAATGGTGGTATAGTTACTAGTTCTAACATTTTTAAAACAGTGACGTCCATAAATGCCTCAGGAACTTCTTATAATGGTAAAATTCGTATTGGTACAAAAGCTGCTGATGGAAATTGGAATACTACAATTGATGCAAATGCCCTAAATATAGATACCCAAAAAGAAATATCTACAGCGCTACTTACATCACTTAGATCTGAAACTCCAACTGTTCAAATAAAAAGTAAAGTCCTAAACGCATTACCTAAAGATGGACAGTTAGTAGACCTGAGCTTTGAGGGACAAGTATATACTCTCAAGATGGCATCAGGAGAATTATTGGTTGATGGGCCTGAAACAAATAGAATTAAAGCACGATTTAATGGTACATCAGAAAATATAAACAATTTGATTGCTGTGTCCCAAACTGGTACCGCAGCTACGCCTCTAATAATAAATGGTTTAAATTCTACAGCAGCTGACAGTGATAGTATTATTGCGAATCGAAATCCTTCAAGTGCAGGACCAATTCAATTAAATGGAGTACTCAAGGATAGCACATCTTTAAATTCCATAATAACAATTAAAAATCGTGATAACGACGACAATACGGCTTTTAAACTCACTGTTATTGGTACTGATCCAGATGGTAATGTAATTACTGACGAAATTACTGGAGTGAATGGCGACAATGCCACTAATACAGGAACTAAAGTTTTTAAAACAGTTACTGAGGTGAGAGTTGACGGTGACCATGGTGAAGTTGACGTTGGAACTAAACCTGCCTTTGTTTCTTCCTTAGGAACAAGAGTATCTATAACTGCTACATCAAACGAAAGTGAAAATTCTTTTACAATAGTTGGTACAGGCACAGACGGATTAAGTAAAACTGAAACTATATCTGGTCCAAATTCTGGTCAAACTGTGGTATCATTAGGTTTATTTAAAACTATCAGCTCAATTACCCCAATATCAAATACTTTAGGCAACATAGAAATTGGGACTGCACCAGGGTATGAACTTATTGCATCAGCAGAAGGCACGATTGAAGGAGCACAGTTCAAGATTGTTTCCAATACTGCGAATACCGCTAATGCTGAAACATTTGGTTTAAAAAACGGTACAACAACAATGCTTGGTAATTTTGTTGTTCAACCAACCACCTCTAGTCCAGCAATTGGCATAGAGGTTATAGAAAATGACATTAAAAAAGACTATTCAATTAAATTTGATAATAGTGATACTCCAGTTTTTTTTAATAGTGACGGAACTGCACTTAGTGGGTCACCACCTTCTTCAATAACTTTAACATGGAATGAATCATCAGGTACAACTGATCCTGATTCTTTGTTTAATAACAATGTGTCAGCAGGAGTTGGTATAATTACTGATGGTGTTTTGTCAACTACAGATGATGATGGTCTCTTAACAACTCAATCTGCCACAGCAGGAGATTTATTTTTTGATGGCGCTTTAAAAAACTCAAAAGCTTTAAACGGTAAAATAAAAATAAAATGTAATGGAAACGAGATTGGTAATTCTTTTGTAATTTCAGGTCTTGATACTGATGGTGTGTTTAAGACCGAAACAATTTCAGGAGTTAACAATTCGAGTGTTATTGGTTCCATTTCTTTTAGTGAAATTACATCTATTTCCGTTGCTAATAATACAGCAAGTACTATTGAGGTTGGTGTACAAGCAACTTCTGTTGTCATGGAACCTCAAGTTATTACAATTAAACCAGCAGGAAATGACTCAGGTGATATATATACAATTACTGGTTTAGACCAGTTTGGTAATTCACAAACAGAAGTTTTAACCGCAAAGGGAGCAGGTGAAACTATTATTGGAGAAAAAGTTTTTACCCAGATTTCATCTGTTGTTCCTTCAAGAACAGCTGCAGGTACATTCAATGCTTCGGGGCTAACCATAGAAGTTGGTACAAAAAAGGTAGGCAGATTATCTCTAAGCTATACAGTCGATAAACTCAATTTTAAGATTGACCCAAGTCCGAATGCAAGCAAAGTTTATGGTCTTAAAACCCAAGATGTACGTGCTATAGTGGATAGTGATGGAATAAAAGTAACCTCCCTTTCTGGAGAACCAGTAAAAGTTGACATACCAATTGGATCAATTGAAAACTCAGTTGCAGAAAAGATAAGTTTAACCAATTTGCCACCAGAGGACTTGATTACAATTGTTATGGGTGGTGGTGCAAGAAAAATAAGTGCAGAATATGATCAATTTACTGAAAGTGAAATTTTAAATAATGAATTTGACCCTGAATTAACTATTAAAGTTGATGCTACAAATAAAAATAAAGTGGAAATTTTTGATAAAATTTCTGGTCATTCTATTGCATCAAGAATCTTAGACGTTAATAGAGTTTTTGAAGTTAATAACGCAAAATTTCAATTTTCTGACGAAACTATACTCAATAATAGTTTTGATTTTTCAAGTAATATAAATGGCTTTGGAGATAACAGAAACATAATTAATATTTTAAATCTTCAAGGATCAGATAAAGCAGGTGGTAACAAAGGTAATTTTCAGGAAATTTTTAATACTACGGTTGCTAAAGTAGGTTCAAACGTTCAAGCAAGTAAATTATCCTTGGACTCAGCTTCTAGCACTCTTGACGCGGCAGAAGCAAGCCAAAGTGAGTTTGCAGGAGTTAATTTAGATGAAGAAGCAGCTCATTTACTCGAATTTCAACAAGCTTACCAAGCTTCGGCACGAATTTTGCAAACAGCTAAAGAAATGTTTCAATCTCTTATAGATGTTGTTTAATAAATAAAGTGGTTTTAAAATGCAGATTAGTTCAAAATTATTTAATCAACAGCAGTTAAAACAATTTTCATCAACAACAGAAGAACTTCAAGATCTTCAAAATAAAATAGCAACTGGTGAAAATATTCTAAGGGCTTCAGATGATCCAGTTGGGTCTGTTGAGTTATCAGGTTTGAATGTCATAAAAAAACAAATTGAGCAATACGAAAGAAATGTAAATTCTGCAAATGACAGATTATCTTTACTGGACAAAAACTTAGATAATTTGTCAAATATTTTTACTAGAGTTCAAGAATTAATTATTCAGGCCTCAAGTGATGTATTAGGTGCTTCAGACAGAGAAGCAATAGCTATTGAAGTTGATCAAATGAAAGAAGAAGTATTAAGTTTAGCTAATGCTCAGGATAGTAATGGAAGTTTTTTATTTAGTGGTTACAAAACAAATACAATTCCTTTTGAAAAAGATTTAGCCGGTAAAATTAATTATAAAGGAGATAGAGGAATAGCGTCTTTATCTGTCTCTGAGTCTCGAGTAATGGAAACAACTCTAGATGGAGGTACTTTATTCCAAGCTGTTAAGGGACCATCAGGTGAAAATGTTTCAATATTTCAAACATTAGAAGATATTAGTTATTCCATAAGGACTGCTTCTGGAGGTGTCAATTCGGTAAAATCAACAGGTGTAGCTGAACTTACCTTTGAAAACAAAAATCCTGGAACTTGGACATTTGATTTAACAGGAAATTTAGGTACAGCTACAATAACAACTGAGATTACTGGTGAAGATCCATCAGAGTTCGTAAGGCAAATCAATCTTAGTAACACTGGTGTAGTTGCAACTATTATGGACGATGGAATAACAATCAAGTTAACTGATTCAGTTAATGGTCCCATGGAGATCAATAATCTGTCAGTTTATGGGATAGAAAATGCCCAAAAAAACCCATCATCATTTTTCAAAGTTCAACCAACAGATGGATCAGGAAATAATATTGGTGGTATTCAAAAGTTATATGATAATGATCAATTACCCTCAAAACAATTAGACAATGTTGCTTCAACACAGGTCCACATTTCTAACAACAGAGGTGAAATCGGTGCTAGAACAAATTCCCTTGAAAGACAAGTTGAGCTTTTGGCTAATAGAAGGTTAGGTATAGAAAAAGATGTTAGTGACTTAAAAGATGCAGATCTTGCAGCCTTAGTAACTAACTTACAAAGTAAATTAACTTCTATGCAAGCGAGTCAGCAATCATTTGTTAAAATTTCACAATTAAATTTATTTGACTATTTACGATAGTTTTTATTATTAGAATAAATCTGGTTCTTGCGTAAATGCTTCTCCAATCCAATCAATATCCTCTACATCAGTAATCAACCAACCAGGCGTTGCTTTTGGTAAAGCATCATTTCTAATACTAAATATTGTTGCTTTAAATATTTTATAGCATTTATCAGAATCGTAATCCTTAATTTTTTCCGCATCAAAAGCAGATGAAAACATACCAGATAATTTTCTTTCACTTCCGCTCGATTCATAATTCACACGGTAATATATATAATCTGTAATATAATTTACAGCTTCTTCCCCAGCATTAATTTCAGATAAAAATTGAAGAATTTTTTCAGCAACATCCATAATTTCTTCAAATTTAACTTCATTATAACGTTCGCTGATCGCTGTTGAATATTTTCTTGAAATGCCAGCAATTGAATTGTTAGAAGATAAAAATTCCTTAGCAGTTTGAGCGCTAAAAATTCCAAATATCCATTCAGGACAATATTTTGACATTTTATCACCTATAAATATTTAAAATATCAACTTTATACATGATAAATAAATCTTTTTATAAGTAAATCAATATGTTATTAACTTATTTGTTTCCAACCATCTAATATTTCATCGATTGGGGGTATTGCGTCATAAACAAATTTTGAGTCTTTTTTGGTAAATCCTTTCATTACTCCATCTTTACAAAATTCATAAATACGATAAAGGTTTTCAGCAATTTCTTTACCTTCGTCAAAATTTAAACTTGATTGCAATATATAAATCGCAGTAAGCGACTTTGAAAAACTCTGAGATTTGATAGAAGATATTACTGGCTCATTATCTATAGAATATGCTAATGTTTCCATGTTCTTTTTTAAATCTTTTAAAACTTCCTCAATGATTTTGTGAGGATTTAAACTAGTAGTTTTTGCGGCAATATCATCTGTCAAATATTGCTTTATTGACGCGTTATAATTCATTTTCAACCCCAAAATTACAAATTTTATACACAATCTAAAACGGATATTTATTTGAATTGTTTAAAATTATTTTAATTTAATGTTTTTCAATTTGATTTATTTCTTCTGAAATATCTAGATATGCTTGTAAAACATCGTTTTCTGATATAATTCCAATCATTTCGTTAGTTTTCTTGTTTACAATTGGAATACTCTCACCAACAAACTTTGAGAGTTTTTTAATTACAAAAATTAAATTTGAATTAGGGTCAATTATAAGTGGTTTTGCCTCAGAATACTTAATCAGATTAGATCCTTTCTTATTGATCAGATTTATTAGTCTTATTTTACTAATAAATTTATTATCATCAGATACTATGTATCCTTCGGTTGTCTGTGCTTTTGTTAATAATTTGACAGCACTTTTGATTGGAGTTGTTGATTTCAATCTAGTATAGTTATGATCAACATAATTTTTGATTAAAGCTTCATTCAAACGAATTTGTTCGCGACCTTTTGTGATTTCAATGCCTCTAGAAATCAGTTGTTTATCAAAGACGCTGTTAGCTAATGTTCTACTAGTAATGAATGAACAAACAACTATTGGAAAAGTTGCGGCAATTGCATATTCATAAGACCCAGTAAGCTCTAATACTAATATTATAGCAGTTATGGGCGCTCCTATAACAGAACTTGACACGGCAGCCATACCTGAGACTGCAAGAACAGAAAGTAGCTCTGGGCTCATGGAAGTAAAGGGCAACTGAAAAACTATAGCTCCCAATACTCCACCTAAAAATAGGGCTGGTGAGAACATTCCACCAAAAAATCCAAATCCTATGCAAATAGCAGTCAAGATTAATTTACCTATTAAAAGAGCAAAGAGATACCCTAATAGTTGTTGGCTTGTTATAACAGAGATCAAAACTTCGGTACCCAAACCTAAAACTTCGCTAAAGATCATTCCACATAAACCGCAAGCAAATCCTGCAATTACTGGAGCTTGCCAGCTTTTTATATTAATTTTGGCAGGAATAGTTCCAAGAAAAAGTACTAATTTCATAAATAGAACTGCTATAATTGCTGCTAATGGACCAATAATTCCTAAACTTATGATAATATCACTCATTTCAAAAGGGATAGCTGTAAGTAAAAGAGGAGGACTTACGATTCCTATCTCAGTTGCAGAAAAATTAGCTGCCATAGATGAAATTGCAAGAGCAGCAACTGCCTTCATAGAAAAATGTCTTAAGACTGTTTCATGAGCGAATATAATTCCCGCTAAAGGAGCTCCAAACCCTGCAGATATAGCTGCTGCAACACCACTCCCAATAATAATATCATGAGGAATTTTTGGAATATATTTTTGTCGTCTTATAAATGAAGATACAGTTGCTCCAAAATGTACAAGAGGACCATATATTCCAACCGAAGCACCACTACTTATTGATATAAATGAAGCTAATGTAGATCCAAAACCACCTTTTAAATCTAAAATTCCAGCTCTATGATGTGCTGCAAAAATAGTGTCTG
>CACNFD010000024.1 GCA_902619615.1 uncultured SAR116 cluster alpha proteobacterium | reverse complement strand
AATAAATGAGGATAATATTGTAAATATTGCTTATGGAGTTAATCATAATATTTATAAACCAAAAGAACATAATATAATAACAGGGGCAAGTTGCACGACTAACTGCATAGCCCCAATTATTAAAGTTTTACATGAAAATATTGGTATAAACCACGGATCTATCACTACTATTCATAATTTGACTAACAGTCAGACCTTAGTTGATATTCCTCATAATGACCTTAGAAGAGGTAGGTCTGCAATTAATAACTTAATACCTACCACCACAGGTTCAGCTAAAGCTATTTCATTAATTTATCCAGAATTAAAAGGAAAATTAAATGGACATGCCGTCAGAGTCCCTATTTTAAATAGTTCTTTAACTGATTGTGTTTTTGAAATGAAATCATCAACTAACAAAGATCAAATCAACAACCTGCTTAAATCAGCAAGTGAAACCGAATTAAAAAATATATTAGGATACGAAGAACGTCCATTAGTCTCAACTGACTTTATAAATGACCCTAGAAGTTCAATTATTGATAGCTTATCTACAATGGTTGTAAATGATACACAGGTTAAGATCTATGCTTGGTATGATAATGAATGGGGTTATGCCAATAGATTGGTTGATATAGTAAATATGGTGATCAAAGCTACTTAAAATAATGATCAAACTTAATAACAAAGAAATTTCTTTTGCTCTAATCACTCTTGCTTATTGGTTTTTTATGTTAACTGATGGCGCATTGAGAATGTTAGTTTTACTTCATTTTCATGTTCTAGGTTATACACCCCTTCAATTAGCATATTTATTTTTATTATATGAATTTTTAGGCATGATTACCAACCTTGGTGCTGGATGGATAGCTAAAAAATTTGGTCTCAATACTACATTGTTTGCTGGGATAATCCTTCAAATACTCTCTTTAATGATTTTAACTCAACTAGATCAAACATGGAGCACTACTTTATCAGTTCTTTTTGTAATGTTTACACAGGGTTTGTCCGGTATTGCTAAAGATCTAACAAAGATGAGCGCTAAAAGCTCTGTTAAACTACTATCCCCTAATAAAAACTCAAAATTATTTAAATGGGTTTCTCTTATGACTGGATCCAAGAATGCTGTTAAAGGATTTGGCTTCCTAACAGGAGCTATTCTTCTCTCTTTTACTAGCTTTGAAACCTCACTTATAATAATGGCCTTAATTCTTGCTTTAATGTTCGTACTTTTATTAATTAATTTAAAAACTAATATTTCTAAGGTTAATCATAAGTCAAAGTTTTCAGAAGTTTTTTCTAAAAACAAGGATATCAATTACCTTAGCCTAGGAAGAGTTTTTCTTTTTGGATCTAGAGATACATGGTTTGTTGTTGGGTTGCCTATATTTTTATACTCAGCCTTATCGGATGGATCATTAGATGAAAATAAAAAAGCCTTTTTTATTATTGGAACATTTATGGCTGCATGGACTGTATTTTACGGACTTGTTCAAACCATTACTCCCAAAATATTATCAAAAGATAAATCTTTCAGCAAACAAACTAAGTTCTGGGCTGGGTTTCTAACAGCAATTCCTCTGCTCTTGATAAGCTTCAACTATTTTTTAGAAGAATATAGTATTTACAATGTTACATTTTTACTTTTTATGTTTGGATTTGTGTTTGCTATAAATTCATCTATTCATTCTTTTTTAATTTTAAATTACACAAATAAAAATAGAGTAACACTTGATGTTGGATTTTATTATATGTCCAATGCTTTTGGAAGATTAATTGGAACACTATTATCTGGACTTACCTTCCAATACGGGGGTTTCACAATGTGCCTTTTCATAACTTCAATTTTACTATTACTAAATAGATTATCTATAGAAAAACTAAATTTAAAAATCGTTGAAACTTAATTAAAACTCTCTACTTTTTCGTTTTGTTTCGATAAACTAGATTTATAAATAGCCTCTAATACAGAAATGTTTTGAAACTTTTCAACATCGGTGAAAAGATATTTACTTTGGCCTTGAATGCTATCTATGAAATTGTGAATATTTGCAGATACAGTATCTGTCCATTCGTATTTTTCTTCTTTAATTGTACCATCATTCATAACCATTTTCATAAAAGACGGACCTGGTGTATCAGGGTGAGAACTGTCAACTAGCTCAACCCAGCCACTTTCTCCCCAAATAGTTACTCTTTGGTAGTGGGGTGTCTTTAATATTGCAGTTATTTGACTATTAAGACCAGAAGAGTGTTGCAAACTTGCTGTTACGACGTCACCTGTTTTAAATTTGAGAGCCCTCTTTGCAGTAGAAGCAAAAACTTTGTATACTGGACCAAATAACCAAATCATAAGATCTGTTAAATGCACTCCCATACCTGTCATACCAGCAGCAGGTGCAAATTCTGGATCCGCTCTCCAATTATCAACTGGAAGGTTAGCTAATTTATCATGACTGAAATGCGCCTCAGCATGCATGATATTACCCAGTTTATTACTATTTATAATTTCTTTTAGTTTCATCCACCCCTTTTCAAATCGTCTTTCATGACCAACGCCAAGAACCAATCCATTTTGGTTACAGGCATTTATCATTTCTTTAACCTCAGATGATTTTAATGAAAGAGGCTTCTCACAAAAAACATGTATTCCCAATTTTGACGCTTTAAGTGTTTGTTCCATATGAAATGAATTAGGAGTACACAAAACTATTGCTTCAAACATTTTGGTACTCAAAGCATCGTCCAAATCTTTATAGATTTCTAGATTATTAGCTTTTGCTAGTTTTAAAGCCTCTTGATCTGGGAATGGTTCAATCAAGTTTACAATTTCAAGTTTATTTGAACATGACAATCTTTCGATTATCACCTTTCCCCACCAACCAAGACCAGCAATTGAAATTTTAATAGCCAAAGTATTACTAAATTATGGTGATGGAATTAATTGATCATTATGCGGAACAAGCCAACCTTTTTGGACAGCTGGCCTGTCAACCATTTCTTTATACCACCTTGTAACATTTTTATATTCACTTAGATCAATTTCTTGCCAATCAAATCTAGCAGTCCATGGCCATATTGATATATCAGCAATACTATATTCTTTTCCAGACATATATTGATGCTGACCAAGACGCTTATCCATAACACCATATAATCTTCTTGCTTCTTTAGAATACCTCTCTTCAGCATAAGCAGACTTTCCTTTGTTATATTTAACAAAGTGATGCACTTGACCAAACATCGGGCCTACACCTCCCATTTGCCACATTAACCATTCAATGGTTCTATAATATTCATCAGAATTAGATTTATTAATTAATTTTCCACTTTTTTCAGCCAAATACATTAGAATTGCACCTGATTCAAAAAGCGAATAATTATTATTTTCTTTATCCATTATTGCTGGAATTCTATTGTTTGGAGAAACCTCTAAGAAGTGAGGCTGGAACTGTTCGTCCTTCGCTATATTTATAGGAAACACATTATATGTCATTCCTATTTCTTCTAGCATTATAGATACTTTTCTTCCATTTGGTGTGTGCCAAGTATACAAATCTATCATATTCTTATCCTTACATTTAAAGAGTAATTACAATTCCACCTTTAGTTTTTCTACCTTCAAGCAAATTGTGTGCATCCACAATTTTTTCTAATGGTATTCTGTCATGAATAGCCACTTTTAATCTTCCATCAGCAATTCTACTATAGAGTTGATAGGAAGCGTCGTTATACTCATCTCTATTTGCGATATAAGTAAATAAAGTTGGTCTAGTTGCAAATAAAGAACCTTTTGCAGACAACATAGCTAAATTAAAATCAGTAATAGGTCCTGATGCTTGCCCAAATAATGCCCATAAACCTCTAGGCTTCAGACAATCTAAAGATCCAGGAAAAACTGATTTTGCAACACTGTCATAAACAACATCACATTTTTGGTTATTTGTTATGCTCATTACTTCAGCAACAAAATCCTGACTGTTGTAGTCAATTACGTGTTGGTAACCAGCTTGTTTAGCTGCTTCTACTTTTTCATGACCACCTGCTGTTCCAATCATAGTAGCGCCAATTTCACTACCCCATTGCCCCATCAATTGACCAACGCCACCAGCGGCCGCATGTACGAGAGCAGTCATCCCACTTTCTAACTTAAATGTTAAGTGAAGCAAATAATGTGTAGTTAATCCTTTAAGTGTACTTGCAACTACATCATGATCATCTACATTTACTTTAATTTCTACTGCATGAGCAGCATTAATGAGAGCATATTCCGCATAGGCACCAACGGGAGTAACATAAGAAACCTTATCACCTTCTTTTAAAAAATTAACATCAGCCCCAACAGAATGAACATGCCCTACACCCTCTGATCCTGGAACCTTTATCTTTTCTTGGTTGGGCCAAGGGTATAATCCAGTTCTGAAATAAGTATCTAAATAATTCAAACCAATAGCGTTATTTTTAACAACAATCTGCCCAGGACCTGGTGTTGGTATATCAGCTTCTCTAAGCTTCATATTTTCTGCAGCACCAAAGTTAGTTAATTCTATTACTCTTTGTTTCATTGGACTCCCCTAAAATTTTAAAAATCATTACATTTTATGATGACTTAAATCAAATTAGAATTTATGATAATCAAAATCAATGTTTTATAATTAATTACTTGTAAAACTAGCAATTATAATTATTTCTATAAAAAACAAATCAGGAGAATTTTATGAGTTTAGTATTGTCAGAATTACCATATGCAATAGATGCACTTGCAGAGCATGGTATGAGTAAAGAAACAATGGAATATCACCATGATATTCATCACAAAGCATATGTAGACAACGGTAACAACTTGCTTAAAGGTACCGAATGGGAAAATAAAAGTTTAGAAGATATAATTGTAGGCACATACGACGCAACTAGTGTGGCCCAAAATGGAATTTTTAATAACGTTTCACAACATTGGAACCATGAGCAATTTTGGCAAATGATGGGACCATCAAAAGTTGGCATGCCCTCAGAGTTAGAAAATGCTATAACTGAATCATTTGGAAGCGTGGATAAATTTAAAGAAGATTTCTGCAGTGCTGGCGCAACTCAATTTGGATCTGGTTGGTGCTGGCTAGTAAAAGACAAAGATGGAAGTTTAAAAATAACTAAGACTGAAAATGGCGTTAATCCAGTTTGCTTTGGACAAACTACACTTCTTGGTTGCGATGTATGGGAACATTCATATTACATAGATTTCAGAAATAAAAGACCTGTGTACTTGAAGAATTTTGTCGATAATCTTGTAAATTGGGAAAATGTTGCTTCAAGAATGTAAAGTCATTTTTTAAATTACAAATTTAAAAGGTGCTAATTAAGCACCTTTTTTTATACTTTCCATTACAATATCAAAATTTAAAAAAAAGCATTTTTTATTATTTTCTTTATCAAACCCCTCTTCAAGTTTTCTTATTAAACTTTTTTTGACAGCAAAAACAGTATCACTTTCTAAATATTTATCTCCATCAATAAATGCATGAGTAACAAGATCTTTATAACCATTTGCTTTGACCATGAAATGAACATGCGCTGGTCTAAATGGGTGTCTGTCTAAACTATTCAAAAGGTCTCCAACAGGTCCATCTACAGGTATTGGATAATATTGTGGTTTAACAGTTCTAAAAATGTAAGAACCGTCTTGTTCAGACATAAAAGTACCCCTTAAATCAACTAAATCACCTTCTTTTTGAACGTCATATAATCCATCTGGGCCAGATTGCCATACTTCAATACTTGCTCCTGAAATTGCGTTATTATTAACGTCAACAATCTTTCCTTTAACTATACAATTTTCACCCTCAACATTATTTGCAATATTATCACCATTTTTCATTTTTGAAGATGGAGTATGAAATGGACCCAAGACTGTAGTTTCTGTTTCATTTTTGGATTTTCTGTTATTAATGGCATCTAATAACATTGATACACCCAAGACATCTGATAAAAGTATAAATTCTTGCCTTCTATCGTCACTCATATGACCAGTCTTTGTTAAGAACATTATTGCCTTCATCCATTCTTCTTCAGTTGGCTCAACTTCTTTAACAACTTCGTGTAAATGAGTGATTATAGAGCTCATAATTTCTTTAAGTCTATTATCTTTAATTCCTGAAAAACTACTTAAAACAGCTTCTGTTGCATTTTGTTCATTAAAATCCATGAGTATTTTTGCTCCCTAGAAAAATTTTGTTCCATCATTTATAATTTTAATTATAGTTGAAATGTTTAGTAAAGTCTTAAATGGAGTTAAAAATGAAAACCTGCGTGGGTATAATAGGTGGATCTGGTTTATATGATTTAAAAAGTCTACAAAATACAAAATGGATAGATGTATCTACTCCTTGGGGAGATCCTTCTGATCAAATACTTTCAGGCAAAATAAATGGTTTGCAAATTTATTTTTTGCCAAGACATGGAAGAGGTCATTATCATTCTCCATCGACTGTTCCTTACAAACAAAATATTTTCGCTCTTAAAAAGTTAGGTGTAACAGATATTTTATCAGTATCTGCTTGTGGAAGCCTAAGGGAAGATCTGGCTCCAGGAGATTTTGTTCTAGTAGACCAATTTATAGACAGGACTTATATGAGAGACAAAAGCTTTTTTGGTAAAGGATGCGTGGCACATGTTAGTTTAGCTCATCCAACATGTAAAAAATTTAGTGATATAATTCTAGAAATTGGAGAAAAGCTTAATATTAAAGTTGTTTCAGGTGGAACTTATATGACTATGGAAGGTCCTCAATTTTCTACATTAGCTGAGTCAAAACTGTATAAAGACAATTGGAAGTGTGATGTAATTGGAATGACAAATATGCCTGAAGCTAAATTAGCTAAAGAGGCTGAAATTTGTTATGTTTCTTTGTCAATGGTAACGGATTTTGATTGTTGGCATCCGGATCATGATTCTGTAGAAGTATCGGATATAATTGAAACCCTTACAAATAATTCTTCTAAAGCTCAAAGAATAATAGAATCTTTGCCTGATTATTTAGATGAAGATATAAAATTTTGTGGATTACAGTGCAGTAGAAATTCACTAGATAATGCTCTAATAACTGCTCCAGAAAAACGAGATAAAAATTTAATTAATAAATTAGACGTTATTTTAGAAAGATTAAATAAAAAATAATTTTAAGGACAAAAAATGAACAAATTTAAAAACGCCATAAGAACAATACCTGATTTTCCAATACAAGGGATTATGTTTAGAGATGTTACCACATTATATTCTAATCCTGAGGCAATGAAAGAGGTAACAAATTTAACATGTGATTATTGGAAAAACAGAGGTTTGACTAGTATTGCTGGAATAGAAGCTAGAGGTTTTATAACTGGAAGTATTATTGCAGATCAGCTTTCTCTTCCTTTTGTTCCCATAAGAAAAAAAGGCAAATTACCTCATAAAACAATTAGCCAAGATTACGAATTAGAGTACGGGAAAGCCACGATTGAAATACATAGTGATGCTGTAAATAAAAGTGATAATGTATTAGTAGTTGATGATTTAATAGCAACTGGGGGAACTGCATTGGCCTCTATTGAATTAATAAAAAAATTAGGTGCCAAAGTAATTGGCTGCACTTTTATAATTGACTTACCTGAATTAGGTGGAAGAAAAAAAATAGAAGATAACGGTATTGAAGTTCAAGCATTATGTAGTTTTGAAGGTCACTAAAATTACCTCAAGCTAGCCTCAATATTACCCCCATCAATGGTTAATACATGAGCAGAAGTTCTCTCAGAAATTGCCAGTGACATAAATCCTTCAGCAACATGCTTTGCTTCGACTTCTTTTGCTAATAAATTACTTGTCATGTATTGGTTTTCATCAATTCCTCTACTTTGCGACCTTTTCTTTATCATTGTTGGAGTTAATAGACCTGATCTTATTTTATCAGCATTGACACCATTTACACTGATATTATATTCACCAAGCTCTAATGCTAACTGTTTTAATAAAAACATTAAAGTAGCTTTTGGAAGACCGTATGATCCAAAGTTCTTACCAGGATTAACAGCCTGTTTAGATACATTAAAAAGAATCTTCCCACCAACTGATTGATTAATTAGAACTTTAGAAACCTCTTTTGCCAAGTTAAAATGAGAAAAAAAGTTTAGTTCAAAACTTTCTTTTAATGTTTTAATGTCAAGATCTAAAATGGATGACTCTATTGCATAGCCTGCATTTGAGATTAAAATATCAACACCTCCAAACATTTGTAAACATGAATTAATAATTAATTTTGGAGCAGTTGAGACTGTAAGATCACATTGCAAAATAGTAGAATTTGAATTCATCAATTTATGAGTTTCTTGAAGTGATTTTAGATCTTTATCTACAAGAAAAACGTTTGCCCCTTCACCATTGAAAACTTTAGCTATTTCTCTTCCAATAATTCCTCCAGCACCAGTTATCAGAACAGTTTTACCTCTAATTAAAGATGGATTTGTTTTTTTAATTTTAGCTTGCTCTAATGACCAATACTCAATATCAAATTGATCTTTTTCTTTAATTGGATAATATCCTCCAAGAATTTCTCCATAATTCATGACATGAATGTTTTGTTCAGCAATATCTGCAACAAGTGCGGCTCCTTTTTTGTCACCTCCAATTCCTATTAAGCCAACGCCTGGTGCCCAAATAACATTAGGATTTGGATTTAGCATTTTTAATTTATTTTTAAATCTTCTTTTATTTATCTTAAAATAATTAATATATTCATTACGAAAATTATTTAACTTAATTACAATTTCTTTTTCATTAAAATTTTTTGATAAAACGAGTGGATTTCCTTTTATTCTTATTACATGATCAGGAGAAGCAACTCCTCTTTTTGCAAGAACATTAAGGTCTTTACGTAGTAAAAAGTTACTAATTTTTTTATCATTTCTTATATCAAAAGTTGGAACGAAATTATAATCCTTACTATTTTTTTCAATATCACCTCTAATAATAGATAAAAAAGATAATTCTTTTTTTTCTATCTTTAAATTTTTTTGAAAATGCTTTTTTGTATTCAAATTTTTATTAATCCATTTTTGGACTTTATTAGTTTGTTTAATAACTCTTTCATAAGATTCTTTTGCGGTTTCCCCCCATGTAAAATGACCATGATTAAGTAATAAAAGACCCTTACAATCTGGTTGTAAATCATATATGTCAGCAGCTTTTTTTGCCAGGTCGAAACCAGGCATTATGTATGGCACAACAGCGAGTTCTGATCCAAATATTTCCTCAATAATTTTTCTATAATTAGGCAGGTTAGCTAATATCAAAAAAGGAGTTGCATGAGTATGATCAACGAATTTATGTGGTAGAAAGGCATGTAATAATGTTTCTACTGAAGGATTTGGAGATTGAGAGTCTAATAAATTTGCTCTTTGTAAATTAACCATATCTTCATCTGATAGCTTATTCAATTTTCTAAGCTCTAAAAGTGGCGATAGTTTAATAGCTGGAAGTCCCTCTGCTTCGATTGTTTCAAGATCCCAGCCAGAACCTTTTACACAAATAACTCTTATGGTTTCATTGAAAATATTTTTTTTATTAGTTTTACAAGACGTATTTCCACCACCATGCATAACTAAATCAGGAATAGAACCAATCAATCTTGAGGTATAAACTCTGGAGCCTAAATCAAAATCATATTTTGATTTACCTAATGAATTTATAAATAATTTTTCATTTTTTTGATTCCATAAATTTTTAAACATTTTAAATTTGACCTTTTGTTATCTTTTCTAGCTTTTCCATTGATTTGAGATTTGCTTCAAAAACTCCATGTTCCGTAATTAAGCCTGAAACTAATCTAGATGGGGTAACATCAAATGCAGGATTTCTACTTTTTGTACCTTCTGGAGCAATATCAACGTTTATAATATTGCTATCTTTGTCTTTACCTTGAACAAAATTGACCTCGTTAGCATCTCTTTCTTCAATAGGAATATCTTTAATACCATCGTTGATGTTCCAATCAATAGTAGAAGAAGGTAATGCAACATAAAATGGGATATCGTTATCATAAGCAGATAAAGCTTTTAAATAAGTTCCTATTTTATTACAAACATCGCCGTTAGCAGACGTTCTGTCAGATCCAACAATGACCAAATCTATTTCATTATGTTGCATCAAATGTCCACCTGCATTATCGACGATTAGATTATGACTAATATCATTATGTAATAATTCCCATGTAGTTAATTGTGCACCTTGATTTCTTGGTCTTGTTTCATCAACAAAAACATGAATGTTTTCTCCCTTTTCTTTGGCGTAATAAATTGGAGAAGTGGCAGTTCCCCAATCAACCGTAGCTAACCATCCAGCATTACAATGTGTTAAAATGTTTAAAGAATTTGCATTTTTTTTGTTAATAATATTTTTTATAATTTCATAACCATTTTTACCAATTCTATAGTTAGCACTAATATCTTCTTCTAATATTGTTTTTGCTTTTTTAAAGGCTTCATCTACTCGATCATCTTTATTTACATTAAGAAGTAAATCATGCATTATTTTTACTGCCCATTGTAAATTCACAGCGGTAGGTCTTGTTGATAACAATTTTGATTTTATGTTAATTAATGCGTCATCAGAATTATCAGTTTCCATAGATTTTGCAAATCCAAAGGCAGCTGTAACTCCTATAAGCGGAGCACCTCTCACCCACATATCTTTTATAGCTGAACAGAAATCATTAAGATTTTTAAGTTCTACTATTTTGAATTCGTGTGGCAACCACCTTTGGTCAATTATAAAAACTTTATTATTATCTTCAATCCATATGGAAGTATAATTTTTACCATTTACTTTCATATTGTCTCCATTCTAAGATGTTTTAATATTAAACTTAATTATTAAACTTAATTTTCAAATTTTAAAAGATAAAGAGTTATATTTGTCATATTTAGTGTCTCATTCACCTAAAAATCATATTTTTTTAAATAAAAGTGGTTCCTTAAATAACTTGAAATTTTTAGTTAAAGATATGTGTAAAATAAAGAATTTTAAAACATCATGTGGCAACCCTGATTTTTATAATAAATGCCCTCCCGCAGATGATTATGCACCTTTCTTAAAAGATATTCTAAATCAAGGGGCAATTTTAAAAGGAATAACAATTTGTGATGAATTTTTTTATTCGTTAATAGGTGAAAATGCTCACTACGGCACACCCGCTAACTTAAATGCTCCTGGGTGTGTACCTGGTGGATCAAGCTCAGGTTCAGCAGCTGCATTAACTACAAACTTATATGATTTTTCAATTGGATCTGATACTGGTGGCTCAGTAAGAGTTCCAGCTTCTTTTTGTGGTCTATTTGGCATAAGACCTACACATAACAGAATTAACACAGATGGTGTTTATCCAATGGCACCAAGTTTTGATACTTTAGGCTGGTTTGCTAAGGATATAGATATTTTTAAGAAAATAGGCTGTGTTCTTTTAAATTTAAATGAAAAAACTAAAGTTTCATTTAAAGAGTTTGTAATAGCAGAAGATATTTTAGAATTAGCAAGTCCTGAAATTGTAAAACTTTTTAATAATTATATTAATGATAAATTTCCAGAAATTAAAAAAATTCGCCTATCAAAGCATAATAAAGAAGAGATTGCAGATAATTTCAGAATTCTTCAAGGTGGAGAAATAAAAGAAAATATTATTCCTTGGATTTTAGTAAACAAACCCAAAATATCACCTGAAATAAATAACAGAATTGAAATGGCAATGAAAATTACTACTGATGAGATAAATAAATCTCAAAAGTTTAGAGAAAAACTTAAAGTAGAAATTGATAAATCTTTACCAAAAGGCATTATTGCTCTTCTCCCAACAACACCTTTTTCATCACTTAAGTGTGGTCAAAGTGATGAACAATTAGCTTCATATAGGAAAAAATTAATGGAGTTCACATCGATAGCTGGAATGACATCAAGACCGCAAATATCGATGCCAAAATTTAGAGATAATACTGGTCCTATTGGTATATCATTACTAGGATGGCAATATAGTGACGAAATTTTATTAGAAAAATTAACATATTTATAAAGGAATGTTTATGACTCGAATTAAAGATTGGAAAGTAGAAGATTTAACTGAAGAACAAAAAGAAATCCACGATACAATTGTAAGTGGCCCAAGAGGCCACGTTGTTGGCCCACTTAGAATTTGGCTCAACAATCCTGGCCTAGCCAAAAGCGCTCAAACTGTAGGAGAATACGCAAGATACGGTACTTCTTTATCAAAAGGGTTATCTGAACTTGCCATTATTACTACTGGAAGAGTTTGGTCATCTGCTTTTGAATGGGAGCATCATGCACCTCTAGCCATAGAAGGTGGAATAGATCCTCATGATGTAGAGATTATAAGTCAAGGCAGAAGGCCAAATTTTAATAAATTAGAAGAAGAGGCTGTTTTTGACTTTGCGGCTGAAGCAAACATCTTAAAAAATGTTTCTGATAATACCTACAATAACCTTGTAAGCATACTTGATGAGACCGCAGCAATAGATGTTGTTGGTATATGTGGTTATTACAACCTAATTTCGATGACACTTAATGTTTTCAAAGTTCCTAATGATACTGATAAATGGCCATTGCCAGAAATTAAAGACTTTTCCAAAATGCTTAAGAGTTAGCTGTTACTTGGAAATGTATACTGAGCACCAGTATGATGGCCAGAAGGCCATCTTCCTGTAACAGTTTTAAGTCTAGTATAAAACCTTACTGCTTCCATTCCATAAACGCCATGACCTCCAAATGCAGATCTTTTCCATCCACCAAAAGAGTGATATGCCACTGGAACAGGAATAGGAACATTTACACCTACCATACCAATTTGACACTCATTTGAGAACTTTCTTGCAACACCACCATTTGATGTAAAGATGGCTGTTCCGTTCCCATATTCATGCTTATTTACAATATCTAAGGCATAATCAAAATCTTTAGCTCTAACCATTGATAAAACGGGACCAAAAATTTCTTCTTTATAAATGGACATATCAGTTGTTACATTGTCAAAGAATGACCCACCAATAAAAAAACCATTTTCATAACCTTGAAGTTTCAAATTTCTTCCATCAACGACTAATTCAGCTCCTTCTTCTACACCCTTATCAATATAATTTTGGACTTTCTGAAGATGATCTGATGTGACTAAAGGACCCATTTCTGAGTCAGGATCTAATCCAGGTCCTATTTTTAGATTTTCAATTTTTGGCTTTACTATCTCTTTTATTTTATCCCCAGTTCCTTCACCTACTGGTACCACAACTGATATAGCCATACACCTTTCTCCAGCGGACCCAAAAACTGAACCCATAATTGCATCACCTACCATTTCCATATCAGCATCTGGCATCACAACCATGTGGTTCTTAGCACCTCCCATAGCTTGTACTTTTTTACCATTTTTAGCTGCTTCACTATAAACGTACTCAGCAATTGGGGTGGATCCTACAAAGCTTACACCGCTAATATCTTTATGTTGTAAAATTGCATCTACAGTCTCTTTTCCACCATTTACTAAATTTAAAACTCCTGGTGGTATACCAGCTTCTAGAACAATTTCAGATAACAACCTAGTTGAACTTGGATCTCTTTCAGAAGGTTTGAGAATGAAACAATTACCGCATGCAATGGCTACTGGAAACATCCACATTGGCACCATCACTGGAAAATTAAATGGTGTTATTCCTGCGCAAATTCCCATAGGTTGATAATCTGACCAACTATCAACAAATCTCCCAACATTACTAGTGTAATTACCAGCAAGATGGTTTGGGATGCCACATGCAAACTCAACAACTTCTAATCCTCTACCAATTTCACCAAGCGCATCATCAAAGGTCTTGCCGTGTTCTTGAGAAATTAATTTTGCCAATTCATTTTGTCGGAATTCTATTAATTCTTTTAGCTTGAACATTTTCCTAGCCCTGACTATTGGCGTAGTATTAGACCACTTAGGAAAAATTTCTTTTGCAGACTTAACAGCCGCGTTTATGCAATCGGATGTACCCAAGACAACTCTTGCTGTTTCCTCACCAGAAGCAGGATTAAAAACTGGGGTAGATGAAAGCCCAGAAAAATTAGTACTTTTCCCATTAATAAGGTGATCAATTAATTTCATTATTACTCCAAAGAAAATTATTAAATTATTTAAAATTGATTTATAATACTGCAAAAAACTTTTATGAAAGTAAATTGAAAGTTTGATTTAAATGAATAAAAAAAAATTAAAATATCGAGTGACCTATTTAGAAATGAATAGAAAGCCAAGTTTTAATTGGCCCAAACATTTAAAACACAAACTTAGTATATTATTAGCAGAAAGTTTTCCTGCGTGGTATTTTTTGTTTTTCTACAAACAGGTTGGGAAAAATTACTATTGGACAGATTGGTTAAGAAAAAATGAGGATGAAATCGATGAATTCGTAAATGATAAAAATGTACTACTTTATACATTAATCAAAGATGGATGGCCAGTTGGATTCTACATGTTGGATTATAGAAAAAAAGATATTTGTGACCTTAGTTTTTTTGGTTTAGTTGACGAAGTGATTGGTATAGGTTTAGGAAAATATTTATTACAAACAGCTATATTAACAGCATGGGACAGTAAAAAAATAAAGAAATTGACTGTTAACACCTGTTCTCTTGATCATAAAAGTGCAATTTACCTATACCAAAAATATGGTTTTAGCCCTGTAAAATACAAAGATTTAGAAAAAACAGTGTAGATTAGTGAAATTTTTTGCCTTCTAAAAACATTCCTGGTCTATTTTGGGTAGCTTTATCTTCTTGCCAAACAACCTCTCCGTTAACAAGAACATTCTCAATGCCATCTGAATGAAGTTTAGGTGATTGATATGATGCTTTGTCAATTATTGTCTCAGGATTAAAAATAACTAAATCTGCATAATTACCAACATCAATTATACCTCTTTTTTCAAGACCAAAAACCGAAGCACTTTTGCCAGTCATTTTATAAACCGCCTCTTCAAGTGGAAAAAGTTGCATCTCCCTAGAATATTTACCTAAAACTCTAGGAAATGTTCCCCACAAACGCGGATGAGGATGCCTATCTCCAGGTATACCGTCAGATCCAATCATAGAACCTGGAAATTGTAAAATTCTGTTTAAGTCCTGATCATCCATTTGAAAATAAATGGCACCTGCTGGATATAATTTATCAATTGTTTCATCAATACTAGCTCCAAATTGTTGAGCTAAATCATTTAAATCCTGTCCAGAAATATCAGGATAGTTATCAGACCATGTAACTAAAACTTTATCAGCACGTTTCACAAAGCTTTTTAATAACATGGTTGAGCTGGCAGTGTATGGATAACAGTCAAGATCAAGAAAATTATTTTTTTTAGCTTCTCCAATTAATTCTAATGTTTTTTTACTTTTTCCCCAATTTTCTCTTCCCGCACATTTATGATGAGAGATTACAGTTCTAACTTTAGCTGTGGAAGATATTTTGATAGTTTCATTTACAGATTTAATGACATCAATTGCTTCATTACGCATATGTGTTGTAAAAATCCCATCAAATTCAGGTAGTATTTTTGCTAACTCTATAATTTCTGACGTTGGTGCATCATTTGCCGCGGGGTAAGCTAAGCCAGTTGAAAGACCAATAGAGCCATCTTCAAGGGCTAGTTTGAGTTTATTAACCATTTTAGAAATTTCTTTCGACGTAGCTGGTCTATCATACTCACCATTCATTGCTTCAACTCTTAACATAGAATGCCCTGTTAATAAGGCCAAATTAACAGAACTTGGTTTGTTATTAAATTCTTCTTTATAATCATTTACACGAGGAAATCTGAATACTTCTGATTTTCCTAAAAGTGCTATTGGAGCTGGAACTTCACCTTTATAACTAAATGGTGCTAAACTAATGCCACAATTACCTGCTACGCAGGTCGTAACTCCTTGACTTATTTTCGAAGACATAGATGGGTCTAGAAAAACATTATCATCATCGTGTGTATGGACATCAATAAAACCTGGTGAAATAATCTTATTTTTTGCATTTATAGTAAGTTTTGCTGTAAAATTAGATAGAAAATGATGTTCTGAGGGATCTCGCACATCACCATTCTCAGCAGGAAATACTCCTATTATCTTTCCATTATCAATAACAATATCAGACTTGAATTTTGGGGCACCTGTACCGTCAATTATTTCTCCATTTTTAATATGAACGTCATATATATTCATCTTAACTATCCTCAAAATTTACATAAAGATAATAATATAAATTATAGAAAACTTCCATAGATACAATAATGCTATGTTTAAATTAAAATTCTATATATAATGAGATATCAAAGATTAATAATCTTGGGAGAAAACTTATGTCTTCAATGTTAACTAATTTAAGAAGTGCTGTTATAACAGGATTTGTTTTTGCAATTATATTTATATTCTTTTTATCACAAGGGTCATTTGATCAGACAGCATTTAATATGTGGCTTCTAAGATGGCTTCATGTTTTATCTGGAGTTATGTGGGTTGGAATCTTGTATTATTTCAATTTTGTACAAATTCCTAACATGCCAAATATTCCTGATGATCAAAAACCAGCAATAAGTAAGGTAATAGCACCAGCTGCGTTATGGTGGTTTAGATGGGGAGCAGTAGCGACTGTTGTTACAGGTTTTATTTTAGCTCATTTGAATGGCTACCTACATGATGCAATGACTTTTTCAAATGGACATTGGCCTATTGGAGTTGGAATGTGGCTAGCAATTATAATGTTTTTGAATGTATGGTTAGTAATTTGGCCTAATCAAAAGAAAGCACTTGGAATTGTAGCAGTTGATGCAGAAACTAAAGCAAAAGCAGCTAGAAAAGCAATGTTATTTTCTAGAAAGAATACAATTTTGTCTATTCCGATGTTAGTTGCAATGACAGTAGCACAAAATAGTTTTTCTTAATTGTTTTTTTAAAAGGGTATTTGAAAAAATACCCTTTTTTATTATTTTAATGCCATATTCCAAAAATCAACTTCAAGCAAAGTCGCTTTGTTAAAAATTTTGTTTGCCTGAACCCATTTGTATGTATCTTTATAATTTTCACTTAGCCTAATTAAAAATGAGTTGTCTATTAATTGAGATACATTTTTACAAACTTCTTGATATTCATTACTAGCGTAAGTTTCAATCCATTTTTGATACATTAAATTATTAGGTTTAAAATTCTTTAAATTTAAACCAATTTCACCATAACCGAGGACGCATGGAGCTAATGCAGATAATAAATCTAGAAAATCACCTGAATAGCCTAACTCAAGTACATACCTAGTGTAAGCTATGTTTTCATTCTGCTCATCCGTGCCCTCTAAATCAGTTTTTGAAATTCCATATCCATTACACAAATCAATGTGAAGTTGCATTTCAAAATTAATGAGGTCATTAACTGTACTTGCAGAAATTTTCATTTCATCTAAGTTGTCTGATTTTAGAACTGCTAAAGACCAAGCTTTAGAAAATTGAATAAGAAAAAGGTAGTCTTGTTTTAAATAATTAAAAAAATATTCCTTTTTCAAAGTGCCTTCTGATAATTTTTTTAAAAAATCATGTTGAGTATATAGCAACCAATTTGATAAATTTTTTTCTCTTAAATTATTAAAAATTTCTCCATATACCATGACTTAATCCTTAAAAGTTTAAAATTTAAGCAGCTAAAAACTTTTGCCACCAATCTTTATATGTAAGAATTTCTTTTGGATATAAATTTTGCCAGGAATTGCCTTTTATTGAAATTCGTTTTAGTTTATCATCTAACCTTTCAGTTAGAACCCGTTTTTTTAAATTATCAAGATTTTCTAAATTATTTATATATTTTTTCATGCCTGTCATTTGAGGCGTAAAACCATATTTATCAAGTAATCTTACACCAAACCATGGTGAAAGGTATAGATCCATCAATTTATTAAAATTTTTCTGCTGTCCTCTTTTTTGACCACCTTTGGTAAACATCCATATATTATTCCATGATAAATGACCTTCTTTCATGACACCATATTTTATTTCCTTTCCTTTTGTTTGTGCAGAAATAGCCATAGGCTCCCAACAAGAAGATACCAAGACTTCTCCATTGGCAAGCAGCTCCACACCCTCGTTAAAACTCTCCCATATTTTTTTAAACTGCCCTCTTTTTTTCATTTTAATTAAAAATTCACAAACGCCTTTGATTTCATCTTTTGTCATGTTCGAGGGATTTTTTATGTCTTGCTTGTTAGATTGTTTTAGATAGATTGCAGTTATAGTAAAAGTAGGTCCTAAACTATTTTGTATTGATGAATAGCCTTTGAACTGACTATCAAATAATGCTTCCCAT
>CACNFD010000023.1 GCA_902619615.1 uncultured SAR116 cluster alpha proteobacterium | reverse complement strand
TAACCTATAGAAATATAAAAGGATTAGAAAATGACTAATAAAGATTTATATGAACCATCCTCTTACATAATTAAAAATTCTCATGCAAATAAAGATGAATATAAAAAAATGTATGAAGAATCTATTACTTCTCCTGAAAAATTTTGGGAACAACATGGTAAAAGAATTGACTGGATGAAGCCCTACACAAAAATTAGAGATGTGTCCTATAATAAAGAAGATCTTCATATAAGATGGTATGAGGATGGAACACTAAACGCTAGTTATAATTGTTTAGACAGACATTTAGAAACAAAAGGTAATAATACAGCAATTATTTGGGAAGGTGATGACCCAAATGAATCCAAACATATTAGCTATAACGAACTTCATGAACAAGTATGTAAATTTTCAAATGTATTAATAAATGCTGGTGCAAAAAAAGGTGATCGAATAACAATCTATATGCCAATGATTCCAGAAGCAACAGTAGCAATGTTAGCATGTACAAGAATAGGAGCTATTCATTCAGTTGTCTTTGGTGGTTTTTCTCCAGACGCTCTAGCTGGAAGAATTGAGGATTGTAATTCAACAATTATTATTACTGCGGATGAGGGTATAAGAGGAGGGAAAACGATACCTTTAAAATCTAATACTGATGAGGCTATTTCAAAAGCTAAAATGTGCAAAACTACAATTGTAGTTAAAAGAACAGGAGCTGAAATTAATTGGATAAACGGCCAAGATATTTGGTATCATGAAGAAATGGAAAAAGCTTCAGCTAATTGTCCACCCGCTGAAATAAATGCCGAAGATCCAATGTTTATATTATATACTTCAGGATCTACAGGTAAACCTAAAGGAGTTCTTCATACAACTGGAGGATATATGGTTTATGCTTCTATGACACACCATTATGTTTTTGATTATCAAGAAAATGAAATTTATTGGTGTACTGCAGATGTAGGCTGGGTAACAGGACATTCTTATATAGTTTATGGACCATTATCAAATGGCGCTACTACATTAATGTTTGAGGGTGTACCAAACTACCCTACTGTAAGTAGATTCTGGGAAATAGTGGATAAACATAAAGTCAATATATTCTATACTGCTCCTACAGCAATAAGAGCATTGATGGCTGAAGGCAGTGAGCCGGTAAAAACAACAAAACGCGACAGCCTAAGAATTTTAGGTAGTGTGGGAGAACCAATTAATCCAGAAGCATGGAATTGGTATAACAATGTTGTTGGTGATGGAAGGTGTCCGGTAGTGGACACTTGGTGGCAAACTGAAACTGGGGGGATATTAATCACTCCTTTACCAGGAGCCACTGACACAAAACCAGGTTCTGCCACAAAACCTTTTTTTGGAATATTGCCAGTTATTGTTGACAGTGATAACAAAGAATTAACTGGAGCAACTGAAGGGAATCTGTGTATTAATATGTCTTGGCCAGGTCAAATGAGGACAGTTTTTGGTGACCACCAACGTTTTATAGATACATATTTTTCAACTTTTCCAGGAAGGTACTTTTCTGGTGATGGATGTAGAAGAGATGAAGACGGATACTACTGGATAACAGGAAGAGTTGATGATGTAATAAATGTATCTGGTCATAGAATGGGTACAGCAGAAGTTGAGTCTGCTCTCGTAGCTCACAAAGATGTTGCTGAAGCAGCAGTTGTTGGTTACCCACATGACATTAAGGGTCAAGGCATTTATGCCTACGTTACTGTGAATATTGGAGTAAAAACATCAGAAGAATTATTGACAGAGTTAAAACAATGGGTAAGAAAAGAAATAGGTCCCATTGCTACACCAGATTTAATTCAATTTGCCCCAGGTCTTCCTAAAACAAGGTCAGGTAAAATAATGAGACGAATACTTAGAAAAATAGCTGCAAATGAACATGAGGAACTAGGTGACGTATCGACATTGGCTGATCCACAAGTTGTTCAAAATTTAGTGCAAAACAGAAAAAACACTTAAATATTATTTAGCTTGGTAAAATAATTCATTAAAAACTTTATCAAAATTGGAAGAGTAGCTACTAATATAAAACTTACTATAAGTGTAAATGACATAATGTCATTAATGCTATTAACTTTCGAAATTTCTGAGCCAGCATTTACATAAATTACTGTTGCAGGAAGCATTCCTAATTGACTTATGTAATAAAACCTAAAAAGCGAAATAGGTAACACTCCCATAATTAGATTTATTAATACAAACGAAATAGTGGGTATTAATCTAAGACTTAAAAGATAATAAGTACCATTTTTGCTAAATTTATTGTCTAGAATGACTTTTGTTTTTTCAAATTTATTATTAATAAAATCTTTTAAAAGATATCTCGATAGTAAAAAACAAATACATGCCCCAACCGAAGAGGCAAAGGAAACTATAATTACACCTTCAATAACTCCAAACAAGGCTCCAGCGGCAATGGTCAAAATACTAGGAACAAAAGGAAAAGACAAACCTGAAAATATTACATATAAAGTAAAAAATGAAATTCTTGATATATAAATTTCTTTATTAACCCATATTTTCAAAAAAGTAATATGTTCCTTTAATTTATCTAAATTGAAAATTTCTTGAAGATATATGTAAGATATTAAAAAAGTACTAATTAAAATTAATAGTAATAAGGCAGGTCTTCTCATTACAAGTTAAACACCCCAAATCCTATCGGCAAACTCTGGATAAAATTCTGAGACCATATAAGAAATCTTATTTCTTAATATATCTATGCGAGTTTTATCTGGGATAGACATATTTGTTATTTTATCATCAACGTCAAATTCAAATCCAGTAAGTTTAATTATATTTTCTACGCTTTCATTTTTATGAATTTTTAAAAGACAGAAACGTTTCTTTTGTTTGTTGAATTGGAATAAAGCTCTATTCGTTAATAGAAATTTTGGTCCTCCTGGTCTGTAGATATTTTCATCAGAAAATCCAGGCGCAGAAATAAAGTCTACTTTATCAACTAAAGTTCTTGGTGAATGTTCTTCTCTAAATAAAATAATTTGTGGAACTACAAAATACATCAAAGCAGATCCAAATGAACCTGGAAATCTTTTTTGTATTTTTTCATAACTTCCAGTGCCAACTAAATTTATATTAGCTTGGCCGTCAATTTGAACACCTCCTAAGAAGAACGTGTCTATTCTGCCTTGAGCCGCACAATCAAAGAGTTCCCTAGCACCATCAGTGAAATTATTATATTTATTTGAATGTAAAATTGTAACTCTTAATCTATTATTTTGTATTTTAGCTTCTTCTTTTGCTAGCAAAGCCGCGGCACCTGGAATTGGTGATGCAGCACCAACGGCTATGTGTTTATCATTAACTAGCAACTCAGCTAATTGACTTATTAATAACTCTTCTCTCTTAAGTTCAATCAAAAAATTAAACCCTTAAGTTAGTTAAACAAGAACTTTTTCATATAATCCTCAAAGCCTTTTTGTGTCTTTGCAGCAATAGAGTACTTTTTAATTTCATCATTATCTGCAGCATAAACACCAGGTAAAGCACAAGGCCACGCTCCATTTTCAACAACAGATATTCCGTCAATATATAATGCCGGCAAACAGGTTGCAGCAGATAATTCGTCATCAAAAAAATCAATATCTAGAATTTGTTCAGTTGTTACAAATACCTTTTTTGAGGCATGTGCAAGAGTTGCCAATTCCCGTCTTCTTCCAATTTGAATGTTTCCATTTTTATCCACGCAAGGTGCATGAAATATTAATACATCTAACTGGACCGCAGGAAGTAACAAGATTGGCTCATTCTTGTTACCTGAAGATTTCATTGGATTTTCAATTACTTGCCAATCGTTTCTATATTTTTGTATGTCAGAACCAATTACGCCTCTTAGAGGCATAAATGGAACAGATTTTTCAGTAGCTTGAAGTTGAGCATGCAATGCTGGGCATGTAGAATCTTTTATTAATATATGACCTTCTTCAACAGCTTCTGAAAATCTAGGTGCCAAACCAAACTCTCCCAAGGTCACAGCTGCAGCTTCAATTTCAGAAACACATCCACTCCCTATTAACATATCACCTTGAATAGTTGTCAATGGGAGGCAATATAGTTTTAAGTCCTTTACGCCTTTTTTTATGAGTTCTTTTGTGAATACCATTGGAACTCCAGAATAATCCGCTGGAATCCCAATTAAATCTCCATCTTTAACTTCATCAACAATTTCTAAGAGAGATAATTCATCAAATTGTTTCATTATATATTCTCCCTTATTAAAATATAATGTTTAATATGTGCTCTTCTGACCCTTATTATACTTCATTATTGATTCTTTTAACATTTTTTCTTCCTTGCACCCAAGAAAGCATATTTTTTTGAGTTTTTTAAGATTAGCTTCAGCTTTTTTTAAATTTCCTTGAGTAAGAAACATTTCTCCTTGATATTCAAGAGCACCCTTGTGCTTTGGAGAAATTTTAAGAGCTTTGTCATAGTATTGAGCAGCTTTATTAAGGTTACCCATTTTTCTATATGAGAACCCTAGATAATTATATATATCTGCATCTTTTTTATTGGTTTTTTCAGCCTTAAGAAGATTATCTATAGCAGCTTCATATGAGTTTTTATTAATTAATTTAACTGCTTTATAGTAATAATTTGATTTAACATCCATCTGTTTACTATCATCTCCACCACCTCCAGCAGCAAAGGAAGATACCACTACTAATTGACTTAAAGATATGATTGTGAAAAATTTTATGAATATTTTAAAAAAGTTTTGATAAAACATTTGTACTCCATTTAATTTAAGAAATATTGTCTTATATATAAATTAGTTCAGATTTTTCTAGGATAAACATGCGATTTTTTCTTATTATTTCTTTTATTTTTATTTTAATTAACAAAAATAAGGCAATTAGTGACGTCTTGCCAAATGATATATTTTCATCTGTGGAAGTTGTTGAACTTCAAATGAATTCCCTTCAAACAAACTCAATAAAAAATAATTCTGGAATATACCAATGTTGGCTATTTGCTCATCCAGAAAATAAGAGATACACAGGACCTTTTGGTAATTTTAAAAAAATGATTTCTGACACATCTTATAAAATATTGTTAAATTCAACTAAATTCAAAATTAGATTAATTGAAGAAAATAAAAACAAAGCTGCGTATTCAGTTAATGTAGACGCGTACGATAATAAACGCTACAATTTAACATGGCTTTTAGAAAAAGCATCTATAAGTAAAGATTGCAAAAATTGTTGGATGACGACTGCAGTAACGCAACCACAATTTATAGGGCAGTTGAACTAAAATAAAGTGGAGAAAAATATGAAAACAGCAAAAGATTACCTTCAAGAAGCTAACGAAGTTGTGAAAAAAATTGACGTAAAGGAAGCAATAGAAAAGCATAAATCAAAATCAGCAATTTTTATAGATGTAAGAGATAGTTCTGATATTAAAAAAACAGGAACAATTTTAGATGGACTGGAAATTCCAAGAGGTCTAATTGAGTTTGTAGCTGATGAGGCAACTCCACTCTACAATAATAATCTTAAAAAAGATGCGGAAATAATACTTATCTGTGGAGTAGGAGGGCAAGCTGCGTTAACAGGCAAGACACTTATAGAAATGGGATATAAAAATGTTCTTAATGTAGGAGGCATTCCAGATTGGGAAAAAAATGGTGGCCCAATGAAAAAGTACTAAAACATTTATTTCAAAATTTTATGTTAAAAACAATTGCTATATTAATGCCTGGAGATATGGGCCATGGATGCGGAAAAGCGTTTCGAAAAAATAATTTTAGAGTTGTAACTTGTTTAAGTCAGAGGAGTATTAGAACTAAAAAACTGGCTGATTTATCTGGTATAGAAGATTTAGGTACAATTGAAAATGTTGTTGAAAATTCTGATATCATATTATCAATACTGCCTCCTGAATTTGCACTTCAACAAGCTAAAACAGTTAATGATGTAATTTTAAAAAAAGAAAAACACATTACTTATGTTGATTGTAATGCTGTATCTCCTGAAACAGCATTAAAGATCAATGACTCAATATCCTCTAAGTTTTGTAATTTCATAGATGGCGGTATTATTGGGTTCAATCCGATTGTAGAAAATGGACAAACAAGGTTGTATATATCTGGTCCTAATACTCAACCAGTAAAATTACTGCACAAAAAAGGATTTATAATAAAAGATTTAGGTTTAGAAATAGGTAAAGCTTCTGCAATGAAAATGGTATATGCAAGTGCAACGAAGGGAACTTTTGCATTACATGCTGCTGTGATAACAGCCTCAAAAAAATTAAATTTGTTTGATGAGTATGTGGAAGAACTAAAATATAGTAAACCCAAAATTTTAGAAGCTATGGAAAAGATGGTTCCTAAAATACCTATTGATGCTGCCAGATGGGAAGGTGAAATGTATGAAATAGCAAAGACTTTTAAAAGGGAAAACATTACACCTAAATTTCATGAAGGTGCAGCTGAAATGATGGAATTAGCTCATAGAACTCCAATCGCTGAGGAAACTAGAGAAAACTTTGATAAATCGAGGTCATTATCTGAAGCAGCTGATATGCTTGTCAAAGCAATTAAAAAATAAAATTAATAAAAATTGCCAATAAATTAATTAACAAGTAAAATAATTCAATTGAAATGACATTATTTAACAGAAAATTTTTTGAAGCCTCTAAAGATAAATTTTTCTATGGATGGGTGATCGTAGGTATTGGTAGTCTTGGTATTTTTACTAGTGGGGCTGGTCAATCTCATACATTTAGTCCTTTTATTCCAGTGATTTCTAAAGACTTGAATATTTCTAGTACATCAATCACAACTGCCTATATGATAGCTACTCTATTTGCAGCTTTCCTTCTTCCAAAAATGGGAAAATTAGTTGATAAATACGGGCCTAGAAAAATTTTAATATATACTGTAATGCTCCTCGGAATTGGGTGTATGATTTTCGGAGCTGCATCAAACTTTCTGATGTTAGCCATCGCATTTGGATTTTTAAGATTCTTTGGGCAAGGTTCTTTAATGCTTGGTTCGGCAAATATTATAACTCAGTGGTTTGATAAGAAAAGAGGGTTTGCACTTGGATTAATGGGTTTAGGGTTTGCTATTTCTATGGGTTTACATCCTTATATCTCTGACTTTTTAATTTCAAATTATGGATGGAGAATAGCATGGGTTATTTTAGGTATTTCAACATGGGTAATAATGTTACCACCATTAATTTTCTTAGCAATAGACAAGCCTGAAGATGTAAGCATTAAACCAGATGGAATTTTAGAAAATAATAAAGAAAGAAAAAATAATGAAAAAATTTTTGGTCTCAATCTTGAAGAAGCTCTGAAAGAAAAAAGCTTTTATATACTAGCGTTCTCATTTTTTTCTATATCTTCGTTAGTAACTGCTCTTCACTTTTTTCAAGTTACAATTTTAAGTCAATACTTTGGAGTGGCGAGTAGTACGGCAGCTGCTCTATTCATACCTACAATGGTTTCGATGATCATCTTTATTCCTATTGCAGGCAAAATTTTAGATAGATTTGAAACTCATAATATTATCGGAATTGCATTATTAATAACCACTTCTTCACTATTATTCATAACCTTTGCAAGTAACACTATCTTTTCTATGATTTATGCGATCATTTTTGGAATTAATAATGGATTTAATTTATCGTTATTTGGCTATATCTGGCCAAGGTATTTTGGAAGACTACATGTTGGAAGTATTCAAGGCACAGGTCAAATGATATTAGTTGTAGGGGCATCAATTGGTGCAATGCCGTTCGCAATATCAATGGATCTTGGTTATGACTTAATATCAACAATAAGACTTTCTGCAATATATCCTTTCTTCTCAGCATTTTTATGCTTTTTCTTTTTAAGAGAAAGTAAAAAACTTATAGAAATGAAGAAATAAATTAAATTGAATTTAGTAACCATTTATAAAAATACTTCTAATAATTTTAAAGCTATCCTGGCAATGATCTTAGCTGTATTTTGCGTAACTATTATGAGCGTTCAAGCTAAATTAGTAGGTATTGAATACCACGCTGTACAGATTACATTTGCTAGAGCCATGGTTGTAATAATTCTTTTATTACCTCTGATTTACAAGTTAGGAGGTATAGAATTTTTAAAAACAAATAAGCCTTATCTTCATTTTTTTAGAAGCCTAGCCGGACTTACAGGGAATATAATGTTTTTTTTAGCCTTTCAAAGACTACCCGTAGCAGATGTCACAGTAATATCTCAAGCAGTACCAATTTTTTCATGTATTTTTGCAATAATCTTTCTCAACGAAATAATTGGGTGGCGAAGATGGTTGGCCATCTTAATTGGATTTGGTGGAGTAGTAATTGCAATAAACCCAACTGGCTCCATAGCTATTGCTTCAATTTATGCTTTAATTGGCACTTTAATGTGGTCTACTACTATTATTTTTTTAAGATTACTAGGGACAACTGAACATCCTGTAAAAACAGTCTTTTACTTTATGTTAGTGAGTTTTATTCTAACTTCTTTTTTCCAACCATTTTTGTGGAAAGAACCTTCATTAAGAGTTATTTTGTTATTTATTGGACTAGGTTTATCAGCTTTTTTAACACAATTGTTAATGACTTACGCATTACAAAAAGCACCTGCTTCAATTGTAAGTCCATTTAATTATTCTGGAATTGTATGGGCAATTATTTTTGATTACTTGATATGGAACTCGCATCCAATAATTTCTACTATTGTAGGAGGATTTATTATAACAATTTCAGGTATATATATCTTCAAAAGAGAGGCTAAAATAAAATCAATTAAATAAATTATTTTTAAATTTAAGGTATAGAATCAATTTAAATATGAAATAACCAATAATTGGCATTATTATTATACCATTACTTAAAGGAGTGAATTCACCCACAAATCCTAAAATGATACCTCCAACTGTTAATGATCCAAAAGAAATACTTGACCACCAAGTTAAGACCCTAGCCCTATAAACTTCTTCTACTTCTAATTGGATAATTGTTTGAGTTCCAATACCAACTGCAGTAGTAGTGAAACCGACAACTGAAAAAAATATGGCCATTGTATAAACTTCTGAAATAAAGCCAATAATGCAGCTTATTATCAGACCAAGCATTAACATTGATACTAATTTAGTTTCAATTTTACTTTTATTACTATTTCTAAAACCTATCCAAATTGACGCCAATAAGGCCCCAATACCCGCAGTAGTAGTAATTAAAGATAATCCAAAACTCCCTTGTTTTAATATTTCTCCTGCAATTGTTGGTTGAATTTCAAGCATCCCTCTTACAAAAAAAGCGCTTATAAAAACAACAAATAAACCTTTTATAATAATGGGAGTCCTTAGTGCAAATTTTCCACCTTCCAAAAATCTATGAAAAAAATTTCCTTTTAAAACTTCTTTCTTAATCCTTGTTCTTAAAGGCATATAAATTAAGACTGGAATCAATGGAACATAAGTTAATGCAGCAATCAAAAAAGTTACTTCAAGATTAAAAAAAGCTATCAATCCTCCAGCAAAAGCAGGACCAACAACTCTTGATCCATTAAAGGATGCAGAATTTAAACCAACAGCGCTAGAGAGCAAATTTTTTGGAACAACAATAGAGACAAAAACTAATCTTACAGGATGATAACAAGCACTTAATAAACCTTGTAAAACAGACAAAAAAGCTAGAGTAAATAGTGTGTGTTGATCTAAATATTGTAAGAACCAAATTAATATTCCAATTAAAAACATCAAAATTTTTAATATTACACTTGCTACCCTCATATTCCAATTTTCTGCGAATACAGCAAAAAACGGTCCTAATACTCCTGCAGGTGCCATAAGAGCTAAAGTTACAAAACTTGTCCAAAATGTAGATTCTGTAATTTCCCAAGTAAGCCAACCAACTCCAATTTTTTGTATCCAGAGCCCAAAAAGAGAAACCGTATTACTAAAAAAATATAAGCTAAATGATCTATTTGATAGGGCATTCATGAATTAAAAAAATCTTCTATAGCTTCGTTAAAGTCAGTTGAGTTTTCACAATATGGGGCGTGACCAACATTTGAAAGCTCTAATACTTTTGCATTTGGTAATGATTGTTGTAATTTTTTAGATCGCTCGTTTGATACAACAATATCTTTTGAACCTTTTAATATAAGACATGGTTGATTAACTTTAGACAAACTAGTTGAAGTATCAAGTGTTTGCATTGCCATTCCACCTGACATTATGGAACCTTCTGTAATTTCTTCACTAATGATAGATAAGAAACTGAATATTTCTTTATCTTTTAATTCAGGCAACATCTTTTTAATTCTTAATTTACCAAATTCTTCATTAGATAACTGTTTTCTTTCTTCAAGTCTTTGACTATAGGGTTTTCTTAAAGGGCTCTCAGAAGGTAATGCGTAACCTTTATGAGTACATGACAAAACTAATTTGTTTACACTATCGCAAAAGTCAGCTGAAACAATTTGAGCTAACATGCCACCCATCGAATGACCTACTAAATCAAACTTCTTAATTCCTAAATTTGTGAGTAAGTTATAAACTAACTTTGCAATCTCAAACATATTTAAATCTCCAGCATCAGATTTTCCAAAACCAGGTGCATCAATTGCAATTACTGACCTTTTATTTCTAAAATGTAGAAATTGAAAAGCCCAACTTTTACTATTCCCATTAAAACCATGCAGGAATACAATTGGTATATTGTTATCAAATCTATTGAACCTAAAAGATACGTTCAAATTATATTCTTTGTCATAAAATATTTGTAATTTTGGAAGTTGTTTCAAAATTTCTAAGTGGTTCAATATCCTCTCCTGTAATTACGTTTTATGATTTTAAAAAAAACAATATCAAATATTTAATTATTTAATGTATTTTATCTTTTGACTCTGTGTTGTTTTTAATTCAATGTTTTTCTATTGATATTTTAGGAGAGTAAAATGAAATTAATCAACAGACTTTTTATTATTTTGATAAGTTGTCTTTTATCCAGTGTTGCACTGGCAAAAGACCTTACTGTTGGATTGAAATCAGAGCCCAGCTCTATTGATCCACATTATCACAATCTTGGTCCTAACAATGCATTTGCAACCCATATTTATGGGACATTAGTTGGGTCAGACGAAAACCAACAACATTATCCAGATTTAGCAACTTCGTGGAAACCTATCAATGACACCACTTGGGAATTTAAGCTCAGAAAAGGTGTAAAGTTTCATGACGGAAGTGATTTTACTGCAGATGATGTTCTCTTTACGGCTCAAAGAGCACAAAATGTTCCAAAATCTCCATCAGGTTTTGGTACTTACTTAAAAGGAAAGGAATTTATTAAAATTGATAGTCATACAATCCACATAAAAACAAAGAAACCCTATCCTTTGATGCCAAATGATATTATGACAGTTAAAATTATTTCAAAGAAAAATGGAGAAGGCGCAACCACAGCTGACTATAATAGTGGTAAAGCAGCAATTGGTACTGGTCCTTACAAGTTTGTAGAGTGGGTGCCAGGAGATAAAATAGTATTAAAAGCTAACGAAAATTATCATGGTGCAGGTACTGGAGCGCCTAAATACAAAAATGTTTTATTTAAGCCAATTAAATCTGGTCCTGCAAGAATTGCAGCACTATTAGCTAAGGATGTAGATTTTATAGATAATGTACCTCCTTTAAATGTTGCAAAAATGAAAAAAAATCCAACTATTAAGTTAAATAGCGGATCTTCTAATAGAGTGATTTATCTTCATATGGACCAATTTAGAGAGGATTCACCTCATATTACAGCAATAGGTGGTGGTAAAATTAAAAACCCTCTAATGGATGTCAGGGTCAGAAAAGCTCTTTCTTTAGCAATTAATCGTGATGCAATGGTTTCAAAAGTGATGGAAGGTATTGCTGTAAAGGCAGGCCAATTATTACCAGCAGGTTTCCATGGTGTCTCAGATAAAATGAAACCAGATCCATATGATCCAGAAGCTGCAAAAAAGTTATTAGCAGATGCTGGTTATGGAAACGGTTTTGAAATGACTATCCATGGTCCAAATGATAGATACATCAATGATGCAAAAATTGCTGAGGCACTTGCACAGATGTTCTCAAGAATAGGTATTAAAGCAAAAGTTGAAACAATGCCAAAAGCTGTTTACTTCAAAAGAGCATCAAGAGGTGGTCCAAATAAGAGCCCTGAATTTAGTTTTATGGTTCTTGGTTGGGGTGCTGGTTCTGGAGAAGCATCATCTCCATTAAGAGCTTTGTTACATACTTATGACAAATCTATTGGTATGGGTAGAGCGAATAGAGGAAGACATTCTGATCCAGTTGTTGATAAGTTAATTCAAAAGGCGCTTGGAACAGTTGACTCAGACGCCAGAGGTAAACTTTTAGCTGAAGCTACCGAAGTGTCAGTTGGTAAAAACTATGGTGTTATTCCAATTCATTATCAAATGAATACTTGGGCTGCAAAATCTTCTTGTAGCTATACTCCAAGAACTGATGAAAGAACAATTGCAACATATTTAAATTGTAAATAAGTTATAACCTAAGAACCAGAGCATGTTTGCTCTGGTTCTTATTATTAAAGAATTCTAAAATGACAGCATTTATTTGTACAAGGTTCGCTCAAAGTATACTTGTTTTATTTATTATGTCTCTTTTGGTTTTTGGAGGTGTAAATCTAGTAGGTGATCCTGTAGAAATGCTAATTAATCCTGAAGCTGATCAAGCCGAAGTAGAGAGAGTTATTCGCGAACTTGGACTAGACAGACCTGTAACAGAACAGTATTGGTATTTTTTAGTAAACGCCTTTAAAGGGGATTTAGGAAGCTCATTTATTTTTGGAGAACCTGCCCTAAAGTTAATAATCCAGAGAATGCCAGCCACATTAGAACTGGCCTTTTTCTCATTATTTATATCCTTAATTATAGCAATACCGCTAGGTATATACGCAGGATATAACCCTGACAGCAAAGCAAGTAAGGTTATTATGGCAGGTTCTATCTTAGGCTTTTCTATGCCAACATTTTGGGTTGGTATTATATTTATAATGATATTTGCTGTTCAACTTGGATGGTTACCATCAACTGGTAGAGGTGAGATTGGAACCTTTATGGGCATAAATAGTTCTTTGTTTACTCTAAATGGACTATCTCATGTTTTTTTACCTGCACTAAATTTGGCGTTATTTAAAATTTCTTCAGTTATACGTTTAACACGAGCCGGAACAAGAGAAATAATTCTTCAAGATTATATTACGTTTGCTAGGTCTAAGGGAATTTCTGAAAAAAGAGTTGTATTGATACATGTTTTGAAAAATATTTTAATTCCAATTGTCACTGTTGTTGGCCTTGAATTTGGTTCCTTAATTGCATTCTCAACAGTTACTGAAACTGTGTTTGCATGGCCAGGAATGGGCAAATTAATAATTGATTCAATTTACAATCTTGATCGCCCAGTTATTGTTGCATACTTAATGATTATTGTAACATTTTTCGTATTTTTAAACTTAATCGTCGATATCCTCTATACATTTTTAGATCCAAGAGTAAGAATTAAAGGAGATCATCAATGAGCCCAAAATTAAGAAAATTCCTTGAATTTTGTAGGGATTTTTCTTCAAACAAAGTTGCTCTAGTCGCTTTTTTTATTTTTTTACTTATTCTATTCGTAGCAATATTTGCACCTTTAGTATCTCCGACTGATCCTTACGACCTCAATACTGTTAGTATTATGAATAGTAGATTACCACCATTTACAGAAGATTTTTCTGGTAATTATTTTTTACTTGGAACTGATGGTGCAGGTAGGGACATGGTTTCAGCTATATTTTATGGATTGAGAGTAAGTTTAGGAGTTGGTGTTCTATCAGGTATTTTTGCACTGATTATAGGATCATTTTTTGGAATTTCTGCAGCTTTTTTTGGTGGCAGATACGAGTCAATAATTATGAGAATTGTGGACATTCAACTAAGCTTTCCATCTATTTTAGTTGCTTTAATTATCTTGGCTGCTTTTGGAAAAGGTGTTGAAAAAACTATCATTGCTCTAATTTTAGTGCAATGGGCGTATTACGCTAGAACAGCTCGATCAAGTGCTTTAGTTGAAATAAATAAGGAATATGTAGATGCTGCTAGATGTTTAGCGTTTGGAAACACAAGAATTATGTTTAAACACATATTACCTAACTGTATGGCTCCATTGATAGTGGTTGGTACTTTACAAACTGCACATGCAATTTCACTTGAAGCCACACTCAGCTTTTTGGGTTTAGGTCTTCCCATAACAGAACCTTCTCTCGGTCTTCTAATAGGAAATGGTTTTGAATACATGTATAGTGGTGACTTTTGGATAAGTATATTTCCAGGCGTTGCATTACTAATAACCGTAGCTTCTATAAATTTAGTTGGAGATCATCTACGGGATATGTTTAACCCAAGACTCCAATAAAATTTCTAATTAAACTCACTTAATTTATAGGCTAATCTGACTGCTGTTTTACCTGGAAACAATCTTTTGGAAGGCATAATTAAAATAGTTTCTTCGAAGGGAGCAAATACATCTTCTTGATCATCTTTCCCAATAAGCACTCCCTTTTTTAGGGTTTCAAAACCTTGCCAATCTTGATCAAATTTAAAATTTTTACTTTTGACGGTTATAATTTTTCCAACTTTATAAACATCGTTTTGAAAACTTACAGCTTTATTTTTATAAATAAAATCATCTGCAAAATTTTTATCCATTATTGAAGTAGTTCGTAAAAATCTTATCATTGTTTCAATTGCAACAATTTCAGACGACTTAGCCCAGTGTTGTCCACATTCAACTAGAAGAGCATTTTTGTGACTTTGTTTTTTAGAAAAACCAAAATAATCTCTCATTCTCATTCCTTCATTATGTCCAGTATCAGATATTATTGGCATTTTCATGCCAACATCCAGTGCGAAATTAATGCCTTTATTAAGCATTCCAGCCATCATAAGAGGAACACAAGGTTTTTTGCATTGAATGTATATCCAATAAATAATCTACTTCTGAGACGATGTTTTTGACTTCATTAGCTCTTACAAATTCACTTGTTCTTTTTCTTTTAGGATCCTCTAAAACTCCTTCTGTCCATAATCTATTAAAGTCCTCATCAACCCATCTTGTTCTATTTGGATTAAGAGGATCAAATGCTAAATAAGCTTCAATGTTCATAAAACCTAAAGTTAATTTTCCATTTAATGGTCTATAGTCATTTTTAAGAAACCAATCTAAGGCTAGTGCACCGCATGGTTCATTACCATGCACAATTGATGAGATAAAAACATGTGGACCACTTAAGCCACTATCTAATGTAATAATATAGTCAACACCTGTGTTAGATGTTTTGTAGGGAGAAATGTCGGGATTAACCAATTCAACAGGAAATTCATTTATATAATCTAATTTAGGATCATTCATAATTTTAAATTTTAAACCTTCATTCCATCAAATGGTTTTACGTAGTGATCATCTCCTAATTTTATCATTTGGACATATTCAGGTTCATAGCCTATTGGCTTTAATAAACTCGGAATTTCGTCATTCATTAAGTTTAACTTCTTTTTTCTCTTTGTTGGATCTGCAATTGGAACCGCAGCCATCAATTTTTTGGTGTAAGGATGTTGAGGATTTTCAAATATTTGACTTCTAAGTCCAATTTCAACTATCTCACCTAGATACATAACTCCTATTCTATGACTTACTCTTTCAATTACAGCCATGTCATGGCTTATAAAGAGATATGTTAAACCAAACTCTTCTTGGAGTTCCATCATTAAGTTTACTACTTGAGCTTGAATAGAAACATCCAGAGCTGAAACTGCTTCATCAGCAATAATTAATTTAGGTTCTAAAGCCAAAGCCCTTGCTATACCAATTCTTTGTCTTTGTCCTCCAGAGAGTTCATGAGGATATCTGGAGTAGTATTGTTCGTCAAGTCCAACACGATTTAAAAGTTTGATCACCCTACTTCTAGATCCCAATTTAGGCTCTAATCCATGAACTATTATTGGCTCAGCAATAATTTGACCAACAGTCATTCTTGGGTTTAAAGAAGCAAAAGGATCTTGAAAAATCATTTGCATCTTTTTTCTATACTGAATCATTTCTTTATTATTTAAATCAGTTAAGTCTACACCTTCAAAAAAAACTTCACCTCTTGTTGGTGAGGTTAATCCTATAATACTTCTTCCAGTAGTAGACTTTCCACATCCGCTCTCACCTACTAATCCAAGTGTTTCGCCTGGTTGTAAACTAAAGCTAATATTTTCAACGGCATGAATATTTCCACCCACTCTTCCAAAATCTTGTTTGATTAGAAATCTTGTTGTCAAACCTTTAACTTTGAGCAGTGGAGAAGAAGTCCTATTAACAGTATCTTTCATTTCTACAACTTGTTTTGTCGAAATTTTCTTTTTATTTTTGTTATCATTAGAAGACTTGACATCAAGATTAATAAATTTTGCTGGTAGTTTTTTGCCAATCATACTCCCAAGTTTTGGAACAGCCGCTAATAAAGATTTAGTGTACGGATGTTTAGGGTTTTGAAATATTTCAATAGCCGTGCCTTCTTCAACTTTTTTACCTGCAAACATAACAACGACTCTGTCAGCAACCTCTGCCACAACTCCCATATCATGAGTTATAAACATTACTGACATACCTATGTCTCTTTGTAACATTTTTATCAAATCCAATATTTGTGCCTGAATTGTGACGTCCAATGCTGTTGTAGGTTCATCTGCAATTAATAATGAGGGCTTACAGCTTAATGCCATTGCAATCATAACTCTTTGTCTCATTCCACCAGAGAGTTCATGTGGATATTGATTCAATCTTTTTTCTGGTTCAGGTATCCTTACCAATTTGATCATTTCAAGAGCAATTTCAAAAGCTTCTTTTTTTGTTTTTCCTTGATGCTTAATTATTGTTTCAGTAATTTGCATACCAATAGTAAAAACTGGATTTAGTGATGTCATAGGTTCTTGAAAGATCATTGAAATATCATTACCTCTGATATCTCTCATTTTTTCTTGATCAAGCTGGGTTACATTTAGATTAAGATTGTTTTTTGATTGTAGGTTTATTTCACCAGAAACTATTCTACCTCCAGAATAATCAATAAGTCTCATTAGAGATAATGCTGTAACAGACTTACCTGAACCTGATTCACCTACTATTGCAATTGTCTCACCTTTATTGATATTAAAAGAAATACCATCAACAGCCTTCACAATCTTGTCTTTTAATTGAAACTGGACTTTAAGATCTTTTACTTCAACAACTGATTTAGGGGTTTTATTTTTAGTATTCAATTTACTTTTATTCATAAAACACCTTTTTCAATTTGTATTTTAATCTCATTTAACAGATGTTCAATATTTGTTTTTAATAGATCAAAATTGTCTGATTTTATTCTTGTTATTTCATCCATATATAATCTTCTATTAACTTCAATTTGGACTGAATTCTTATTAATTTTAGGGTCACTATAAGCATCTACAAGTTCCATACCTTTATATGGATCATTGACATCAACAGAGTAGTTTAAACTTCTCAAAAAATCTACAATAAGGTCAGTAAATTTTCCTTTACAAGATGTCCCATCTCTATCACCAATAACAAAATCTGGTCTTCTAGTGCCCTTTTCTTGATCGGACATTGCTGTTGCTTCATTTTGCATCGAATGAGCGTTAATATGATAAAATTTTCCAAAATTATGGAAAGTACTATTCATAATTTCTTTGAGTGCTTTATGGTAGGGTCTATGATAATTCTTAACCCTGTGAATAAATTCGCTGAATTTTAATTTGTTTGCATACATAGGCTCTCCATTTGGAGGAATTCGTAGCCAAATTAAACCAATACCTAATTCACTCTTAATTGTAGGATTGAATAAAATTTTCTCATCTTTGATTTTTACTTCAGTTAGTTCTTCACTTGGAAAATCAGTTTCTGCTCTGTTGGGATCAATATAAGATCTAGGAAAATTAGCATTTAGAATTACACCACCTATCTCCGAAACGTAATTATATAGCTCATTTACAAATGTGTCTTCTGCTTGTCTTAATTTTGAAAACTCAGCTTGATGATTAAAATCCGATGGATAAACAACTCCACTATGAGGAGAATCAACTATTAAAGGAATAGATTGACCTTCTTCTCCATGAACGTTTAAAATCATATCTAGCAAAATGAATTCCTTATTTTCAAAATGTATAAATATTATTGAGTGTAGTAAAAATGAATATCAAGCAAAAAATTAAAGATATAGTTCCAGAAATGATTGAATGGAGACATCAGATACATGAGAAACCAGAAATAGCGTATCAAGAAAAAGTTACTTCTAAATTTATCGCAGAGAAATTAAAAGATTTTGGGGTAGAAGTAATTCAAAATTTTGGACAAACAGGTGTTGTAGGAATTATTCAAGGAAAAGAAAATAAAGGACAAGAAAAATCTATTGCAATACGAGCTGATATGGATGCACTTCCAATGACTGAAAAGACAAATTTACCATATTCTTCTAAAAATGAGGGAGCAATGCACGCTTGTGGACACGATGGACATTCTACAATGTTGTTGGGAGCTGCAAAATATTTATCTGAAACAAAAAATTTTTATGGAAAAGTTTATTGTGTTTTTCAACCTGCAGAAGAAGGAGGTAATGCAGGCGCTAAAGCTATGATAAATGATGGCCTTTTTAAGAAATTTAAAATTGATAGTGTTTGGGGAGCTCATAATTGGCCTGGTGTTCCTGTTGGTGAAGCAGTTATTCACGAAGGTTTTGCGATGGCTGGTGGTGATATAATTATAATTGAAGTAAAAGGTAAAAGTGGACATGCAGCACAGCCCCAACATGCAAATGATCCTGTGGTAGCTGCCGGCCTAACTATCACTGCACTCCAAAGTTTAATATCAAGACAATTAGATCCTTTTAAAAGTGCTGTCTTGTCTATAACTAAAATTGAAGGTGGAACTGCGTTTAATGTAATTCCTGACATTGTAACTATTGGTGGGACACTTAGATCTACAGATCAAAAAAATAGAAATATGATGCTAGATAAAATAAAAAAAGTTGTGTCTAACGCGTGTGCAATAAGTAATTGTGAAGTGAATATTGAAATCCGTCCAGGTTATCCACCGACCATAAATAATAAGGAATGCGCTAAACTTGCATCTAAAATTTTTAAAAAAACTTATGGTGAAAGTTCAATTAATTTAAATGAAACACCAACGATGGGTTCAGAAGATTTTTCTTACATGCTTGAAGAAAAACCAGGAGCATATATA
>CACNFD010000022.1 GCA_902619615.1 uncultured SAR116 cluster alpha proteobacterium | reverse complement strand
AAAAAGTTTTAATTTTTTATCAGACAAGTCAATTTTTATTTCAAATAATAATAATGATGAAGAGTTCTTAAAAACAAAAATTAGCGGTAAATTATCTTGGGAAAAGAAAGATAACCTGGTAAAATTTTCTGATGTGCTAATAGGTGACCAGTTAGTTGCATTTGGTGAATTTGATTTAAAATCCAAAACTGGCTCTTCAAATTTTTTCGTAAAAAAAATTTTAGTTGAAGATACTAAAATTTATTTAAATAAATACCTTGATTTCTATCGTTTTCCGTTTGAATTAAATTATAATAAAATTTCAAATAAACTTGGGGGGGGTAACCTAAAAAACTTGAGTATAAATATGAAATTTTCTTTATTTAAAGAATTTATTATAGAAGAAATTATTGGGTTATCAAATTTTAGTAATATTAGATTTGACTATAATGACAGATTTTTTGAAAAATTTCTTAGCACTATTTCGGGCAATTTTGATTTTAGATTAAATCCTCAAAAAATAGATGAAAGTTTGTTAAATGTAAACTTAAGAGCATCTGATGGATTTATATTAGCCAATGGTAACAAGTTTCAATATGAATTTAGTAAAGCAATAATAAAAGGTAAATATCATAATAAAAATCTTATTATTGCCAAGGCAGATTTCTATAATAATAATCAAAAATACTCTTTTCATGATGTTAGGGTGAATAAGGATACCGTAAATATATTAAGAGTAGAGCATATAAAAGAAAAAAAAGTACAATACGTTTTTAGTGATGCAACCATTAACCATTTGAACATAACTAAAAGTTTTTTAAAAATAAAAAACAATCCAGAGTTATCAAATTTAATTAAAAGTAAATTTGATATTGAATTTATTGGAAATACAGATTTAGATTTTTTTCTGTCAGGTAATATTAAAAATTTAAACTTTAATTTAAAGCTTAATGCTGATTTAACAAATTCATATTTTAAAATTCATTATCTAGATTTAATAAAGAAAAACAATATTACATCTAGAATTAGATCTGAAATCTCCTTAATTGAAGGTAAAATTGCTTTTTTGAAAAACACAAATTTAAATATTGACAGTAAGATTTATAAAATAGATCTTATCGAGTTTAACAAGAAAAATACTAATAAAGTCTCACTCAAAAATTTACAAACTCCTAATCTTAATATTGATAAAATAATATTGTCTAATAATCGTGAAAATTTATATATCGAAGCAGCTGGTAAAAATATTGATTTATCTAATCTCAATAAAGATTTTAAAAGTAAAAATAAAGATATTATTCTTGATTTGACATCAGATTTAATAAAATTAAATTCCAAAATTTTTTTAACTGGAAATTTAAAAGGAGAAATAAAAGATTCTTCATTTAAGTCTACAGCATATGGTAAAATATTATTGGGAAGATCATCTTTATTAGATAATGGTAAATTTCAAATATACGCAGACAATGATATTTCTAGATTAGAAGGTATAGGTTTAGTAGGAGGAGCAGAAACAAAAATTATTTTGCAAAAAAATATTAACAACTTTCCAAGTTTAGTTTTCGAAACTTCTGATGGAGGAAAGCTTCTAAACGCTCTTGGTTTTACGCAAAACATAAAAAGTGGTGATATGAAAATTAATATAGATTTTTTAAATGAAAAATATGATCATTATGAAGGGCGCATAAAATCGAAAAAGTTTAGTTTAATAAATACTCCTGGAATAATTAATTCTCTTTCAGTATTAAGTTTTTCTGGAATAGGATCAATAATTTCTGGTGAAGGTGTTTTTTTTGATAAAGGACAGGTAAATATAAATGTCAAAAAAAACATTTTTAATTTTGATAAGCTTTATTTATCGAGTGAATCACTTGGAATTACTGCTAAAGGCATGCTAAATTTAGAAAAAAAATTAATTGATATGAAAGGTTCAATAGCTCCCATCAAGTTAATATCAAAAATATTAAGTGTAGTACCTGCTGTTGGTGAGTTATTAACAGGATTAAAAAAAGAAGGAATATTTGCTGGTCAATTTAAAATGAAAGGATTAATAGAAAATCCGGAAATAAAATTAAATACTATGTCATTTGCTCCAGGTATTTTGAGGGATTTATTCTCAGAGGATTGGCTTGAAAATAAGAATTTTTTTGTAAAACGTAATTTAAATTAATCAATTTAAAATAAGAATACCATGCTTTTTTTTTCCATATGAAATTTTTGCTTTTCCTTCTTCATAATCTTTACTGGATAAAGTATAATTTTCATCATTAACCACTACATCGTTTATTTTAGCACCATTTCCTCTAATTAACCTTCTTGCTTCTCCATTGGTATTTAAAAATTTAAGCTTTTTTAAAGCATCAATAAATGAAATTTCACCGTTATTCAATTTTACGCTTGGTAAAGTATCATCGATTTTATATTTATTAAATAAGTTTGCTGATGATGATGAAATTTTATTTGCTGCTTCTGAGCTTCTACATAATTTTGTAACCTCATTGGCTAAAATTATTTTGGCGTCATTAATATCGGCTCCTTTTAATTTTTCTAGAGCACTAATTTCAGAAATAGGAAGTTCTGTAAATAATTTTAAGAATTTAATAACATCTAAATCTTCTGTATTTCTCCAAAATTGCCAAAAATCCCAATCAGATAGTTGATCATTATTTAACCAAACTGCTCCATTAGCTGTTTTGCCCATTTTTGAACCACTACTTGTTGTCAAAAGTGGAGAAGTTAGACCATAAGCTTGCTTAGAGGTTGCTTTTTTTACTAAGTCTAAACCAGTGATAATGTTACCCCATTGATCTGAACCACCCATTTGAATTTTACAATCATAATTTTTTGAAAGTTGTAAAAAATCAAAAGCTTGTAATAGTGAATAATTAAATTCTAAAAAGGATAAGTTTTGTTCTCGTTCTAGTCTAAGTTTAACACTTTCAAGGTTTATAAGTTTATTTACAGAAAAATATGCCCCATAATCTCTTAAGAATGAGATATAATTCAAATTTTCTAACCAATCTGCATTATCTACCATAATTGAACCATTATTTTTTTCATCAAATATTAAGAATTTTTCAAAAATAGTTTTAATATTTTCTTTATTAAATTTTATTTTTTTGTTTGAAAGAAGAGGTCTAGCACTATCCTTGCCTGATGGATCTCCAACTTTAGTTGTGCCCCCTCCCATTAGTACTATTGGTTTGTTACCTGTTTTTTGGAACCAACGTAACATCATTATTTGTATTAAAGAACCAACATGTAGTGATGGAGCAGTACAATCAAATCCAATGTAACCAACTATAGGATTTTTGAGCATTTCTTTTTGTAGATTTTCTATATCAGTCACTTGATGAAGAAAGCCCCGCTCAATCATAATACTAATGAAATCAAAATTATTTGTTCTACCCATTTAATAATCTCATAATTATTTGATATTTCTAAAGTTCTAAGTATTCAGATGAATCTAGAACATTGTTAAGATATTTTTTTAATTTATCCATTAATTCTTCATCATGATGTGAGAACATATGATTAGCTCCTTTAATAAATTCAACTTCTATTTTTATACCCTTTTGAATAGATATTTTATCCACAAGTCTTTGTATAACTTCACTTGGAACTCTTTTGTTATCTTCTCCATGGAGAATTAAACCAGATGCTGGACATGGAGCAAGAAAAGAAAAATCAAATTTATCTGCAGGCGGGGATACCGAAATAAAACCTACTATTTCAGGTCTTCTCATCATTAACTGCATGCCTACCCATGAACCAAAAGAAAATCCAGCAATGAAAGTATATCTTGAATGTATGTTTTGAGATTGCATCCAATCTAAAACTGCAGCGGCGTCAGCAAGTTCACCTTCTCCTCCTTCATATACACCTTCACTTCTTCCTACACCTCTAAAGTTAAAACGCAAAACTGAAAAACCTCTATTTCTAAATTCGTGATACATGCCATAAGATACTTTATTGTTCATGCTACCACCTTGATTAGGTTCAGGGTGTAATATCAAAGCTATTGGACTGTCAGGTGATGATCCAGAATGATATCTACACTCAATCCTACCATGTGGTCCATTTAGAATTACCTCAGGCATATGTTTTCTCCACTAAATAAATTAATGATCAAATATCATAAATAGTGTTTGTATAAAACACTAAAGACAATAACTCATAACTTATAAACCCATCGCTTAATTACTAAATTTCGATCTGTCAATATAATAACTATTATACTTAATTGGCAATTTTAATTTAAGATTACTTTTATTTTCTATATAGTGTAGAAATAATATATTTTGTAGAAGAGTTAAATGTTTTTTAAAGAATTTTTGAAACAAATAGATTCAATTATAGAAAGAGATCCAGCTGCTGGAGGTAAGTTTGGTGTAATTTTTTTATATCCAACTCTTCATGCTATGTTTTTTTATAAAATTGGGAATATTTTTTGGAGATATAATTTAAAATTTTTTGCAAGAATGATTATGTATTTTGCAAGAATTTTCACTGGCATTGAAATACATCCTGCAGCTAAAATAGGAAAAAATTTTTTTATGGATCATGGCTTGGGTATTGTAATAGGAGAGACGGCAGAGATAGGGGATAATGTAACTATTTATCAAGGTGTTACGTTAGGAGGTATTATGCCTTCAATAGAAAGTGATTTACAAAGAAACCAAAAAAGACATCCTACTATAGGCAATAATGTTATAGTTGGTTCTGGTGCACAAATATTAGGAGCAATTAAAGTTGGTGATAATGCAAGAATTGGGGCAAATTCTGTTGTTTCAAAAAATGTGCCCCCCGATGTCACTGTAGCTGGAGTTCCTGCAAGAGAATTTGTAAGATCAAGAAAAAAAGAATCATTTAAACCTTATGGTATTTCAGCTAATGATGCTGACCCAAGAGAAAAAACATTAATAGACTTAGCTAAAAAAGTAGAAAATTTAGAAAATAAAATTAAAAATTTAGAAAATGAAAAAAAAAATACAAGAAATAAAAAATAAGTTTTTCTATATCTTAGATATTAAGTTTTAGTTGTGGTTAAACCAATTTATCTAGATTATAACGCAACTGTACCTCTATTAAAGGAAGTAAAAACTTCTTTAATTGATTGTATGGATATTGGTCCATTAAATCCTTCTTCAATTCATTATTATGGTAGAAAAGGAAAAGTTATAATAGACATGGCGAAGACCAATATAGGTAAATTAATAAATGCTAATAAGAATAATATAATTTTTACAAGTTCTGCTACTGAAGCTATTAATTTACTATTCAGTAATTTTAAAACTATTATTGTAAGTTCAATAGAGCATATGGCAGTATTATCATCATCTCAAAGTAATCATATCATTCCTGTTAATCAAGATGGAATTGTTGACTTAAATTTTCTGGAACTATATCTAAAAAAAATTGCTAAAAACAGTCCACAAATACTAGTATCAGTTATGTGGGTAAACAATGAAACTGGTGTGATACAGCCAATTAAAGAAGTAGTTGAAATAGCTAAAAAATATAAATGTTTAGTACATTGTGACGCTGCACAAGCTCTATGTAAAATAAATATAAACTTTAATGAAATAGGGCTAGATTTTCTTACTCTCTCAGGTCATAAAATTGGTGCTCCATCTGGTGTAGGTGCTTTGGTTTATGATGAAAAAATAAATTTAAAGCCTCAAATTTTAGGAGGAGGACAAGAAAAAGGGATGAGGGCTGGAACAGAAAATATTCTTGGCATTAGAGGGTTTGGTGAAGCTGCAAAATTAATGGTAAATGCACAAGAACATAGCTGTACTAAGGTAAAATCTCTTAGAGATTATTTTCAAGAAAAAATAAAAATTTTAAGTCCCGAAACTGTTATTTTTGGAGAAAAAGTAAATAGGGTTGCAAATACATTGTTAATAGCTCTACCTAAAATATCTGGAGATTTAGCATTGATGAAACTAGATTTAGAATCCTTTTCAGTTAGTTCTGGTTCTGCTTGTAGTTCTGGCAAAATTTCTAAAAGTCATGTTGTTAGTGCTATGGGATATGATAGGCTTGCCTATAATTCTGTAAGATTTTCTTTTCCTCCAAATGACGCTATTTTGAAATTAGAAAGCTTGATAACCACAAAAGAATTAGATAGATTAGCTCGTTGTTGGGCAAATTTGTAACAATAAAAATTAAATTATGGAGTTTAATGTGCCAAAACTTATATTTGTTAATTCAGATGGCAATGAAAAATATATAGAAGCAGAAAATGGTTTATCTTTAATGGAAGTTGCTAGAGATAATGATATGGGAATTGAAGGAACTTGTGGTGGATCAATCTCATGTTGTACTTGCCATGTTATAATAGATAAAGAATGGTTTTCAGTTGTTGGAGGCCCTAATCCAGATGAAGAGGATATGCTAGATTTAGCTGATGGATTACAACCAACGTCTCGATTAGGTTGTCAAATTGAAGTAACTGACAAGCTTGATGGTTTAAGAGTTTCAATACCTGAAGAGTAAGGTTAATGATAAATATTAACCAAATAATAAAAGAAATGGATTTAAAAGGTAATCCCTCCGATCATCGTGTAGTCGTGGCAATGTCAGGTGGTGTAGATTCTTCAGTGACTGCAGCCTTACTTGTTGAGGCAGGATTTGATGTTGTAGGTTTAACCATGCAACTATATGATTATGGCAAAGCTCTTCAAAAAAAAGGTGCATGTTGCGCGGGTTCTGATATTAATGATGCAAGGTTAGTTTCAAGTAAGCTTGGAATTCCTCATTACGTCTTGAACTACGAAAGTATATTTCAAGATCAAGTAATGAATGATTTTGCTGACTCTTACCTAAGAGGTGAAACTCCAATTCCTTGTGTTAGATGTAATCAGACTGTTAAATTTACAGATATGTTTGATAGAGCAAAAAAATTAGGTGCAAGTGCAATGGCTACTGGGCATTATATTAGAAGAAAAAAAAAATCAGGTAATCCAAGCTTACATACTGGAATAGATCCCTCAAAAGACCAATCCTATTTTTTATTTGCTACAACTAAAAAGCAACTTGATTTTGTAAGATTTCCACTTGGATCGTTAACAAAAGATGAAACTAGATCTGTTGCTAAACGTCATGATCTTAATGTTGCAGATAAACCTGATAGCCAAGATATATGTTTTGTTCCCGAAGGAAGATATGCGGAAGTAGTAAGAAAGTTAAGACCAGGAAGTATTGATGTAGGTAATATAATTGATGTAAATGGAAAAGTTATAGGTAAACACAACGGTATAATTGATTTTACCATTGGTCAAAGAAAAGGAATTGGTATTGGTGGAAGAAAAGGAGTTGATGATAATAACAGTATTTTATATGTAATTGCTCTTGATACAAAAACAAACAATGTGATTGTTGGCCCAAGAGAGTTCTTATCGTGTAATAAAATTAAAATATCAGAATGTAACTGGATAATTGATCTCCCACAGGTATCAGAATTTAGAGTTTTAGTTAGGTTAAGAAATTCATCACAACCAGTTTTTGGAACAATTAAAGTAAATTTTGATAATAGCTTTGCTTATTTACACTTTGATAAATCCCAATTTGGCGTTTCAACTGGACAGGCCGCTGTTTTTTACAACATTAAAGAAAGTTCGCATGTTTTAGGTGGTGGATGGATAACAGAAGCTCCTAATAAGATAACTGAAATTAAACTTCATAATGCATAAATTAGATCATATTGTGCTTGGTGCTCTCACTTTAGAAGAGGGAACTGAATTTGTTGAAGATATATTTCAAGCTAAGCTAAGTGATATTGGGTATCACAAAGATATGGGAACACACAATAGGGTCATAAGAATTAGTGACGAAGTTTATTTTGAAGTTATAGCCAATGATCCCAAAATAAAGAATTTAAAAAATAGAAAATGGTTTAATTTAGATAACCTAAATTTACAATCCAAATTAAATAAATCACCACAAATTATTGGTTATGTGATTGAATATATAGATATAAGCATATCTAAATATTATTACCCATTTTTTAGAGCATCACGTGCTAATTTTATATGGGAGTTTGCAATGCCAACTTCCCGAAATAATATATTAGATAGTGAAATTATAGAGGCAGGTATCATACCTAGTTTAATTTCTTGGAAAACTGAAAAACCTGTATATCAAATGAAAAAAAATCAATTTGAACTAATTAGTTTTGAAATTCAGATTTCTGAAAAACAACAAAACTTTAATACTATTTTAAAAAATTTTGGAGAAATTCAATATGTTTTAGTTTCATCAACAGCTAAACAAAACTCTCCAATCTTTAAATTAAAGCTTAGAGATAATTTAAGAGATATAGTTATTTCCTTATAAAATAAATTTATGTATGTAAATGCTTGACTACAAAATGAATAGTATTTACTAACAATTAACCATTGGCGGAGTAGCTCAGCTGGTTAGAGCACCGGAATCATAATCCGGGTGTCGGGGGTTCAAGTCCCTCCTCCGCTACCAATAACCCCTTGAATAATAAGCCACACCTCACTTGTTATAATTATAGAATCTCAGGATTTTTCATAAAAGTCAAAGCAATTGTGACGGAGATGTGACCGGTTTTAATTAATTTTTATCTCCTTTTTAGTAAATCCAATAACTTAAAAAAAATTAAAAAAAATCTAAATAGGGCCTTTTCTAGCGATTCTGGACCTGATATACTATATATGCTCGGTGAGGGCACCTCGCTGCCATACTAGCGTAATCAGTATGCAACAACTTCAGTGAACATCGTAGAAGTTGAATCTCATCTTAAAAAATCGATGCCTGTTTTTTTAATCTAATTAAAAGGAGGCCACGATGGCACTATTTGAAAATAAAACATATGTAAATGGAAAAGAAATCCTTAAATTTTTTGGGGTTACTTCAGAAACAATTAAAGATTGGATGAAGAATAAAGATTTTCCAAAACCTATTAAACCCTCATCTAAAACAAGATTATGGAGGTGTTCTGAAATAGATGATTGGCTTATGGAAATGGAAATAAGACGTGATGATGGAGATTTATAATGCTATCTTTACAGTCTTACGGCAATGCAGCTTTAAAGTTACATGAAAATGGCTATATTCCAATCCCAATCATTCCAGCAACAAAAAGGCCAAGCATTAAAAATTGGTCAAGCATCAAAAATGATTATGCCCAAATTGAGAAACTATCCTTAGAATACCCACATGCAGGTGTGGGTGTTCTATTAAATGATTTAATCGTATTTGATATAGATATTCTAGATGACAAACAAAGCCTTCGTATTAGAGACATAATTATTCGTGAACTGGGTGATACGATAGAAAGAATTGGAAAATTTCCAAAGAGAGCATTGTTTTATAGAAGAAGTGGAGATGAATTTAGAAAAAGATCTACTCAAATTTTTACTCTTGAAAAAGGAAAGGCTCAATTAGAAGTATTAGCTAGTGGCAGACAATGTATAATTTTTGGAACTCACCCAGAAACAAAACAATCTTATCAATGGATTGATGAAAGTCCCTTAGAGGTGCACAGTGAGGATCTTCCACGTGTAACCCTTAAACAAGTGAAAAATATTATTACTCAATCTGAAACGCTATTACAAAACCATGTTGTACAAAAAGAAGTTAAAATATCAACAATAAAGACATCTATAAATGAAAACAAAAGGGAAGAGGGTATTAAGGATATTCCTTTAATACGGAGTGCCTTAAGCTATATAGATTCTGAAGATTATAATACATGGGTAAATATAGGCCATGCTCTTAAAAAAACTTTTAAAGGAGATGGGTTTGAAATCTTTGATGATTGGTCAAAATATAAAATAGATGGTTCTCCATGCCCTAATTATCAAAATAAAGAGTTTAACAAAGAAAAATGGAATTCATTCAATCCAAAAAAAATTGACAAAAGATATATATTTAAACTTGCAACCCAAAATGGTTGGCAAGGAGGTGGTATTTTTGAAATTGAGAGTAATACACACACTTCAATAGCAAAATATCTAAAAAAGCAATTTGAATTAGAAGGTCCAATACCAGTCTACGATGAGGGGGAACTTTGGAAATATAATGGTTTGTGTTGGAAGATTATCCCTGATAGCGACTTAAGACAGTTAGTCCACGAATTAGATCAAAAGAAAACCAAATCTGGCAAATTGATTCAAGTAAGTAAACAGTTCATAGATGGCTGCCTTCACGAATTAATGTCAATGTGTTCTGAGCTAGGATTCTTTGAAGATCAACCAATGGGAGTGAACTGTAAGAATGGTTTTTTAGAGATGTCTTACGATAAAAAAACTAAACTGTTGCAACATGATCCAAATCATAAACAAAGATTTGTAATTGATGCCAAATGGGATGATGAAGATTTTATACTTTCTGGTTATCTCAGGAAACTAATCAACGGTTGTTTTATGAGTTTAGATGAAATCATCAAAACCCAACTGATAAGACTCATTCAACAAATATTAGGGGTAAGTATAACTGGGATTGCAACAAAATTGTCAACTCCAATATGTTTTGTTTTATATGGCCCTTCTGCATCCAATGGTAAGTCACAGATCTTAGAATTAATACGGTCTCTTCTACCCAAAAATGCTTGTTCATCTATACCCCCAGCTGATTTAGGCAAAGAACAGTATTTAATAGAATTAGTTGGTAAAATGGCAAATTTATCTGACGAATTATCGGGGGCTAATGCAATAAGATCAGACAAACTTAAAGCAGTTGTAACTGGTGATACCGTGTCAGGTAAAAAGGTTTATAAACCAGTATGTTCATTTAAACCAAATGCGATCCACATATTTGCAACCAATGTTCTCCCTAATTTCAAGGGAGGAGTAGATGAAGGAATTAATAGAAGGGTAAAAGTTATACCATTCGATCGATCTATTCCTATGAAAGAGAGAGTGCCAAGAATTGCTGAAAAAATAGTTTTATATGAAAAAGATGAATTGTTTAAGTTCGCTATAAAAGGGGCATTGGATGTTATTGAAAATGATGGCTTCATCATCCCAAGTGTAGTTGAACAGTCTACAACTCAATGGTTTGAAAATTCAGACTCAATATTATATTGGTTTAAGGAAAATTATCTTCATGAATTGTTAGATGCTCGTAAAAATAAAAAAGTAGGAATTACTGATGCATATTCAAAATTTAAAACACACATGGAAGAAATAGGAGATGGTCAATATGTCCCAACTAGAAATCGATTTGCACAAAGGATTAGGCAATTAGTTAGGGATGATGTAGAGCTTGAAATGGGTAGGGACAAACATTCTAACTATATCAGATACAAGCAGTTGGTGTAGGGGTGCAGATATAATCTTAAAAACTTTTTTTAAAAACTAACATTGAACAAATTTTTAAGGAAAATAATCTACACCTCTACACCTCTGCTGCATTTTACTATGCCCAATCTTTTCGCCAATTCTTTTTCAAATGTCCGTGGTCAATGAACCAAGCTTCGAGTTCTTTTAGTTGACTTCTAATTATTCTCCCTTGCTCTGCTCTGGCTCTAGCTTTTGCTCTTTCAATCTTTGTAAAGCGTCCATATTTAGTTTTAGAATCTGCTAATCTTTTTAGGCCTTCTTCAGTCCTTGGACCAGTGCTAGCACCTCCATGAAGTCTGCATCGACCTACTGGCAGTTTAGCTGGACGTTGACAAGGTGTACCTTTTCTAGTTTTGGCTTCACATCTTTTACCAGGCCAGTTAGGGCCAAAACGCCAGGGTATGCCTTTTAAAAGGTTTCTTTTTGTTGTCTTTTTAAAACCACCTAACATGGGTTTTATTATAACAAAATTAATGTAAGCTTAAAAGATATGGTAAACTTAGTTTAATATATTTACATTACTTAAAATAAAACCATGGACCATTGACCATTGTTAATTAGTAAAAGGGTGCAGCAACCTCAGTTTGAAATCTAAAATACTGAAAAGAGTTACTGGGTTTTTATCTATATTATTCACATATTTAGTTTAACGAATATTAAAATTGGGTATATGTAATGCAGTTTCATTAATTAAATTTATTAAAAATAATTTTCTCTTCTCATGTTAAAATCAACTCTCCAATAAATTTTCAACATCAAAATTATCAATCTGATCTATTGGTTTTTCAATTTTCCAAGTTTTACTTGTTCCATCATTTGCATTAGTGGTAATTACTGTCTCTTTTGGAGGACAACCAGGCTCGTGACAGCTAAGTTCAGCAATACTTAATATTGTGGTTTCAGGTAAGTTTAATTTTTTAGAGATTATATCTTTTAAATATCTAATATTTTCAGGTTTTGCTTTTTTTTGATTAAACATGTCATTCATTTTTTTAATTTGCCCATAATGGAGACCACAATATATTACCACCTAAGTCGCCTATCAAAATATAAGAACGATCTGATGAAAGTGATATTGCAGATATTTCATAACCTTTAGGATTTCTAACAACAAATGGATTTTTTCTATCATCTACCTCTGATAATAAAACTGTACCATCATTAAAGCCCACAAAAATAGCCTTTTCGCCTGTTAAGGGTTCTATAAAAGTTGAGATTTTTTTACCACAATCAGCAACACAAACTGGTTCTCTACCAAGTGGTCCGTCTTTACCATCAAACGGCCAACAAATTGCTTGATGGTCACCAGCAGTAGCAAGGTGAGGAATGTCACCTACCCATGCAAAACTTTTTATCTTTGCTGGATACCCTCTCATAGCTAAATCTACTTTATCTCGTATACGCCATCCATGAAGTTCACTTTCTTGCATGGTAGTCACGATATATTTTCCATCAGGGCTAAAACTTACTTTACTGTGAGACCCTTTCCATACAAGCCGTGAAGATTTCCATCGTCTGTTACCTTGCTCCCAAAGAGTAACCCCTCCATAGCTGGCAACTGCTAAACGTTTTCCACTTCTATCAAATGCCATACCTCCTATAGTGCTTGTATGCTCCAAAATTTTTTCTTTTGTATTACCACTAGACCACAAATAAGCATTTTTACCTGATGAACAAACCATATTATATTTTGTTGCCGCTACAGTATCAACCCATCGAGTTCCAAAATTAGCAATTTCAGTTATTGTTCCATCAGGAGATATTTGTAAAAATCGACCATCATCACCACCAGTGAACACCTCACTACCATTTGTGGCTATACAGAGTACCACACCATCATGCGCATCAATTATTTTTGGTGTTTCTTCTGAGCTAAAAAATCTTACAGTACCGTCACCAAATCCTGCAACAACAGCCTCAGGAATTGTAACTGCACCAGTGACTGGAGCATTTATTTCTAATTCCTTACCTCTACCTTCTAGTTCTGTTTCTTCAGGCTCTAAGTAAGATATTTTTTGCTCTAAAAATTTTTCTCTATCTGACATTTTGAATTTATTCTTGAAGTAAATTATAGTTATTTAATTCAATTTACATCCCTCAAAACCTTCATCAAGACCCATGCTTTCAAGATTTCGACCTATAAAAACTATCCTTGAATTGCGCTCTTTTCCCTCAGGCCAAGTACCCATTGGGGACGCATCCATAAGCATATGTACACCTTGAAAGACATAACGATCATCTTTGCCCTCAAAACTTAATATACCCTTAGACCTTAGAATATCTTGTCCGTGTGTTTGTAATAAATTACCAAACCAGGATTGAAATTTGTCCATGTCTAATGGTGTTTCAGAAACAAATGACATGCTTGTTACATCATCATCGTGCTCGTGGTCATGATCAGAATCTAAGAAATTAGGTTCAACTTCTAAAACACGATCTAAACTAAATGCATTAAGTCCTAAAACTTCATTAAGTGGAATATCACAACGATTAGTTTTGACAATTTTTGCATATGGATTAATTTTTTTAATTCTTGCTTTAACCTTATCAATTGAGTTGTCATCTACAAGATCAATTTTATTAAGTAAAACAATGTCAGCGAATGCTATCTGTTCTTCGGCTTCATGGTGTTCACCAAGCTGATTACTAAGATGCACTGCGTCTGCAACGGTGACTATTGCATCCAATTTAGTTTTATCAGATACATCCTGGTCAACAAAAAAAGTTTGAGCAACTGGAGCGGGGTCTGCAAGTCCTGTTGTTTCTACAATAATAGCATCTAGTTTATCAGCTCTTTTCATAAGGCCACCAAGTATTCTAATTAAATCACCTCTTACTGTGCAACAAATACATCCGTTATTCATTTCAAAAACTTCTTCATCAGCATCTACGACAAGATCATTGTCGATTCCTTGTTCACCAAATTCATTTACAATAACTGCATACCGTTTACCATGTTGTTCTGTAAGTATTCTATTTAGAAGAGTTGTTTTTCCAGCTCCAAGAAATCCAGTCAAAACTGTTACAGGAACTTGTTCAGAAGTATTATTCATGTCTTAATCCTTTTAATTATTAATTTGTTAAGCAATTGCCACAAAGCCCGTGTATTTCAAGAACTGGATTGTCAGCCCTAAATCCTGTTCTATCAGAGAGTTTTTTAATATTATCAGTTAATTTTTGATCTAAACGCTCTTTTACATCACCACAGTCATTGCAGATTTCAAAAACTGGAATTTTATTTTTATGTGATCCGCAACATACTGTCCAAGAATTTAACGACTCGATGCGATGAATTAATCCTTTTTTATTTAATGTATCAAGCCCTCTGTATACTGTAGTAACGGCATTAATTCCTTCTACCCTCATCAACTCAAGTATTTCATAAGCTGTTAACGGTTTTTTTTGTTTTTTAAGAAAATTAAAAATACGATCTGCATGTGTTAAACGATTTTTTATAACTGACATCTGTAAACCCTAACTTTGAAAACTCTAACTTAATATATCAATTAATTTTTAATATACAACGTTATAACATAACATTTTATTGACAACTGGATTTTTAAGTAATAAATGTAATGTTATAACATAACATAATTTAAATCATGAATACGAATAAAACAATATTATCAATCTGTAACAGATGCCGAGATGGCAAAGAGGATGATCTAAAAAGTCGTGGTGGACAAAGATTTTTAGATAATTTTCTTAATAAAATAAAAAATAACAAAATACTAAATTTAAAAGTTAGATCAGTTGCTTGTATGAGTCAGTGTAAAAGATCATGTGTAATTTCTCTAACATCAGAAAATAATTTTACCTATGTTTTTGGTGACATAATCCCTGACAATCAGGAGTTTACAAGTGAATTATTTAATTTAATAAGAACATATTCAAACTCACCAAATGGGTTTTTAAGAAGAGGAGAAAGACCTCAACTTTTCAGATCTAACATACTTGGAAGGCTTCCTTCTATCGTAAGTAACTCCGATCTTGTGACATATCTATATAAAAGTTAAGAAAATGCAAAAAGGTTTGGGTATTACTGTTGATGATGTAAGTTGGTCTGTTAAACAAAAAAAACAGAAAATTCTCTATCCTTTAAGTTTTGAATTAAGCCCAGGAAAAATACTTGGCGTAGTAGGGCCAAATGGTGCTGGAAAATCAACTCTTTTAAGGTTGTTGTATCGTTATTATAAGCCAACTACAGGAAAAATTAAAATTAATGGCATTGATATATGGAAATTGACTTCTCGTCAGGTAGCTTGTTCTATTGCAACAGTTTTACAAGAAAATTCCTCAGATTTTTCATTAACTGTAATGGAAATTGTTACTTTAGGGCGTACTCCTTATTCTAAATGGTTGAGTAATTCAAACAGTGAAAATGATAAGAAAATTGTGCAATCATCAATTGATCGTCTTTCTTTAAATAAATTCGAAAATCGACACTTAAATACTTTATCTGGTGGTGAACGTCAGCGTGTAATGGTTGCTAGAGCGTTAGCTCAAGAACCTGATATACTAATTTTAGACGAACCAACTAATCATTTAGATATTCGTCAACAACTTGAAATCTTAAATCTTTTAAAAGATTTATCTATTACAGTTGTTACATCTCTTCATGACCTGAATATGGCTAGAAGTAATTGCGACGAAATCCTTCTATTGAAGGATGGTTTCACTTTAGGGTTTGGTAAACCAAATCTTATTCTTTCTGAAAGTAACATTTCAGAAGCTTTCAGGGTGAAAGCGTGTCACGAATTATTGACACCAAGTAACTCCAAACAAATAACTTTTCATTTACATTAAGGAAAAAATTATGAATTTAGTTTCTAAGTTAAAAATATTTATTTTGAGTTTTATTCTAATAATAAGTTTTAATAGTTTGGCTTCAAGTAAAGTTTCAGTAAATAGTTGTAATCGAACTGTGTCTTTTGACAGTTCTCCTCAAAGGGCAATATCTAATGATGTTAATTTAACAGAAATGATGCTTGTTCTTGGTCTCTCTGAAAAGATGGTTGGATATACGGGTATATCTGGTTGGAAAACATTAGACGAAGAAATGCGTTTAGGAGTAAAACAATTACCAGAATTATCACCAAAGTACCCAACAAAAGAAGTTTTAGTTGGAGCAGATGCGGATTTTTTCTTTGCTGGCTGGAATTATGGTATGAAGGTTGGCGGAGAAGTTACACCAGAAACATTAAAACCATTTGGAATTAATGTTTACGAATTAACTGAAAGTTGTATCCACATAATGTCTAAGAAAAAAGCTAGTATGGATGATATGTATAATGATCTTTTAAATTTGGGTCTTATATTTCAAATTGAAAATCGTGCTAAAAAAATAGTTGATGCATATAGAACAGACCTTAATAACTTTACTCAAAAGCTCGAACCCATAGCTGCAAAGAAAGTTTTTGTTTATGACAGTGGTGAAGACACTCCTTTTACGGCTGGACGCTATGCTATGCCAACCGCTCTTATTGAAGCTGCAGGAGGTATCAACATAATGGACGATTTTCAAAAAAGTTGGGGTACAGTAACTTGGGAAGAAGTTATTGATAGAAATCCTGAGATAGTTGTTATTGTTAATTATGGAAAAGTTACAGCAGAACAAAAAAGAAAATTCATGATGTCTAATCCAGCTTTCGCAAATATAGATGCAGTCAAAAATGATCGCTTTGTAACATTGGAATATGTGGAAGCCACACCTGGTCCACGTAACATTAAAGCAATCAAAAAATTAGCTAAGGCATTCAGGCAATAGATGTTTTGGCCTCAAAAGTAGTAAATTATGAAATGATTAAACCAAACAGAAAAGTAATTTCATTTTTCTGTTTGGGATCAATATTATTGTTTATATCATTATCAATTGGAATATCTGTAGGCGCTGTTTCTGTCCATACCAGTACTGTTTGGGGAATTATATTAAATAAATTTTCGCCGGATCTTATTGAACAGACTTGGTCAAAAGGAAAAGAGGCAATTGTCTGGGATATTAGATTTCCTCGCACTATATTAGCAATAATGGTTGGTTCAGGTCTTGCAATTGTTGGTGCTAGCTTGCAATCAGTTACTCGTAATTTACTTGCTGACCCACATTTGTTAGGCATTTCTTCTGGTGGTGCTTTTGGGGCAATTCTAGCTCTATTGCATACTGGATTATTTATTGGTTTGTTAACTGTCCCACTGCTAGCATTTCTAGGTGCTCTTTTTGCAACATTTATAGTTTTGATAGTCTCAAGATTAACAAGTGCTACAAGTGCAGATCGTTTAGTTTTAGCTGGCGTGGCAGTATCTTTTATAATCATGTCATGTGCCAATATTTTGATTTTCCTTGGTGATCCAAAAGCTACTCATACTGTTGTTTTTTGGATGTTAGGTGGCTTAGGTTTAGCTCAATGGAATCAATTGATTTATCCCCTTATAGTTTTGTTAATTTGTGGAATTTGGCTTTTTAGTCAAGCAAGAGTATTCAATGCCATGACTGTTGGTGATGAGACAGCTTCAACTCTTGGAATAAATGTAACTAAATTTCGTTTTGTTGTTTTTGTGGTATGCGCCCTTATAACGGGAGTTATGGTAGCGTTTTCTGGCATAATTGGATTTGTTGGTTTAATGGTTCCTCATATAGTAAGAATGTTCGTTGGAGGTGATTATTTTCGAGTTTTACCTCTTTCAGCATTGCTGGGATCAATATTTTTACTTTGGGCAGATATTGCTGCTCGAACAATAATGCCTCCAGAGGATATGCCAATTGGAATCGTTACTGGATTAGTAGGAGGAATTTTTTTTGTATGGCTTTTAAGAAGAAAATAACACATGATTAAACTATAATTTTGTCTAGTAGAGTAAAATGAAAAAAGCTAAAAGTCCTTGCATAGACGTTTGTAAATTTATTGGTCCTAATGGATGGTGTTTGGGATGTGGTCGTACTAAAGGTGAAACTAGAAAATGGAAAAGTTTAAAACCCTATGATATTAAAAATTTACAAAAAGTTTTAAATAAAAGAATGAAGATAGTTAAAGATCAAATGTGATAATGTAAATACACATTAATTTTTTTTTAAAGTTATTGAAATGATTAAAGACTTTAAACAAAACTACTAATTACAAACTCCAACAACCCATCATTGAACCCTGGTCAGTGTCCCATGGACTACAGTCAATGGGCAGACCACCCCCCTGATTATTGGTTATTGTTGATAAGGAAAAGGGTGCAGTAACCTCAGTTAAAATTAGAATTTTCAATATAAAATTTTTGTTAATTAATTATCTAATGATCATTATACTATAAAAATCAAATGATTAAAAGATGTTCACTTATAATATAAATTTAATAGTTTTTTAAAATAATTTCATTTTAATTTTATTAGAGCATACTCTGTAATACAGAGTATGCTCTCAAGCGGGGAGGGAGGATATTCTTTATATATTAACTATTTTCAAACTATATTGAATCTCTGATTAATACATTCAGAGTTGCATTAATTAGAATTGAAGAATTTCAAATATTAGAGATGCTTAACTATGAAGTGGGATCGTTTAAAATATTTTCATATTGTTTCTCAAACTCTTAATTTGAAAAGAGCTTCTGAAATTATGAATATAAGTCATTCTTCCCTAAGCCGACAAATTAGTATTTTAGAAAGTGAAATTAAAACAAAACTTTTTTTTCGAAATTCAAAAGGTTTGTCATTATCACCAGAAGGTCAGGAATTATATAAAGAAGTAAATAAAGTTTCTTCACAAATTGAAAATTTAAGAAACTTTTCTTGTTCATCCGAACCAATTGGAAAGCTAAAGATTGCTGCAACAAATGCTTTTGGCGCGCTTTGGATTACACCAAGGATAAATAAATTTTTATTACAATATCCTAAAATACAAATTGCATTAAACTTAAGAGATTCTGAGCCTAAAGTTTTACACTACGCCTCTGACTTAGAAATTAGGATGACAGAAAGTAATTCACAAGATGACGTTCAAATCAAAATTTCAGAATTCCGATATAAAATATATGCTTCTAAAGAATATATAAAAAAATTTGGAGTTCCTAAAACAGTAGATGAATTAGATTATCACAAAATAATTGCCTATGGAGAAACTGCTCAACCACCTCTAAACAGAAATAGATTAAATTGGTTGCTAAATATTGGAAGAGAAAAAAATAATATTAGAAATCCAATATTAGAAATTTCAAATATTCACGGCATTGTAGAAGCAACTCAAAACTCGGTAGGTATATCTTCTTTACCTAGTTGGATGGAAAGTTTTATTAATTTAGAAGAAATATTATCTGAATTAAAGGGTCCAAAATTAAATATTTCATTATGTTATAAATATCATTTAAAAGATGACCAAAGATTAAAGGCTTTCAAAAAATTTTTGATTGACGAAATTGGCCAACTAAAAACTTAATTGAGATTTAAGTAATTTTTTACCTAGTTTTTCTTTATCTCCTTCTATAATTATTTTCCCCCTTTGCATTACATAAAAATAATCAGAAAGATTAAATGCAAAATCAAAATATTGTTCGACTAAAAATATTGTAATTTTTTTTTCTTTTTTTAAATATAAGATAACCTCGCCTATTTGTTTAATTATATTCGGTTGAATACCCTCAGTAGGCTCATCCATCAATAATAAACTTGGTTTTGCAACAAGTGCTCTTGCAATAGCCAACTGTTGTTGTTGTCCTCCAGACAAATCTCCACCTCTCCTATGAAGCATTTTTTTTAATATTGGAAATAAGTTAAATATTTCATCAGGGATAAACCAATTTTTTTTATTCAAACATGCAAATCCAATTTCTAAATTTTCTTTAACACTTAAAAGGGGAAATATATCTCTTCCTTGAGGAACGTATCCAATTCCTAATTTTGCCAGTTTGTAAGATGGAAGATTAAATATATCATTGTTATTATAGAAATAAGTTCCATTTTTTGCATTTTGTATTCCAGACAAAAATTTAAGTAAAGAAGTTTTACCTACGCCATTTGATCCCATTAAGCATGTTATATTGCCTTTTTTGGCTTTTATTGAAACATCAAACAAGATTTGAGAAGAGCCATAATTTAAATTTATTTTTTTAACATCAAGCATAATTATCTTCCTAAATAAACCTCTATGACTTTTTCATTTTGAGTTATAAAGTCAATTGAACCAGAAGAAAGAATGCTACCTTCATTAAGTACTGTTACTCGACAATTTAAATTACGTACAAACTCCATATCATGTTCAACCACAATAATTGAACTAGATTTTGCAATATTTTTTAAAATACTAACTGTTTGATTTCTCTCAGTTTGTGTCATGCCTGCAGCAGGTTCATCAATGAGCATTAATTTTGGATTTTGGCTTAAAAGCATCCCAATCTCTAACCATTGCTTCTGACCATGGCTAATCTCACCAGCAATACTATCTTTAATCATGTAAAGATTTATATCTTTTAAAATTTTTTCAATGCTTGTAAGCTCAGATTTTGTATTTTTTTGAAATAAAACCTTAAATGGATTTCTATTTTTTTTCTGAGATAAAATTAAATTATCAATAATTGTTTTATTTTCAAATACCGTAGGTTTTTGAAATTTTCGTCCAATACCAAGTAATGCTATTTCTGATTCTGTTTTTCTGATTAGATCAATACTTTTTTCTCCCCATAAAATATGTCCATTATCTGGCTTTGTTTGACCTGTAATTATATCCATAAAAGTAGTTTTCCCTGCGCCATTTGGTCCAATAATGGCTTGTAATTCATTATACCCTATTGAAAAACTTAAATTTTTTATTGCTTTAAAACCGTCAAAAGAGATTGAAACATTATCAACTTCTAACAACGTTTTCATTTGATTTTAACCAATAATGTATTTAGCATACCAATTAAACCACCCTTACTAAAAATTGTTATTGCCACAAAACCAATTCCTAAAAATACAGTCCACCAATTCACCCATTCAATTGTAAAAAAACCGAGGGGAATATTTGGAGCATTTCCTCCAGTAAACCAAGAGGATAGCAAAGAAACAGACGCTGCACCTAAAATTGCACCATACAATTTTCCTCGTCCACCAATAGCAACCCAGACAGCTAAATATATTGAGGCAATAGGAGCAATCTCAGCTGGGTTTATTATACCAGCTTGAGGATAATATATAGCTCCTGCTAATCCAGTAATTATGGCTGTGATAACAAATATAAAAAGTTTGTATATTTCTACATTGTATCCAAAAAAACGAAGACGCGTTTCATTGTCTCTGATAGCGGTAATTACTGATCCAAATTTACTTTGAATTATATAATTAAAAATTACAAATGAAAATATAAGTCCGATTGAACTTAACCATAAAAATAATATTGAAATTGTAGATTGACTTAAGTTTTCAAGATGAGGAATATTTTGCAATCCAGACAATCCGTTATTTCCTCTTAACCCGCTATCATTTTGAAATAGATATAAAGATAAAGCTAGGGTCATTGCTTGAGTCAAAATTGACAAATATACTCCAGTTACTCTTGAACGAAAAGCTAGCCAACCAAAAATAAATGCTATTAAACCAGGGATTAAAATAACAAAAATTATTTGAAAATATAAATTATCTGCAAATGTCCAAATAAGTGGTATTTCTGTTCCTCCAACAACACCAAAAATTTGATTACCTATCGCTTCTTGTAATTCTATCTCAGTAAAGGGTAATTGTGAGTCATCTAAAGAATTCAATACAATAATAGACGTTCTCTCATACATTAACCACATGCCTATCATGTATCCACCTAAGCCAAAAAAAGCAAAATGACCTAAGGATAAAATACCACAATACCCCCACACAACATCCATAGCAATTGCAGCAATACATAAGCAAAGAGTTTTTCCAAGGACTTTTACAAAGCTTGTTGATATAAAGTTTATACCAAAAGGTTCACTTAAAAAGGTGACTAACAACGTAAATAAAAAAATAGTTATTAAAAAAATCAGCGAATGTTTTTTTATAGATTTATTCATGTCAGTTATCATTTGCTGCTCTCCCTTTTAAGGCAATTAATCCCCTTGGTCTAAATTGAATAAATAAAATTATAAATATAATCATATATGTTTGAGCAGCTAATGTATTAGAAGGATTAAACCATTCTATAAACTTTTGTAAAAAGCCAATTAATGAAGCGCCTGCAAGTGTACCCCAAATACTTCCTACACCACCAACTACAACTGTCATAAAACTTTGAACAATGTATTCTGAGCCAAGTTCAGATGTGACCTTGGAAAACAAACCTATAGCAACACCAGCAACACCAGCAATGCCTGACCCAAAACCAAAAGTTAACATATTTATTTTTTCAGTGTTAACACCCATGTTCGATGCCATTACAGGGTTTTGAGTTACGGATCTAGTTTCTAATCCAAATCTAGTTTTTTTCATTACAAATAATAATATTAAAAAAAATAAAACTCCCAAAACAAATATAGCTATCCTAATGTAACTTATCGAAAGATCATCATTTATTATTAAAGATCCATCTAACCAAGAAGGTGATGTTAAAGGTCTAGCCTGAGTACCAAAAATATTTTTAGCAAGTTGTTGAAGAGCTATACTTATACCAAAAGTTGCTAGCAAAGTATCAAGAGGATTTTTATATAAATGTTTTATCACCAACCTTTCCATTATAACCCCTGCAATAAAAGTAATTATAAAAGCGAGAGGAAAAGCTATTATCAGAGATAATGTATGATTAGTAATATATGATTGAACAACATAGCCAGTATAAGCTCCCATCATTATAAATTCACCGTGAGCCATATTAATCACACGCATGACTCCAAATGTTATTGCCAAGCCAATAGCACCAAGAAAATATATAGAACTAAGACTAAGACCATCAATAAATAAATCTAAATACTTATAGAATTTAACTTTAAAATTAATTGAATCTAAAACTTGTTTAGTCTTGTTTGTTATGTATTTATTTTTCTCAATGTAAATTTTGTAAAAATGTAGTTGTTTTAAATCATTTAATAATTCTGTTTCATCTCGATAAATATTAAGATTTTTTATCTTGGCTAATTTATTATAAACTTCGATTCTTTTAGAATTTTCATTAAATTCCTTTATATCA
>CACNFD010000021.1 GCA_902619615.1 uncultured SAR116 cluster alpha proteobacterium | reverse complement strand
AATTTATACATATTGTAAATAATAATTATTGCGATTAATTATCACCCGAGTAATATTTTTTTAAAAAAGTTTTTTCAAATTTTTCAAATTCTTTATTTTCTATGGCATTTCTAATATTTTTCATAATATTTAAGTAAAAATGGATATTATGCCAGCTTAATAGCATAAGACCTAAAATTTCTTTTCCTCTAAATAGATGATGAAGATATGATCTAGAGAAATTTTGACAAGTATGACAATTACAATCTAGATCTAGTGGCATTTTATCTAAAATATGTTTAGAATTTTTTATGTTGACCTGACCTTTGGATGTAAACGCTTGACCAGTTCTTCCAGAACGAGTAGGTAAAACACAATCAAACATATCAACACCTCTTTTTACTGCTCCAATTAAATCATCTGGCTTTCCCACACCCATTAAATATCGGGGTTTATTTTGATCCATATATTTTGTAGTATTATTTAAGGTTTCAAACATTAGATCTTGTCCTTCACCGACAGCTAAACCTCCAATTGCATATCCTTCAAAACCTAATTCGATAAGTTTTTTCGCAGACTCCTCTCTCAAATCTGAAAAAGTAGATCCTTGGATTATTCCAAATTGACCATAACCACTTCTTTCTTCAAATGCTTCTCTACTCATTGCAGCCCATTCAAGAGATAGTTTCATTGCTCGTTTTGATTCTTCATATGATGCAGGAAATGAAATACATTCATCAAGTTGCATTGTAATAGTTGCATCTAGGTCATTCTGAATATCTGTACTTATTTTTGGTGATAAAAAATATTTTGCACCATCAAGATGTGACTTAAAAGTTACTCCATCATTTTGAACCTGTCTTAATTTTCCTAAACTCATAATTTGAAAACCACCTGAGTCTGTGAGAAGTGGTTTGTTCCAGCCCATAAACTTTCTAACACCACCCATCGCTCTAATATTTTCTTGACCAGGTCTTAACATCAAATGATAAGTATTAGCTAAAATGATTTCAGCACCAGAAGTCTCAATATCCTTCAAATGCATTGCCTTAACAGTAGCTGCAGTTCCAACAGGCATAAATATGGGTGTGTTAATTTCTCCGTGTGCAGTTGATAGTTTACCTAAACGAGCATTCTTATCTTTTGATATTAATTCAAAATTAAAAAAATTAGTCATTTGAAAATATTTTGTCTCGAAAAAATACAACTATCTCCATAAGAAAAAAATCTATATTTTTTTTTGATGGCATACTGGTATCGTTCTAATATTTTTTCTTTTCCATGAAAAGCTGAGACCAGCATAAGCAAAGTTGATTTTGGCAAGTGAAAATTTGTTATCAGCAAATCAACTATCTTAAATTGAAACCCTGGAGTAATAAATAGATCCGTTACACCAGACCAAGGTTCAATTTTACCATTTCTCAAACTTGCAACTGTTTCCAATATCCTTAAACTTGTGGTCCCAACAGAAATAATACGTTTATTATTCTGGATAGCATTATTTATTATATCAGATGTTTTTTTGCTCAAACATCCCCATTCTTTGTGAATTTTATGATCATATATATTTTTAACTTTGACTGGCAAAAAAGTACCTGCACCAACATGAAGGGTAATAGGAGCAAACAAAACTCCCTTAGATTTTAATGTATTAATTAACTTATCAGTAAAGTGTAATCCAGCTGTAGGAGCAGCAACTGCTCCATCTTCTTCAGCAAAAATTGTTTGATAATTTTTATCATCACTTTTATTTTTTTCATTTCTTTTTATATATGGAGGAAGTGGCATTTGACCCTGATAATTTATGTCCTTAAGTACATTTTCATTGTTTTTATTAAAATGAAGTAGAACATCACCTTCAATATATTTTTCAATGACTTTAGCTTTTAGGTTATTTTGAAAAATTATAGTGTCATTAATTTTACATTTGCGACCAGGTTTAAGAAATGCTTTCCATTTTTCTTTTTTAATTTTCATATGTAAAGTCACTTCCATATTAACCTGGTCTTTTTTTCCAAATAAACGCGTTGGTATGACTTTTGTATTGTTTATAACTAATACATCTCCAGGATTTAAAATTGTAGGTAAATCTCTAAACTTAAGGTCCTCAGCTAATTCTTCAATGCAATTTAATAATCTTGAATAATCTCTTGGTACACATGGGTTTTGTGCAATTAAATTTGAATCTAATTCATAATCAAATAAAGAAATATCCATTGTTGAAACCGTGTAATTATTCAAAAATCTGAATAACACCAACTACTTCGTTCATTGGATTTTTTACTATTAAACACTGTACTTTTGCTTCTCTCATTCTCTTTTCTGCAACTTGTAAATTGTCACTTTCAAGTGCAGTTAATGGATTTGAATTCATTAAGTCTTTGGCTTTTAATTCGGAAAAATTTTTATTATCAATTAAAGCTCTTCTGATATCTCCATCTGTAATTACACCTTTTAATTCTTCTTTATTACCAACTAGAGCAAGGCCAAGACGACCTTCTGTCATTTTAACTAACACGTCTTGCACTATGGAATTTTGATCAACAAATGGTAAGTTATTTTGTTTCATTTCATCTTTAACGCTTGATAATAATCTTTTTCCAAGAGATCCACCAGGATGAGTTAAGGCAAAATCTTCTTGTTTAAAGTTTTTTAATTCCATTAATGAAACAGCTAGTGCATCACCTAAAACCATCGTGATCATTGTTGAAGTTGTAGGTGCTAAATTTAATGGGCATGCCTCTCTATCAACTGAAGTATCCAAAACTATGTCAGATTTAGAGGATAGAGTTGAGTTTTTTACACCAGTTAACCCGATTATAGTTACATCAAGTCTTTTTAGTGCTGGGATCAATGAAATTATTTCATCTGTTTCACCTGAATATGAGATTAGTAGAACGACAGATTGTTTTTGAACTTTTCCTAAATCTCCATGAATGGCATCAGCTGGATGAAGAAAAATACTTGGTGTTCCTGTAGATGCAAGTGTAGATGATATTTTTCTTCCAACAAGTCCTGATTTTCCCATCCCACAAATAATAATATGTGTAGACGTATTATTTATAGATTCAACTGCTTTTGAAAATTCATTTCCAAGCATTTTTTCAAATCTTTCAATACCAAGCTTATAGGCTTGAGTTAAACTTAATGCTGTTTCTATTGCTTTCATATAAATCACCATTTAATATGACTATGTTTTAACTTGAAATTATTTAAAATACCACAAAAAGGGCAAAAAATTTTGAAGATACACTTTAGTATTGCAAAAAATAAAAAAGCTAAACTAGTTTCTAATGATTTACTTAAGTTATATGGACAAGTAGAAGTTTCTAAAGCAGAGGTTATTGTAGCTGTTGGTGGAGATGGGGCAATGTTAGCTGCAATGCGTCAAAGTATCTTTTATGACATCCCAGTTTTTGGATTGAATAGGGGTAACATAGGGTTCTTGATGAACGAATATAATGATTCAAACCTAATTGATAGATTAAAAGAAGCTAACGAGATTATTGTTCACCCTCTTGAAATGATAGCTTTGGATACAAGAAATCAAAAACATACCGAACTTGCTATTAATGAAGTAGCTATTTTTAGAAGAACTCACCAAAGTGCAATAATTTCAATTAAAATTGACAATACAGAGAGATTAAGTGAATTAACCTGTGACGGGGTTATGGTTGCAACTCCGGTTGGGTCGACTGCTTATAATTTATCTGCACATGGTCCTATATTGCCAATTGGATCAGAGATTTTAGCACTAACACCTATAAGTCCCTTCAGACCAAGAAGATGGAGAGGGGCATTGATCAAAAATAATTCTATAATAGAGTTTAATGTTATAAATTCTAAAATGAGACCTGTAAGTGCAAGTGCTGATGCTTTTGAAGTAAAAAATATATCGAAAGTCTCTATCTCTCAAAAAAATGATATAAATCTTCGAATTCTTTATGACAAAACAAACAGCATGGAGGATAAATATCTAAGAGAGCAATTTTCTATTGGTTGATTTTAATTTAGATTTTCTTGCTGTCTAATCCACATTTCTGCATATAAACTATTCTTATTTATAAGTTCTTGATGACTACCTATTTCAATGATTGCCCCATTATCTAGTACAATAATTTTGTCTGCATCAATGATTGTTGACAATCTATGAGCAATTATAAGTGTGGTGTTTTTACTCGATAATTTTTCAAGAGATTTTTCAATTGATTTTTCAGTTTTTGTATCTAGTGCGGATGTTGCTTCATCAAAAACAAATATCTGAGGACTTTTTAAAAGCGCCCTGGCAATAGCAACTCTTTGTTTTTCACCTCCTGATAGTTTTAATCCTCTCTCCCCTACTAAAGTTTCATATCCCTTTTCAAGATTAGATATAAACTTGTCTATGGAAGATAACTTAGCTGCATTTATAATTTCTTTCATAGAAGAATCAGGTTTTGAATAAGCAATATTGTATTTAATTGTGTCATTAAATAGGACAGTGTCTTGAGGAACCACTCCAATATTAGATCTTAAAGAATTTTGAGTTACATCAGCTATACATTGACCATCAATATAAATTTTTCCTGATGATGGATCATAAAATCTAAATAAAAGCTTTGATATAGTAGATTTACCAGCACCAGTTGGTCCTACAATTGCAACTTTTTCTCCTGAATCTACAGTAAAGGTTAAATTGTTTAAAATTTTGCGTTTGCCAAATGAGAAATTTACATTCACAAATTCAATTTTTCCGTTTTTGACTTTTAATTCATAAGCATTTTCTTGGTCAATTATGTCAGGTTTTTCGTCAACAAGAGCAAACATTCTACCCATATCTAATAATGACTGACGGATTTCTCTGTAAACGAAACCTAAAAAGTTTAATGGCAAATATAATTGTAACAAAAAAGTATTAACAATAACAAAATCTCCAACAGACATATTTCCTTTTGCTATATCTTCTCCAGCTAGACCCATAACTAAAAAAAGTCCTAATGCTATTATTCCTCCTTGACCTATATTTACTATCGATAAAGATGCCCTAGCTTTTACAGCAGAATCTTCATAGGTTTTCATAGCTTTGTTAAATCTATCCACCTCTATAAGTTCGGCATTAAAGTATTTTACAGTTTCATAATTCAATAAACTATCCACAGCTTTAGTAGACGCATTTTCATCAGCTATATTCATTTTTTTTCTGATGGCAATTCTCCATTCAGTAACTTTAATTGTGAAAACTATATATATTATAACTGTTAATATTGTGATGGCCGAGTATCTAAATCCAAAGGTTACCCATAAAACTATTCCCACTGTAATTAACTCAACTAACACTGGGACTATTTCGAAAACTGTAAATCTTAATAAAAATTCAATACCTTTTGCGCCTCTATCAATAGCTCTGGTTAAGCCACCAGTTTGTCTATTTAAGTGGAAAGTTAGAGATAAGTTATGCATGTGTTTAAAAGCTTTTAAAGCAGCTCCTCTCACAGCTCTTTGTGCAACTCTTGCAAATACAAACTCTTTAGCTTCATCAAAAAAAACTTGTCCTAATCTAGCTAAAGCATATGCTCCTATAACAAACCAAAGTAAACTTAAGTTTATAGAGTTTTTATCAGAAACTAAATCAACTGCTTTACCATATAAGAATGGTGTATACACACTAACTAGTGTTGCTAATATCAAAAATGTTAAAGCTAAGATTATTCTAATTGGCATTTCTTTATTGCCTTTTGGAATAACAAATCTTAACAATTCATTTAATGTTCTAAGTGGTGTTAAGATTTTATCATTTGAAGAAAATGCTTCTGCATTTTTCATTATTTATTCCTAATATATTTAGAATTTTTATGCTACCGTAAAACTTTCGCCACATCCACAGCGTGCAATTTCATTTGGATTATTAAACTCAAAGCCTGAGCTAAATTTTTGTTCTTTATAGTCCATCTCAGATCCTATCAAGAACATTATTGCAGCTGGATCAATACAAATAGTAATATCTTTTGATATAATTTTCTCTTCAAATGGTTTGATTTCTTTTGCGTATTCCACATTATATTTCATCCCAGAGCAACCAGCTGTCTTAATCCCAATTCTTAGACCAATAACTTCTGAATCAGCCTTTTTCATTAAGTCTTTAACTCTATTAGCTGCTGCATCTGTTAAGGTTAATAAAGGTTTTTTTTCATTATTCATTTAACAGCTCCGTCAGAATTAATAAATATCAAGTGCTAACTTTGCATCATCACTCATTCTATCCTTAGTCCATGCAGGTTCCCAAACAAGCTCCACCTCAATTAAGCCAACATTTGGTATTTTTGCAAGTATATTCGCAACTTGCCCTGGCATTTCTCCAGCTACAGGACAACCTGGAGCTGTAAGAGACATTTTAATTTTTAAATCATTATTATCATTTAATCTGATATCATAAATAAGTCCTAAGTCATAAATATTTACTGGTAATTCAGGATCATGAATTGTTTTTAGGCTCTCGACTATTTCGCTTGTATCAATTAATCTAGTAGATCTATTATTTTTTTTGCCTGCTGTTACAATGAATGGTGCATGGGGATCAGAGGAAGAAGGATATGGCATAAAAGCTGAAAATGGAAGTTTGTCATCACTATTCATATTAACCACCAAATATTTTTTTTACTTTAGTAAGTGAATTTGCTAACTCATCAAAATCTTCTTTTGTTGAATAGGCTCCTACAGATGCTCTGGTAGTTGAAACTAATTTAAAAGCATCCATTAAAGGCTGTGCACAATGATGGCCAGCTCTAACTGCAATTCCCTCTCTGTCAATAATTGTAGCTATATCATGTGGATGAGCACAATCCATTGTAAAAGATACAACACCTGTTTTATTAGGAGCTTTACCAAATACAGTTACACCTTCAATTGAGTCTAATAATGAGGTACCATACTCAATAATACTTTTTTCATGACGGCCTATTTCTTCAATTCCAATTTCATTAACCCAATCAATTGCTTCTCCCAAAGCAATTGCTTCGACAATTGGTGGTGTTCCTGCTTCAAATCTTAAAGGAGGATCGGCATATGTAGATTTTTGGATTTTTACAATATCTATCATATCACCGCCACCTAAGAACGGCGGCATCTTATCTAACAAGTGATACTTTCCAAATAAAATTCCTATACCAGTAGGACCATATAATTTATGACCTGAAAAACAGTAAAAATCACAATCCAAATCAATTACATCAACTTTTTCATGGATAATACCCTGGCAACCATCCACTACACTTATTGCTCCACATTCTTTAGCTATTTTGCAGATTTCTTTAACAGGGAAAGTTGTTCCCAAAACATTCGAAACATGTGGAAAAGCAATAATTTTAGTTTTATCAGTGACTAAATCTTTAATTATATCTGAATTAAAGTCATAGTTTGGATCAACGTGTGCAGCTTTTATCTTAACATTTTTTTGTTCTGCAATAATTTGCCATGGAACTATATTGGCATGATGTTCTGCAATAGTAAAAATTATTTCGTCGCCAGCAGATAAATTTTTCATTCCCCAACTGTACGCTACAAGATTTAATGCTGCAGTAGCACCAGAAGTAAAAATTACTTCATTTTCAGAACAATTTATAAATTTAGCAACTTTTATTCTTGAACCTTCGTAGTTGGCAGTTGCCTCTTCAGACAACTTGTGAAGACCTCTGTGAACATTAGAATAATTGAAAGAATAACTTTTACTTATAGCTTCTAATACTCTTTTAGGTTTTTGCATAGAGGCAGCGGAGTCCAGGTAAACCAATTTTTTATCCCAAACTTTCCTTTTAAGAGCTGGAAATTGATCCTTAATAAAATTTGTATCATATACTTTCATGTAATTATATTTCTTTACTAATAATTTCTGACAAAGCTAGATCAGCTTCTTCAAAAACAAAATTTTGTATAGGTTCTTCAACTGACTCATTAATAATATCTTTAAGAAAAGCAGTTATAAGTATTTGTTTTGCTTTTTTTTCTGAAATGCCTCTACTTTTAAGATAAAAGAGTTGATCATCTTCTATCTCTCCAACAGTTGCACCATGTGCACAAATTACATCATCAGCATAAATTTCAAGTTCTGGTTTTGCATTTGCGATTGCATTTTCTGATAATAGAATAGCCCTACTCATCTGTTGTCCATCAGTTTTCTGTGCATCTGGAGCCACCCTAACTTTACCTTGAAAAACGCCTGTAGATTTACCCCCCAATACACCTCTAACAATTTGTTTTGAAGTACAGTTAGGCACGTCATGATAGATAGCTGTTGTAAGGTCATGGTGTTGATTTTTAGAAGACAAATATACACCATTAAGACTAAGGTTACAGTTTTCTCCTTTTAAATAAGCATGAGTTTCTGAGCGTGTAAACAATCCACCTTTAATTAGCGAAAAAGAGTTATAATTAGATTTTTCTGATAAAAAAGTACAATTAGCTGACAAATTGTAAGACTGTTGATTATCATTAAAAATTTTCAATGAATTAATTGAAGCATTTTTTTTTAGTTCAACTAATTGTAATGGCATTATTAGAGAACTTAAATGGTTGAATCTTTCAATTATTGTTATGCTGCTGTTTTCTTTTAACTCTATATAGAAAGCAGGATGAACAGATGAATTGTCATCACCACCTTCATATATTATTTCAAAAAAATCTCTTATCTTTACATCTTTTTCAATTGTTAATTTTACTATTGAAGGTGTACATGAAAATGAAACATTTGTAGAAGGATGATCTTTCAAGTTACTATCTTTAAACTTATGAAAGCATTTAAGGGAATCCTCTTCTCCTAAAATGTTCAAATACGAACCTGGTGGTAATTTTGATGATAAATCTTCTCGAAAAGCACCATCTACAAATCTTATTATTATAGAACCGTTGAACTTTGACATAGAGGAAATTTGTTTTTTGAAATTAGGTGTTATTGGGGTTATCTCTTTCCTAGATAAAACACCTAGCCTACTTAATCTCCAAGTTTCTTCTCGAGGACTTGGCCAACTTTTGAAATCATTCGATGCTAATTTTCTGAAACTTTTTTCTTCAAATTGACTTACGTGAGCTTTAACGGAAGTGATATAATTATCTTTAACATTAGGCAGCATTAATCAAACCTGCATAACCATTCTTTTCAACTTCTAATGCTAGTTCAGGGCCTCCAGATTTTATAATAATACCATCAGATAAAATATGAACAAAATCTGGGACTATATAATCTAACAGTCTTTGATAATGTGTTATTACAACTATCGCATTATCATTAGTTCTTTGCTCATTTACTCCATCGGAAACTATTTTTAATGCATCAACATCTAAACCTGAATCAGTTTCGTCTAAAATTGATACTTTTGGCTTAAGCATTGCCATTTGTAATATTTCAAAACGTTTTTTTTCTCCTCCAGAAAAACCAACATTTACAGCTCTCTTTAACATCTCATCTTTGACAAACATTTTTGAAGCAACTTTTCTAGCTTCTTTAACGAATGCTAAATGATCTAGTTCTTCTTCCCCTAGAAACTTTCTTCTAGAATTAACAGCTTCTCTTAAAAAACTCATCCCTCCCACACCTGGTAATTCAACAGGATATTGAAAAGCTAAAAACAAACCTGACCTTGCTCTCTCGTCAGCCTCCATGTCCGACAATGACTGTCCATCTAAAAAAACTTTTCCACTTTCTAATTCATAACCATCTCTTCCAGCTAACATGTATGATAAAGTACTTTTACCTGAGCCATTAGGTCCCATAATAGCATGAACCTCACCACTATTTACTGATAAAGACAAACCTTTAAGAATATCTTTATTATCAACTTTTAATTTAGCATTTTTAATTTCAAGTAGTGACATATTTCTTCCAATATTAGTTAACTAATTAAAATTACCCAACTGACCCTTCCAAACTAATTCCAATCAGTTTTTGTGCTTCAACTGCAAACTCCATGGGTAGTTCTTTCATAACTTCTTTACAAAAACCATTGACAATTAATGATGTAGCCTGTTCTGTATCAAGACCTCTTTGTAAACAATAAAAAAGTTGATCTTCAGATATTTTTGAAGTAGTTGCTTCATGTTCAACCCGAGCGTAGGGTGTGAATTGATTAATATATGGAACAGTATGTGCACCACATTTATCACCAATTAGTAAAGAATCGCATTGAGTAAAATTTCTTGAACCTCTTGCATTTTTTTGTATTTGAACTTGGCCTCTATAAGTGTTTTGGGCTTTACCAGCTGAAATTCCTTTTGAAATAATGGTTGATTTTGTATTTTTTCCAATGTGAATCATTTTTGTACCAGTATCAGCTTGTTGTGCGTTATTAGCAACAGCCACTGAGTAAAATTCACCAACAGAATCATCACCTTTAAGTACGCATGATGGGTATTTCCATGTGATAGCAGAACCAGTTTCTACTTGTGTCCACGAAATTTTGGATTTTTGTCCAAGACAATTTCCTCTTTTAGTAACAAAATTGTAAATGCCACCTTTACCATCTTTGTCACCTGGATACCAATTCTGAACTGTTGAATACTTTATCTCTGCATTATTCATAGCAACTAATTCTACTACTGCTGCGTGAAGTTGATTTTCATCTCTTTGTGGAGCAGTACATCCTTCTAGATAAGATACATATGTATTGTCTTCTGCAATAATCAGTGTCCTTTCGAACTGTCCAGAATTTTGTTCGTTAATTCTGAAGTAGGTTGATAACTCCATAGGACACTTAACGCCTTTTGGTATGTAGACAAAAGATCCGTCTGTAAAAACAGCGGAATTAAGAGCTGCATAGTAATTATCACTAATTGGTATAACTGATCCAATATATTTTTTTACAAGATCAGGATGAGACTGAACTGCTTCCGAAATAGGACAAAAAATTATACCTTCTTTAGCTAATTTTTTTCTAAATGTGGTTGCGACTGAGACAGAATCAAATACATAGTCTACTGCAACGCCTGCTAAAACTTTTTGTTCTTTAATTGGTATACCTAATTTTTCATAAGTCCTTAATAATTCTGGATCAACCTCATCAAGACTATTTAATTTTGGTTTGGTTTTAGGTGCTGAATAATAATAAATGTCTTGAAAATTAATTTTAGGAAAATCAACCATAGCCCAATCAGGTGCTTCCATTGAAAGCCATTTTTTATATGCTTTGAGTCTCCATTCTAACAACCATTTAGGTTCTTTTTTCTTATGTGAAATAAACTTAACAATATCTTCACTGAGACCAAGTGGAGCTTTATCAGCTTCAAGGTCAGTAACAAAACCATATTTATAAGTACTTGAAACTTCCTTTACTTTGTCAATTGTTTCTTGAGTAGCAACCATCTAATTTCCTTTTAATTAATTCTTTCAATCAAAACATCTTTATTTTCACCTGTTAAAAACGGACTCTCGTAGCTTAAAAGCTCTTTTAAAGATATATCATTTAAGGATTTTCTAATAATCTCATTAATTTTATTCCACTTTCCACCTAAAAAACAAATATCACTGGTTCCACAAAAACTTTCAGATTTGTCAACACAAGATGTTAAAGTTATGGGCCCATCTAGTGCTTCTATAATTTCTACAACTGAAATTTCTGAGGAATCTCTATTTAATATATAACCTCCAAGTGCTCCACGATTTGCTCTAATAAAATCACTTTTTGAAACTAGTAATTTTAATAGTTTTTGGACTGTATATAATGCTAGTCCAGTTTCTTTTGATAATTCAGTAGCGGACATTGAATAGTCAGGTTTTCGAGCTAACGTTCCGAGGCAGACAACAGCGTAATCAGTCATTTTACTAAGTTTTATCATATATTTTATATAGTATATTTTTAGTACTAATTAAAGGTTTAAAGTTGAATTAGTTTCTTACTTCATTTCTTAAATGATATTTTCCTTTTTTCATACCACTGAAAATTTCATCCAAATCTGGGTGTTCAAGAGGACCATTTTCTCCATCATCTACTAAATTTTGTTGAGAAACATAAGCTGTGTAAAAAGTTTCTGTATTTTCAGCCATCAGATGATAATAAGGTTGTTTTCGGGAAGGTCTAATTTCTGCAGGTATAGATTGATACCACTCTTCAGTATTTGAAAATTCAGGATCAACGTCTACAATAACCCCTCTAAAAGGATAAATACGATGTTTTACAATATCTCCTATATTAAATAAAGGATCCTTGTAAACTTTAATATTGTTTGAGTTTTTTTCATCAGAAATAGAGTGATCTATTTTCTCTTCATTTTTTTTTTTGCTAGACATTTTTTTACCTTAAATACTTTGATAAATTTTATATAGTTAAGTCTTTGACTTAATATTTAATACTTGTCTACCTTTGTACATACCCGTTTTAAGGTCAATATGATGAGGTCTATGAAGTTCACCAGTATCTTTGCTTTCAACATATGCATCAGGACTTAAAGAATCATGAGAACGTCTCATACCTCTTCTAGATCTGGTAATTTTACTTTTTGGTACAGCCATAATTCACTCTCAACTTTTAAAATATGATATCTGGTGGAGCTGGACGGGATCGAACCGACGACCTCCTGCTTGCAAAGCAGGCGCTCTCCCAATTGAGCTACAGCCCCATACATTTATAATTGTTAGATATCCCTTGAAAGCCATATCGTCAAGATTTTTTATGTATATAAGTCAAATTATTTAACATTTTTGTTTAGATATTATATGTTAACAAGTTGTAATACTATCAATAAGGAATAAAATGTTTTTTGGTGAAGTGAAAACTGGGTCATCTTTAGGCGGTATTCTATCATCCTCCATAGAAATTTATAAAAATAAAAACAAAATAAAAATTTCAAAAGGAACAGTTATAAGCAAAAAATTAATTGATCTTTTATTGTCAAATAAAGTTGAGCACATAGAATGTGCTAAGTTAGATGACGACGAAATTGATGAAAACTCAGCAGTTCATCAGATATCAAAAAAAATTATTACTTCAAAGAAATCAAATATTAAAATTCAATATCCCAAAAATGGAAGATGTAACTTAGTATCCAGTGTTGATGGAATAATAATATTTCAACCAAACCAACTGTTTTATGTTAATTCAGTAACAAATGACATTGGAATAGCTTCTTTAAAAGCGTTTTCAAAAGTCAAAAAAAATCAAATAGTTGCATCAATTAAAGCTATTCCTTTTGGTATTAAAAAAAATAATGTTCGAGATATAATTAATATTTCTAAGGATTGTTTTAAAGTTTTACCTTTTCAAAAAAAAAATATTCATCTCATTCAAACAACTAATCAAAATACTCGTACAAAAATTTTAGAAAAAACTTTAGAAGTTACAAAAGATAGGTTGTCATCTTGTGGAATTAAAAAAATTATAGAAAAAAATTGTTCTCATGAAATTAAATCTATATGTGCACAATTACAAAAAAGTATTGATGAAGATGCAGATATAATTTTAATATTCGGAACATCTGCTATATCTGACATTAATGATATAATACCGCAGTCAATAATTGAGATAAATGGTACGATTTTACGTTTAGGAATGCCAGTTGAACCTGGAAATTTAATTCTGCTAGCTAATATTAAAAATTCAAAAAAACATATTTCAATAATTGGTATGCCTGGATGTGCCAGATCAAAAAAAGAAAATGGTGTTGATTGGATTTTATGGAGAAAATTATGTGACTTAAAAATTTCTTCAGACGACATAAATCATATGGGTAATGGAGGGTTGTTATGACAAAGATTAGTTTTAGTATTTATCATAACCCAAGATGTTCAAAATCCAGAAAAGCATTAGAGATTCTCAATTCCAAAACCAAAGACTTTAAAATTATAAAATACCTTGAAAGTGGAATTGATATTATTGAACTCAAATCCATACTTAGCTTAAATAAAATATCTAAAGACGAGATAATAAGAACGAATGAAAGTTCATATAAAGAATTAAAAATAACAAAAAAAGATTTGTCTAAAGATGCAATAATTAATTGTATTTATAAATTTCCAATATTATTGCAAAGGCCAATAATTTGTAAATATCAAAATAACAAATTAATCCAATCAGTTATTGGAAGGCCTCCAGAAACAGTTCTGAGTTTGTTCGACTAAATTTTAAGTTTTAACTTGACCAATGTGGGATTGATTTTTTTTTCTAGAAAGTTCAATTTGTTTTTGTCTTTCTTTAAATCTCTTTTTTTGTTTATCATTTGAAGATTTAAAACAATGATGGCAACTCTCTCCTCGGACAAAATAGTTATGCATTTTGTCATTTTGACTTATAGGCATTCTACAAGCAAAGCACATTTCATAATGACCTAGTTCTAAGTTGTGATCAACTGAAACTCTATAATCAAAAACAAAACAACTCCCATTCCATCTACTTTCTTTTTTTGGAATCTTTTCTAGATATTTTAAAATTCCACCCTCTAAATGATATACTTCTTTAAAACCAATAGACTTTAAATAAGAGGTAGATTTTTCGCATCTGATACCACCAGTACAAAACATAGCAATTTTTTTATTTTTAATTTTAGGATCTTTATTCATTAAATTTTTATCAACCCAATCTGGAAATTCTCTAAAGTTATTTATGTTTGGATTTAGAGCATTTTGGAAAGAGCCTATTGATACTTCATAATTATTTCTTGTATCAATTAACAATAAATTTTTATCTGATATTAAATCATTCCAATTTTCTGGCTTAACATAATCTCCAACAATCTTTTTGGGTGAGATTTCTGGTAGTCCAATTGTAACAATCTCTTTTTTTAGTTTTATTTTCATTCTGAAGAAAGGATTTTTATATGCAAATGAGTATTTAGGCTGTAAATCAATTAAAACATCTAAACACCAAAGTTTTTCTAACGCTACTGAAATCTCATTAGTTGTTCCTGCTATTGTTCCATTAATACCCTCTTTTGCTATTAAAATTGTACCTTTAATTTCTGTCTTGTTGAAAATTGATTTTAATGAATTTTGCAAGGCAAAGGTATCTGAAACTTCAAAAAATTTATAAAAAGCAGTTATAACTTTAACACTAGGTGTATTTAGTTTTTTTTCATTAAGTTTTAAAAAATTAAGATAATTTGATTTAGGTGACATTTTGTTTTAATTAAAAATTTAAATATAGAAGATTTAAGCTTATTAACATAAATAAGTATATAAGTTAAAAAAAAAATTAAAATTTATAAATTAATATGGAGAATTTATATGTCAGAGATAATTATGGAACAAATTACCCTAGAAAAAGCAAATTTGATAATCCAAAACTCTATTAAAAAAGCAAGAGAAATTAAAATTAATCCTATAATGGTTGTAGTTTTAGATCATCGTGGTGCAATCAAAGCATGTTTAGGAGAAGATGGAATAAGTAGTTTACGTTTTAAGATTGCACACGGTAAAGCAAACGGAGCTTTCCAAATGAGTATGGGATCCAGAGCATTGTTTAATAGAGCTGAACAACAAGCTTATTTCATTAATGCTGTCAATGCACTTACAAATGGCGAATTAGTCCCAGTCCCTGGAGGTGTTTTAATAAGAGACAAAAACAATAACATTATAGGTTCTGTAGGTATATCAGGAGACACATCAGATAATGATGAAATTGCTGCCGTTTCTGGTATTGAAGCTGCTGGATTTAAACCTGATATTGGATAAGTTAAGTAAAATATAGTAAAATTAAGACAGGTAAAAATGTCAAAATTAATAATAAAAGATTACCAATTAATGGTTTTTCATTGATTGAAACAATGTTTATTTTTTCAATTCTTGAATAACCATCCAGAACTCTTTCAATAATTTTCATTTTTTTTACAATTTGATAATACAAAATTGCGAAGATATGTATTCCAATTAATGTATATAACAAATAATGAAGAATATTATGAATATAGGTCCAATCACTTGTAAGATTTGGTGTTAAAAACGAAAGTGGTGCGTCATATAAAATATCATCACTCGAAAACAACCCTGACACAGATATTGATAATAAAACTAAAATGAATGTTATAGTTGAATAGCATCCTATTGGTGTTCTAATTGACGTAATTTTTTTAGTTTTTGAAAATTGGGATAATGCATCTTCAATTGAAAGATTAAAGCTTTTAAATCTCGAATAATAAGTGCCAAAAAATCCCCACAATATTCTAAAAAAAACCAACCCTAATAATGCCACACCAAAATACTGATGTAGATCTAACCTATTCATTTTTGCTGATGATATAGAACCTATGACAAGAAGAATTAAACTTATATGAAATAGTCTCAAAGGGAGATCCCATATTTTTTTATTTCTTATATTTTCTTTCAAAATAATTTTGCTTTATGTTAATTATAATACTTATTAATATATAGTTATTAAAAATGAATTTAAAATGGAATAGTAAAATGCTTAATGCATTTTACGAAATCAAAAAAAAAGATGAAAACTTCAAAAAAATATTTGATGAGTTTGGATTACCAGATAATCGTGCCATAGAAAAAAATTTTAAGAGCATTGCAAAAATTATAATTGGACAGCAAATTTCAACAAATGTTGCAAAAAAAATATATGAAAAACTTTCTCAAAATAATATGTTAGACGAAGAGATTTTATCAAAATCCAGTATTGAAGAACTAAAGCAATTTGGGTTATCTACACAAAAATCATTTTACATTAAGAATTTAGCTACATTATCATTAAACAATCAATTAGACATAAGTTCCCTAGATAAACTATCAAGTCAAAAGGTAACCGATTTGTTACTTCCAATCAAAGGAATTGGGCAATGGACAATTAACAATTTCAAAATCTTTGCCTTACAAGATGTAAATGCTTGGCCATCAGCTGACTTGGCACTTCAAGAAGCTGTAAAAATTTTGCTGAATTTAATTAAACGACCTTCTCAAGCTGAAATGGAAAATTTAGGTCACAATTGGCAACCTTACAGAGGTGCAGCTGCCTTGTTCCTTTGGCATTTTTATAATAAAATTAAGATGAAATCTTCGAAATTATGATCACTAAAAATAAAATAATAAAAATAATTGAATTAGCAAAAAAATGTAATGAATGTGCTCTTAATCATTTCAAGAAATTTGATAAAAAAACGATAGGTTATAAAGATGATAATTCGCCATTAACAAAAGCTGATATTGAAGTAAATAATATTGCTGTTTATGGATTACAAAAGTTATTCCCAAATATAGAAATCATTAGTGAAGAGCTTTACAATTCAAAAGTTATATTTAAAAACAAAAATTATTTTTGGCTAATTGATCCTGTAGATGGAACAAAAGAATTTATAAATAAAAGCCCAAATTTTACAGTTAATTTTGCTCTTATAAAACACAACTCACCTATTTTTGGTTTAATTGCACAACCAACAACAGGAACAATTTGGTACAATTTTAACAATAAGGCATGGAGATTAGATAAGGGTCAAGATTTTAAGAGTTCCCAAAGAATAAAATCTAAAGAAATAAATTATAAAAAACTTAAAACTCTTAGTAGTTTCAATCATAGATCAAAAGAATTAGAAGACTGGATATCTTTTGTTAAACCACTTTCAGATCAAGACATAGGGTCTAGTATTAAATTTTGTTATTTAGCTGAAGGCAAGGTAGATTTTTATCCAAGAACATCACCTACTATGGAATGGGATATTGCAGCAGGACATAGTATTTTAAAATCTGCTGGCGGTAATGTGATTTCTGCTTCTGGTATTGAAATTAAGTATGGAAAGACAAAATTCCTAAATGACATTTTTCTAGCCCACGGAAAGACACCAAATATACCATATACATTTTTGATAAAACTAAAAAATATAAACTATGATAATTACAAAAAAGATTTGGACGAAAGCATTACTGAATTGAAAAAAGAAAATTTAGTAGTATTTCCAACTGAAACCGTTTATGGACTTGGCGCTATAGGTAATAGCAAAAAAGCTATCAAAAGCATATATAATGCAAAAAGCCGACCATCAAATAACCCACTAATTGTACATACCTTTGATAAAAAACAAGCTGAAAAATATGGAAAATTTACAAGTATAGCTAATATTTTAACAGAAAGATATTGGCCTGGTCCATTAACTGTAATTTTACAGACAAAACAAAATAATTTAGCAAAATTATTATCCCAAGGTAAAAGTACTATAGCTATTAGAGTACCGTCCCATCCTGTAGCAAGAGACCTATTAGAGCAGATAAAAATCCCTATTTTAGCACCAAGTGCAAATAAATCTGGTGGTGTAAGTCCAACAGAAATCAATCACATTAAGGATGATTTTGGACCTGAATTTAGAGGAAAAGATTGGAATTTATCTAAAATAATTGATTATGGATCATGTGAAGTTGGAATAGAGTCAACAGTGGTTGATTGTAGAAGCGATCATCCGATTATACTAAGACATGGTTACATAACTTCAGAAATGATTTCAGATATATTTAATTCTGACATTTTAGGATCCCAAGATTTTGATGAATTAATTTCACCTGGGCAAATGAAAAGTCATTATTCTCCAAAAGCTAATGTCTACATAAACCAAAAATTTACAATTGATGATAGTGCTTGGCTAGCTTTTGGGAATGTTCCAAAAATATTGCAGAAAGAAAAGATTATGTTTAACTTAAGCCCTAGTGGAAATTTATTTCAAGCTTGTAATTTGTTATATTCTGGTCTGCGATATTTAGATTCATTTGGAGTTAAAAATATACAAGTTATGCCTATTCCCATGAAGGGTATTGGTATTGCAATAAATGATAGATTAAAAAGAGCATCTTTTAAGAATTAGGGGAAAATGGACAATACTTCTTTAGAAATAAAATTTAAATCACTAAACCTAAAACATAATCCAATATTCACAAAAAAAGATCATGTAAAATATGTTCAAGATTGGAGAGGACAATATAAAGGTGATGCTGCTGCAATATTAAAACCAACTAACACAAAAGAAGTTTCGCGTATTTTGAAACTTGCCAATGATAATAAAATTGGTGTAGTGCCTCAAGGCGGTAATACAAGTCTATGTGGAGCAGCAACTCCAGATAAAAGTGGAACATCAATTGTGATTTCATTTGAGAAAATGAACAAAGTTCGCCAGTTTAACAAAGAATCGCAAACAATAACGGTAGAATCTGGTGTTATTTTGAGTCAAATCCACGACATTGTAGAAAAAGAGAATTTGTTTTTTCCACTGAGTTTGGGAGCTCAAGGTTCATGCATGATAGGTGGTAATTTATCTACCAACGCCGGTGGGGTAAATGTTTTAAAATATGGAAATATAAGAGAACTTTGTCTTGGTCTAGAAATTGTCTTACCAAGTGGTAAAATAATGAACTTAATTTCAGAACTTAAAAAAGATAATACTGGTTATGATTTAAAAAATCTTTTTATAGGAGCTGAAGGAACCCTTGGAATAATTACAGCTGCTACCTTAAAGCTTTTCCAATTACCTAAAATGATTACAACCTTATTCGTAGAAGCAAATGAAATTTCTAATGCGGTAAAGTTATTAAATACTTTCAAATCCCATTTCCCAGACAGAATTGAATCTTTTGAACTTATGCCAAAAATTTTTTGGGAAGTTGCAAAAAATAATATTGATAATATTGTTATGCCTCTTGAAAATATACCTGAGATGGGCGTTTTAATAGATGTTTCTAGTTTTTCAAAAAATGAGATTACTCCAAATGAAAATGGAGAAATTCAAATTATAAAATCAATTGAGAATGTATTAGAAGAATGTTTTGAAATTGATTTGATCTCTGACGCCACAATTTGTATAAACGAAAATCAAAAAAGAGCACTATGGTCTATAAGAGAATCCGCTGCTGAGTCTGAAAAAAAAGAGCTCGAAAATTCAAATTTAATAAAGTGTCTAAAACATGACATATCTTTACCAGTTGAATCAATTGACAACTTCCATAAAGATGCACAAAATATGATTTCAAACTTTTTACCTAATCTTAAAACAATTTATTTTGGTCACTTAGGAGACGGCAATCTTCATTATAATGTTTTTGGAAATGGATCTTTGCCTGATGGCTTTGAAGGAAAAAGCTTAGAATTTACAAAAGAACTCTATAAAATCGTCCATAACTATAATGGATCATTTTCTGCAGAACATGGTATTGGGCAGTTAAAAAAAGATAGTTTAAAAACTCATAAAGATGAAGTAGCATATTCAATTATGGGTATAATAAAAAATCAATTAGATCCAAAAGGAATAATGAACCCAGGAAAAGTTTTATTTTAAATTTTAACAAATTCTTCTAAATTAATTAAATATTAAATAATTGAAATTAGTAAATATGAAAATCTTAAGTATATTGTTTATTTTAATAATAATCTTCCCTGATAAATCTTTTAGTGAAACTAATAAAAATTTATCACTGGATGCCAATGAAGTAGAATTTACAAGCGATAATATAAAAGTTGATGAACAAAACAAAATAGTTGCAGCATCAGGAAATGTTGTCATAAAAAATAACAATAGAGAAATAATTGCTGATAAAGTAGTTTACGATCAAAATCTTGATAAAGCCATCGCAACAGGTAAAGTAATATTAACAGAAAAAGATGGTTCTATATATGAGTCTGATGAAGTTGTTTTGACCAATGAATTTAAGTCTGTTGTTGCAATTCCATTGTTTGGCAAACTAAAAGATCAATCAAGTGTTAGTGCTAAAAATTTTAAGAAAAATGATAACGGTAAAAGTTTCTTTAATGAAGGTATATATACGGCGTGTGAATGTGATTTTAAAAAACAAGAAACACCCATTTGGAGATTAGAATCAAAACAAATTGAACACGATCCAAAAACACAAACTATTTACCTCAAGCATCCTGTAATGAAGATATTTTCTTTACCTGTGTATTATTTACCATATCTAAGTTTTCCTGATTGGACAGTTAAAAGAAGGTCAGGTTTTCTCACACCTACCTACGGATACTCTGACAGAAATAGATTTTACATTAAAGTACCATATTATTACGCTCCTAAAAATGACCCAACATGGGACATGACGTTTACCACTCATCAAAATGGTAAAACAGGTCATGCAGATCAATTAAATATTAGGAAGGAATATGAGAATACATCGTTAGAAACAAATATATATAAAGGTAATTTAGACACTAATAAATCAAATGGTGATAATGTATTTGCAGTAAATTTAAAAGCATTAACTTCTCTAAAAAACAATTGGGATATGACAATTGAAGGCAAATATGCTGATCAAGAAACATTTATGAGAAGGTATGGCTTTGATGGAGATACAAGTTACAAAAGTTACATTGAATTAAAAAAAATTAATAATAATTCAATATCAAATATTGAAATTTACAATATTCAAAACCTTGATGAAACAAGTAGTAAAAACGAACCTGTTTTAGCTCCATCAGTATCCCATCATATTTTTAACACTGATAAAAAACATGGTTATAATTATGACATTAAGCTTAATGCTCATTCAATATACAATGATGAAAGCTATGATATTAAAAGATGGTTTGGATTTGGAAATATAAATAAGAAATTATATTTTGAAAATTTATTATTAGATGCTGATGCTAATATAGGGCTGGATTTATATTCTATACAAGGAAGACCATCAAGCGACACAAATGATAATAGATATATTGATAGAATTTCTTCTGGATTTTCAGTTGCCGCTAGTAACCAATTTGATTTTATTAGTGAAACCTCTAGTTTTATTATAGAACCCAAGATTCAACTAAGTTCACTTTTTACCACTGATAGAACTGATGAAGTCCCTAATAGAGATTCGTCTGAATTTATTTTAGATCAAGCTAACTTATTTTTAAACAATCAATATCAAGGAAGGGATAATATACAATCAAACGATAGATTGAATTATGGTATTACTGTTTTAGGAATGAATGAAACTTTTGGTGATTTCAATTTTTTTGTTGGTCAAAGCCAAAAATTAAGCGGAACTCAAAAAAACATTTCCATTGCTAATAAAGATAGGCAATCGCATTTAATTAATTCAATGAGCTGGAATATAAATGAAATGTATAATTTTTCTTGGTTTTCTCTTTACAATCATCATGATTTAAAATCTGACACTTCAGATTTTCAATTCAATGGATCTATTAATGGTTGGTCATATTCTGCTAATCATAGATCAGTTAATAAAGCATTTGTTTCTGATAACAATGATAGAGAAGAATTAGCATTAGGTTTATCAAAAAGCTTTGCAAATTGGAAAACAAGTTATTCAAGAACTTATGATTTGAAAAATGATACCGAAGAACTAATCTCTGAAACTTTAGGATTAGAATATACTGGTGCTGGTTATATGTTTGATAACTGCCTAACTGTTTTATTTGAGTATAAAAGTACTGGTGGGACTGCTGATAGAGATATATTACCTGAAGACTCTGTTTATATAACTTTTAGTTTTAGAAATCTTGGAGATTTTAAATATCAACCTACGGCGATTACTAAAGCATTAGGAAAAAGTATAAGTAACTAATCAAAAACATATATAAATTTTTGTAATAAATCTTCAGCTAACTGTTTATTGAACACCTTAGGAACTTTAAACACTGCTTGGCGACCAAAATTTTCATAGACTTCTAAAACCTCTTCTACGACATGATAGTGTGGTCTATTCATGTAGTCGTCAAAAATTATTACACTACTCTCTTTTGCGTTCATGAGACTAAACAAAAAAGAAGCTACGCGAAACCTACCATCAATTAAAATTACATCGGCTTTAAGTTTAAAAGTCCACACACAACTAATATAATCAATAAAATGTTTTCTGTATTTATAAGTTTTAGGTCGACCCCAATTTTCTATTTCTCCAAGATTAATCCAGTGTATGTCTATTCTTTTTTTTCTCTTGGATATATCAACTTTATTAATCCATTTTTTATCTGTATCTACTGATATTATCCTAGATGATGTATTTTTTAACACCCAAGTAGTTGAGTCACCTACGCCATATTCAAAGTAAATATTACATTTTTTTAAATATCTTTTGAAAAGAAAATCATCGCCATCAAAAAGAGTTTTTTCATCTTTTGATTTTTTTTCCATTATTTATTTAAATCTCTTAAAATTGCAAAAAAATTAAACCAATAAAAACGAATTTTACCCAAAACAGTTTTATTCATTTTTAATTTGTTATATTTTTCAATACCACAAGAGGTCTTTATTCTTAATTTTTTCATCAAACTAATCATAAATTTTTAAGCAATTATTAATAACATATGCAAATTAATTTTAAATTACTTTTTATAAAAAAGAACTATATTTTCTGATGGAAAAAAACCTGCCAGTTTCTTTGAAATGCAATATACTGAAAAGTTTCTTTTTTATAAAAAACAACATGTGTTGGGTCTCTTCTATAATACCAGTTTTCAAAAAGGTGATCCTTTGGTAGAAACGTAGTCATAACACCAAACCAAGAATTACTATCCAGAAGATTATTAATTTTATCAAATTCTTCATAAGGATTGAAAAAGTGCTCAACCACCTCAGAACAAGTAATAAACTTATACTTTTTTAATAAAACATCTTTATTAGGAAAAAAAAATGGATCATATAATTCTACTTTAAATCCATAACTTTTAAATATATATGCTAAAGAAGGAGAAAATCCACAACCATAATCTAAACCCATATCACTAATTGAAATTTTATCTTTCACTGGTTCAAATAATTTTAAGAGAAAATTTTTGTAATTTATATCATTTATTGAATTATTATGTTTTAAATAATGTTTTTTTTCATAATTATTCGATACGTAATTTTGTGGATCTAAAAATTTTGAACCACAAACGTTGCATTCCCAATACGTTAGTTTTTCAGATTTTAAAAAAATTTTAAGATTAGAACTTTTACATACTTTACATATATTCATAAAAAATACTTTTCGAAAACAATAAATAAAATACTATGTTAAATAATAAATCAAATTTATTTTAAAATGAGCGTATCAGAAATGAAGTTTTTAAATTATTTTTATTTTAAAAATCATAACTCCAAACTAATTATTCTTTTGAGTGTTTTAGGTTTGTTGCCATTTTTTTTTGGATTAATTGATCTATTGTTAAATAAAGATAATTTATTTTTTGTAATAAATTTACCAAAATATTATGGTTCGATTATTTTAACGTTTCTAGGCGCTGTTTATTGGGGCATTATTCTCAATGACAGTCATAAAAATTTAATATCTGATAAAGTTAAAACATTCATAATATGCTGGTCAATTATTCCATCGTTATGGAGTGGATTAATTTTAATTTTCAGTAACAACATAACTATAATCATTTTAGCTTTATGCTTTTTTATTGTTCAATTTGTTGATGAGTTTATTATTAAGTATTTTAAATTTCCTATTTGGTATTTGTTTTTAAGACGAGCATTAACTATGTTTGTTACATCTATTTTAATATTTTCTTATTTTTTAGTTAGGAAAATTTGATTAAATGAAAATGTTTCCTACAAAAAAATCTCAAGTAATTGAAAATCTAATGAATTTTAGTACAAAGGAACTATCTAAATATTCAAAAAAAAGAAATTATGACCTTGGACCTCCTCATAAAAATGTTTCTAAACTCTCTCCTTATTTAAGAACAAGATTTATAACTGAAGAAGAAGTTTTAAAAATTGCTGTTAGTAATAATGATATAAAAACTATTGAAAAATTTATCGAAGAAATTTTTTGGAGAACTTATTGGAGAGGTTGGTTAGAATCACATCCTTGGATTTATGATGAATATTTAGATAAAATTGATAACCAAGTCATTTCGAAAAAAACAGGAATAAAATGTTTTGATAATTGGAGAGAAGAATTAATCAATACTGGATATTTACACAATCACTCTAGAATGTGGTTTGCTAGTATTTGGATTTTTACTCTAGGTTATAGTTGGCAATCTGGAGCTAATTTTTTTAAAAATAATTTACTAGATTTTTGTCCAGCTTCAAATACTTTAGGATGGAGGTGGGTAGCAGGTTTGCAAACAATCAATAAGCCATATTTGGCTACATCGGATAATATTAACTACTTTACAAATGGTAGGTTTAATCCCAGGGGTCAACTAAACGAACAAGTAAACTTAAATTATACTGAACGAAATAGTAACCATATATTGGAATTAATAGAACCAAAAAGAGTTGAATTTAGAAATATAGATCAATTAGGAATTATTCTAAATAAAAATGATTTAACTCTAAATCATATTTTTGATAATATGAAAATTGATTATGATTGTTGTATTTATTCAATTAAGCATGAGAATAAATTAATTAATAAGTTTAACAAAAATATTATCCAAGATATTTTAATAAATAATAAAAATTTTAATTTTTTTGAAGAATATAATCAAATTATTAACTGGTTGATTAATAAAAAAATTAAAAATCTAATTTTACCATATGAAACTGTAGGAAATAAGATTTTTAATAATGAAAAATTCAAAAATAAATTAAAAGTATTAGATATTAATTATCATTTTTTCTTAAGAGATTGGGACCGCAATGCCTTTCCACATGCAACAAAAGGTTTTTTTAATTTTAAAAAAAAAATACCCAATTTAATTGATCTAATTGACTTTTAAAAAAATTATCAATGAGCATTAATTGAAAAAAATTGACAATTTAATAAAAATTAATAATATGTATATATATGCATAGTTTTAAAAATATCACAAATCCACTTGAAAGAAGAAGAATTCAATTTGGATATAGTCAACAAGAAATATCAAAACTTTTAGGCATTACTCAATCGCAGTATTCTAGAATTGAAAAAGGGGATTCAGATCCCAATAAACATTTAAAGAAATTATCACAGATTTTTGGCTGTGAACCAAATGAAGTGTTTCAAGGTGAAATATTAAGAGAAATAGATAATGATTTTTTGAATGATCCAACCAATAATTTTCAACGGATTTATCATGAAAGGAAACCTGGATATGTTAATTTGAAAATTGATGGATGGTTTACTAGGAAACAAATAATGTATAATTATGAGATGTTAATAAATGAATTAGATGAATGGAAGGTTAACGAAGACGGAATTAGATGGAAGTATAAATAAAATTTTACTTAAAAACTTTTATAATTTAGGTAAATCATGGTTTTTGTTGATATATCTATATATTGATCTGGGAACAAATAAGTCTATAAATAGGGATGTTACTAAAAATACAGACGATGCTGTTCTCTGAAAAAAATACCAATCAAAGCTATTCTACCATAACGAATTTTTGTACTAAAATACTTACTTATAATTCATTCATAAAGTTTACAAGCGCACTTCACTATGTACTTTTTAATTTTTTGATTAGAGATTAATATTTTTTTTGTTTATTCTTATTTACTACAGCGCTGATTACATCTATACCTAATTTCATCAATTCTTCAAAATCCATCCCTTGAGAGACCCCTTTTATAAAGCAATCACAATAGTGTTTCTACGCTCATAACTTTATAAAATAATTTATATTTTTTTCTCATTTAGATTTTATTTTTTTGAGGTTTGTTATCATAAACATTTTGATAATTTTCAGATAATTTGTTCATTTTATTAAAGAATTCAATTTCTGAAAACGGCTCACACTTTCTAATATTATATTTTTCAGTTTTTGTAATATTCATTTTGCTTAAAATTAATGTCTTTCTATTTAAAGTATAAGCGTAGATATTTAAACTATCTTTATAGGTCCATTTAATTTCATTTTCATCAGACAAAAATCTTTTTTTCTTTCGAAGAGTTGTTTGAATGTTCTCGCCTACCTTTATTTTATCACCAATTTTTCTTATATAATATATTGCTACTTTATTAATTTTAAAATGAAATCCAATTTCTGTTGGTACATTATTTGGCATATATGAAGAAGGATCCAAATGTTCTAACTTACAGTCTAAACACTTACAAACAATTCCTTTGCCATCCACACTTCCAAAAGATGGATAAGATTGTATCAAAAGGATCAAAGTTGTTATTAAAAGTTTTTTCATTTCAATTACTCAAAATCTTTACTAACTTTATTATTAAATGTTCTTTTAAATTAATTATTTTATAATCTTTCAATCTTTTCAATCTTTTTAAATAATTTTGTCCATTAATAAAAACTAATTCATGAGTCTATTATTAGGCATTCTTCCAGTTCTAACGATTGCGTAATTACTACATAGGGTTCTACAGCTTCTGTATTGATGATTAAACTAATCCAAGCAGGTTAATTCGTAAATTTAATAGATTTAAAAATTATAGAAATATATAAAAAATCCTTTTTGATGAGTCGATCTGGATTTAAGAATTAGTAAATATTCGTATAAGATATTAATTTACTTATCAGATTTTAAAATTATTAAATTTTTAATAATTTATTGAGTGCATTCCTACACGACTATTCCAAAGTTAAATATGGTGTTAGATTCCTTGTTGAACACTAAATTATTTATGTGTCAGAGAATTACATTAAAACCTTCAAACTCTGGATGACCTAAATAAATATCATTATGTTTCCCTGCTCCACTATGCGCTTTTCTAAAGGCATCAGATTTTGTCCAATTTATAAAATCTTCTTCTGAATTCCATACGCTATGAGAAGCATAAAGTATGAAAGAGTCTGTTTTTTTACCTTTAATCAAATTAAATTTTTCAAACCCAGGCACATCTTTAAGATGAGTGTCTCTTTGTCTCCAAATATTTTCGAATTCAATTTCACGACCTAACACAATTTTAAATCGGTTCATTGCTATATACATAATTGTTATCTCCTTACACAAATATTTACAAAAATCTCTTATTTTTAAAATCATATTTAATAATGTTGTCTAATGCATTGTGTTCTATAATATTTTTTGAATTATTAAAAAACAAACCTACCTCAGTAAAATCTTTACAAATTAATTCCGAGCACAAATAGGCAATTTTATAATATTTTTTATCAAACAATTGTCCTATTAACAGATTTACTATGTTGTAATTTTTATTCTGAACATTGTATAACATCGAGAGAATCCTTTGTTCACTTATTCCTACAGTACAACAACATGGAAATTTAAAATCATGTTTTTTTACTGTCGATACAACTATGTGTTTCATAAAATCATCAATTGGAATACTTGTTTTAGAAATTTTATATTTTGATAATAAAAAATTTAAAATAGGTATTGGATTATAAGAATGATATATCCCTTTCACCCATTCTCTTAGGCATTTTATTAATAATTTATCAACTTTATTTAAATTGGATAAATAAACATATTCCATTAAATAATTCCATTATGATAATGATTGTTTAATTGATAATGATTATCATTATTGAAATAAAAAGTAAAATATTATGTGCAGTTCTGTTTTATCTTAGTTAAAAATTTATTTTATTGAATGATTCCAATATTTTACTCAACTGTCTTTGAATTGGGTTGAATACGGATTTAAACTGATACACTATTTTAACATCAATATTCTAATATATAAATCGCTCCTTCAAAGACATAATAACCCTTTTTAGAATTATTTTGAGTGATGAAAGGATACATTACTTTTCTATCAAATCCTTTGTTCCCATTACAAGTTATTCGGTGAACAAAAATTTCCTCATCTATAAAATTAACTTTAAATTTTTTAAACAAAGAAAATTCCTTATTTTTTAAAAATTCGTCAGGAGTGTATGAATTATACGTTGCTGACTGTCCAGCGTAATCACATGAATAGAAAACTCCTTTAGACCATCCTTTATAAAAATCTTGTGTTTTACCGATTATATTCTTCGTGTCCGCAAACCATGCTTCACCCAAAAAATCCATAACTTTCCATTTTGTGTCAATAAATTGCCCAAATGCGTAAGAGGCATGAAATAAAAACATTATTAGAACAAAAAAACGTTTCATAAAAGTCTCTACTAATTAATCAAAATGCTAATTGTAAAAGTAACATAACTTTAATTCTTTTCCCACTTAACTTCCATAGTTTCCCACTCAAGATGGTACTCTCTATTCAGAAGTTCTAATCTCTCTTCTCTTAAACGATACTTCTTGAGAACTGAATAAACAAAATTTCCAGTTTCACCCCACTCTTTTCAAGTATGTGTCTTGATTCCCTTCTTATTCAGAAGTTTGATAATTCTACGATAGGACATACCAGAGTCATGCAGAAACTTAATGTAGTCATGTAGTTCTTTTTGTCTCGCAGGGTATCTATAACCACTGCGAGAAGTAAATCTGTTAGTGCGGTAAAAAACTTGAAAACAGAGATAATGGGAGTACTTAATTTCGCTAAATCAGCATTCGGATTTATTCAACAGTAACAGACTGAGTTTAAAGTAACACAATGATATACTTCTTTTAATTAGGTTTTTTATTCCCTCTTCTTTATCGAAATGTAAATACTGTCATCATAAAGAATTGGTTTCTATTTTTTATAACTGTATTAGAGATATTAGAAGTGTGAGTATTAGATTTATTAATCAGAGAGAAAATATCAAACGAATTACAGAATATAGATTGAAATTTTTTAATTTAGAATTACCTATATATTATATAAATTAAAGTATGAGTGAATCTAATATTATGAGTAAAGATTTTAAAATTTTTTTGTGTGTTGTTAGTTTTTTGGTTTTATTAAAAGGTTATATATTTTTTAATATTAACCCATCAATGTACCTTAACCCTATAATAAATTAGTTGTTGGTGAACTTACCCCTACTCCAAAAAATTCAAAAAAATATTAGATTTGGATGTTACTTTATTATTTTTTTATTATTGATTTTCATTTGGATTAGATTTTCTTATGTAATTCATTTTTAGAAAAAATATAGAGTTCCAATAATTAGTAAAACCCAAAATAATGTTTCAACACTAATAACTTTATAAAATAATTTAAGTTCTTTTCTCATATAAAACTTTCTTATTTAAAAATTTTTCTATTTTAATAAACTAATTCAATTTTTAAATTTTTTTAAGATTCTATCAAAAAAACTTAATTCGTAATAACGTAGTTGATCTCTACAAAATTTAAGATCTTTAATGTAAATTTCTATCAAATTAAAATTTTCTAAAACAACATTAAATTTAATATATAGTCGATAACTACCATATATCTTTCTAAAATTATTCCACGGTAACGGAGTGAGTTTAAAGTATTATTTCTTAAATAAGAGAAATACTGAATTCATCAATAGAAAACAAAATATACTTTCATTACTTATTACTTTATAAAATATTTTACTTTCATTTCTTTTTTTCATTTTTATCACTGCAATTCAAAAACAATTCAACAGATGTTTCATTAATATATTCTTCACACTTTTTAAATGAATTTAGTAGAAGTTTTTTTTCAATAAGTTTTTCTTTATGTTGTTCATAATTAAATTCTTTTTCTTCAGATAATGAAGGAAAAGATTGAAATAGCAATACTATTGTTATGAGTAATAGTTTTTTCATTTGAATATTATAACGAATAAATAATAAAAACGAAAATTATACTTAAACCAATCATCATTAGAAACTTTTTATAAACTTCCC
>CACNFD010000020.1 GCA_902619615.1 uncultured SAR116 cluster alpha proteobacterium | reverse complement strand
TTATTATTCAGAAGGTATTAAATGAAATCAACTTATTATATTACTACACCAATTTACTATGTTAATGATGTTCCTCATATTGGCCATGCATATACAACACTAGCATGTGATGTAATTGCTAGATTTAAGCGTCTTGATGAATATGAAGTTTTTTTCTTAACTGGAACAGATGAACATGGACAAAAAGTTGAGACAGCTGCAAAAAATAATGGTGTAAATCCTAAAGAATTTGTAGATAAGGTTTCTGAAAATTTTAAAAATTTACTCAATTGCATGAATTTTTCAAATAATTCATTTATAAGAACCACTGAAGAAAAACACATCAAATCATGTCAAAAAATTTGGGAAAAGCTTTTCAGCAATGGAAATATTTATTTAGATAAATATTCTGGTTGGTACGCGGTTCGAGATGAAGCTTTTTTTTCAGAGTCTGAAATTGTAGATGGGAAAGCTCCATCTGGCGCACCTGTTGAATGGGTTGAAGAGCCATCTTATTTTTTTAATCTTTCAAAATGGGAAAAAAAACTTCTTGAATTTTATGAAAGTAATAAGGATTTCATATCTCCGAAATCTAGAAGAAATGAAGTTATAAGCTTTGTGAAAAATGGTTTAAAAGATTTGTCAATTAGTAGGACTAGTTTTTCTTGGGGAGTAGAAGTTCCAAACGATAAAAATCATATAATGTATGTCTGGTTGGATGCTCTTACAAACTATTTATCTGCTTGTGAATATTCTAATGAAAAAAATGAAGAAGTTTTTGAAAAATTTTGGCCGGCTGATATACATATGGTTGGGAAAGATATTATTAGATTTCATGCAGTCTACTGGCCTGCATTTCTCATGGCTGCAGATTTACCTTTGCCAAAAAAAGTCTTTGCTCATGGTTGGTGGACCAACGAAGGTAATAAAATTTCTAAATCTTTAGGGAATGTTATTGATCCTTTTCAATTAGTTGATAAATATGGCATTGATCAAATTAGATATTTTTTGTTAAGAGAAGTACCATTTGGAAATGATGGTGATTTTTCAATTTCTCAACTCATAAATAGAATAAACAGTGACCTAGCTAATAGTTATGGAAATTTATTTCAAAGAGTTATTTCTATGATTTTCAAAAATTGTAATGAAAAGATACCTTTAAAACCAAATAAGTTTAATAAAAAAGATTCAACATTAATTAATTCAATTAAAAATAGCTTGAATGATTATAGAAGCTTAATCGACGAACAAAAATTTGATCAGTATTTAAAAAACATTTGGATAGTTATTTCTAATGCTAACAAATATGTTGACGAACAAGCACCATGGGCATTAAAGAAAAATAACTTTGAACGCATGGAAGTAGTATTATTTACTTTAGTTGAAACCATAAGACAAATATCTATTTTACTTCAGCCATTTATTCCAGATACTGCAGAAAAAATACTAGATCATATAAAAATACCACATGATCAACGTAAATTAAAATCTGTAGGTTTTATTTTAAATGGTAATATTAAAATCTCACTTCCGAGCCCATTGTTTCCAAGAATTTAAAGTTGCTTTCTTAAAATGAAAAATTATTTAATTGATACACATGCACATTTAGATTTTCCAGAATTACATAATAGACTAGATGAAGTCTTAAAAAATGCCTTAGAAAATCGTGTTAAAAGAATTGTCACCATATCAACAAACCTTAATAAAATTGATAAAATAATTAAAATATCAAAAAATTATAAAGAAGTTTATCATACTGTTGGTGTGCATCCAAATGAGGTTTTAAAAGATAAAAATAACTCAAATTACGAAATGATACTTAATCTTTCAAAAAATGAAAAATGTGTTGGGATAGGGGAGTGTGGGTTAGATTATCATTATGGAAATGACAGTAAAGTAAAGCAAAAGGCGTCTTTTATTACTCAAATAAACGTATCTAGAGCAACTAATCTACCATTAATTATTCATGCTAGAGATGCTGATAAAGATATGATTAATATTTTAGAGAATGAATTCAAAAATGGACCTTTTAAAGCAATTCTTCATTGTTTTAGTTCAGGAAAAGATCTAGCTTTATGTGGGCTTAATTTAGGTTTTTATATTTCTTTTTCTGGAATTGTAACATTTAAATCTGCAAAATTAATTCAAGAAATTGCTACGTTAATACCTGATGATAAAATTCTTGTAGAAACAGATGCACCTTACTTATCTCCAACGCCACTTAGAGGTTCTGTAAATGAACCAAAAAATTGTTTAATAACTGCAAAGCATTTGGCTGATATTAGAAAATGTGATTTTTCTACATTTATTGATCAATTATACATGAATTCATTAAAAATTTTTGATAAGATTAGTTCATGAACAATAATATTAAAATTACTGTATTAGGCACAGGTACATCGGTTGGAATTCCTGCTTTAGGTCAATTAGGTTGGGGTAAATGTGATCCATCTAATCCAAAAAATAAAAGACAAAGATGTGCTGTTCTCATACAAAGTAAAAATACAACTATATTAGTAGATGCAGGGCCTGATATAAAAAACCAACTTATAGAACATAATATTCAAAAATTAGATGCAGTGCTTATTACACATAGTCACTCTGACCACGTATCAGGATTAGATGAATTACGTCCTTTTTATTTTTACAATAGAGAAAAAATAAAAATTTTTACAAATAAAGAAACATCAAGTTTTTTACTAAAAAGATTTAATTACTTGTTTAACAAATCTGAGACATCACAGTCTTACTTTCAGCCACCATTAGAATTGCATGAAATAGACTATTTTGAAGAGATAAATATAAATGATATTAAAATTAATGCTATTAGACAAAATCATGGTGTAATCGATACATTGGGTTTTGTTTTTAATGATGTATTTGCATATTGTACTGACGTAGTAGGATTTCCTGAAAAAAGTTTTGAATACTTACGTAAAATGAAAGTTTTAATAATAACAGGCTTACGAAAGTCACCGCATATGGCTCATGCACATTTTGATTTATCATTTGAATGGATTGCAAAGTTAAATCCAGATGTAGCTTATCTAACTCATTTAAGTCCTGAATCAGATCATGATGTTGTAACCAAATTATGTCCGCCAAATACATATCCAGCATATGACGGATTAGTTATTAATATTTAACTTACATAATATATATTATGCGACAAATATATTTCAAACAAAACATACATTATTTTAATTATAGTAATATTAATAAAATAAAATATTAAGAAACACAGCTAAAGCATTGTTTCCAATTGATTAAATGTGGCAATAATTACTTTTATTTAGAATCACCTATTTTTGCCCAATCAGGAACAATAGAGTTATAAGTGCTGCAACCAGTTGATAAAAACATTAATGAAGTAAAACTATAATAGTAAATTTTTTAATCATCTTTATCCCTTCCATTTTTATATTATTATTTTGAATGTAATAATTTATCTTAATATAAAAAAATATTTAGTGTAAATTAAATTATCAACAAAAAAATTAATAGCAAATGAGTTACGTAATGAACATTAAACCTTATGGAAGTACAGCTGCAAGAAATCAAGGAAAATTAGGAAAAGAGATAAGACCTTATTCTAGAACTGTAGATGCTCATTGTCATCTTCATGTTCAAGAAGCAGCAGACATTGTGCAAGGCTTATTTGATCAGCTAGATATCCCTGCTTTTAGACATGCCAACCTAATAACTACAAATCAAAATATTCAGCAGGTTAAAGATAGATTTATGGATTTAACTAATGTTGAAACAAGATTAAAAAAAATGGACTCACAAGGCATTGATCTTCAAGTTCTTATACCTGTTCCTTTCCAACATTATTGCAATGTAAAAAGTGAAGTTGCATATAAAGCTATAGAAACTATTAATAATAAACTTTCAGAAACAGCTAATAATCGAAAAGATAGGTTTGTTGCATTAGGAACTCTTCCAATGCAGAACGGTGATATTGCTGCCAAAGAAATGGAAAGATGTGTAAATGAACTTGATATAAGAGGCTTTCAGATTATTACATTTCAAGACGGGAAAGAGTTATCGCACCCTTCTTATGATGGTATTTGGGAAACAGCCACAAAATTAGATATCCCTATTTTTCTTCATCCTAATGGTTATCCAGAAGGTGAAAGATTAAAAGATCATTATTTTATTAACATTATTGGCAATCCAATGGACACTACCGCTGCTCTTCATCATTTAATTTTTGATGGGACAATGGAGAAAAATCCAAATTTAAAAATTTTTGTTGCTCATGGTGGTGGTTATCTTCCCGCATATTCTGCAAGGATTGATCATGCATGGGGTGCTAGACCTGATTGTAGAGGTAATAATCTTAAGCACAAGCCTTCCGATTACCTAAAAAGAATGTATTTTGATACTGTAGTGTTTTCATTTGACCAACTAAAGTATCTTATTGATAAATATGGTGCTGATCATATTGTTATGGGAACTGACTACCCATATGATATGGCTGAAGATGACCCCATAGAACATGTTATGGGAACTGAAGGACTTTCAAAAGATCAAATTGAAATGATTACTGGTGGTAATGCATGCTCATTATTTAAAATTAAATAAGTAGTCTACTTTGAAACAAAATATAATTATTGGTGGTTATCAAGGCTCCTCATCAATTCATACCAAATCAGTTGAATATTTTATTAGTGAAATAAGTAACAATTTCGTTATTGATTTTATTATGGATATCACAAATAATGGAGATAAAGCTTCAAGTTTAATTGAAAAAACACAACATGAAGAAATACATGTTTCCTACCTGTTATCTAGCTATTTTGAGAAAATATTACCAGAAATCAAAATTTTAGATTTACCTTATTTATTTAATAACAGAAATGAAGCATACAATTCATTAAAATCAGATTTCTTTAGTTATATAGATGGTAAATTAAAAGATAAAAATTTAAAACTATTAGGTGTTTGGGATAATGGCATTAGACATATAAGTTCTAAAATAAAATTAATCAAAAATCGCTCTGATTGCAAAGGACAGATAATTAGGACTACCCCTAGCCTACTTCATATAGAAATTTTTAAAAAATTAGGATTTGCACCTAAACCGTTAGACGTAAGGGATTTTAAAATAGCTATTGAAAATAATGATATAGATGCACAAGAAAATCCTTTAAGTAACTACTGGAATTTTGGAGTTTATAAAAAACAAGAATTCGTAACTTTAACATCACATATGTTTGGTTTTTGTTTATTTGTTATAAATAATGATTATTTTGATAAATTAACAAATTTAAATAAGAAATCCTTAATTAAAAAATCAAAAAAAGCAAATAATTATCAAAGAAAATTAGCTATTGATGAAGATCATATTTTAATAAAAAAAATAAAGTCAGAAAATATTAAAATCCATACTATTGATGAAAAAAGCTTAGAGGAATTTAAAAGTGTTACTAATGTTTTTCACGAAAGTTATTTTCAAACTTATCCTCATATGAAAAAATATGTTAAATTATATTAATAATTTATTTTATAGATCTTAAAAAATCAAAGTCGGCTCCTTTATCTGCTTGAAGCACACTTTCATGAAATATTTTATCATACCCTCTTCTTTTAATTTCCTTATTACTTTTTTTACTCTTTTTTCTTAAAGCAATTTCTTCATCAGATAACTTAAGTTCTAATAATCTTTTTTTAACATCTAATTTAATGATATCGCCACTCTTTACAATGCCTAAAGTACCGCCAGCAGCAGCTTCAGGACAAACATGTAAAATAATTGTACCTGCTGCAGTGCCACTCATTCTTCCATCAGAAATTCTTACCATGTCCTTAACTCCTTGCTTGGCTAATTTTTTAGGAATAGGTATTAAGCCAGCTTCAGGCATACCTGGCGCACCTATTGGACCAATGTTTTTAAGAAGAAGAATACTGTCTTTAGTAACATTTAAATCATCACTATCAATTCTATTCGCTAAGTCTTCAAGATTCTCAAATACCTCAACAACACCTTCATGAATTAACAGCTCTTTACTTGCTGCCGATTGTTTGATTATTGCAGATCCTGGAGCAAGGTTTCCTTTCAATACTGCAATACTTCCCTTGTCAAAAATAGGATCTTCAGCATTTCTTACTATTTCTTGTTTCCAATTATAGTTGTTTTTGTCAATAATTTCTCGAATAGTTTCTCCAGTGACTGTAATAGCATCCAAATAAAGGTAATCTTTTAATTCATTTAAAATTCTGGGAAGCCCTCCTGATTTAAACAAATCTTCCATATAACCAGAACCAGATGGCTTTAAGTCAACAATCATGGGTGTGTCTTTTGTCATTTTATCAAATTCGTTAAGGTCAATATTTATCCCAAGTCTACCAGCCATAGCTGTCAAATGAACAATCCCATTAGTTGATCCACCAATTGCAGACAAAACAGTCAATGCATTTTTGAAATTTTTTAAAGTTAAGAAACTTTTTGGGTTAAATGATTTATTAGCTATTTTAACAGCCACTTTACCAGTTTCCTCTGCAATTCTTCTTCTTTCAGCAGAAACGGCTGGTGCTGATGCACCATTTGATATCATCATTCCAAGAGATTCTGTAATTAATGCCATTGTGCTTGCAGTGCCCATCACACCACATGTTCCAACAGTCGGTACTAACTGATTATTAACTTCATTAATCTCAGCGTGATCTATTTCTTCTGCTCTGAATTTTGCCCAATATCCTCTACAATCAGTACAAGCCCCTACTCTCTCTCCTCTATGAGAGCCAGTAAGCATAGGTCCAGTAACTAGTTGAATTGCAGGAATATTTGCACTAAACGCACCCATTAATTGAGCAGGAACAGTTTTATCACATCCACCTATTAAAACACATGCATCCATTGGTTGGGCTTTCATCATTTCTTCTGTATCAATTGACATCAAGTTTCTTAGATACATAGAAGTTGGATAAGCAAAAGATTCATGAATACTTATTGTAGGAAACTCTAGTGGAATAGCACCTGAAGAAAATATCCCAGCCTTCACACTTTTTATTAAATCAGGCACATTTCCATGGCACGGATTATAGTCACTGTAAGTGTTAGTTATTCCAATAATAGGCTTTTTAAGCATCTCTTCTGAATAACCCATCCCTTTGATGAAGGCTTTTCTCAAAAAAATCGAAAACTCACTATCCCCATAGTTTGTTAGGTTCTTATACATGCCTGATTTTTTTTTGGTCATCTCAATAGATCCTTAATAAATTTTTGATTAATATACAGATAAATTAGTTTAATAATTCTTTGGTAATATTATCCTTGGTAAATGGCAATATTTTTATTCTTTGTCCAAGTGCCTTACACAATGCGTTTGAAATAGCGGCTCCAGTAGGCCCTGCCACTACTTCACCCACACCTAAATAAGGAGAACCTTTTTGATCAATTACACTTGTAGTAAAAACAGGAATGTTATCAAATCCTATAATTTTATAACTATCCCAATCTTTAGAAATTATTTCTTTTGTATCGAAAATCACTTCTTCATATAAAGTCCAACTTGCAGCTTGAATAAATCCCCCTTCAACCTGTGCTTTTATACCATCTTCATAAGCAATTTCTCCAGCATCTACTGTTATCCAAGCATGATTTAATTTAATTTCTAAGTCATCACTAACATTTAATTCTATACCAACTGCGCAATATGCTGCAGAATTTTTATATCTTGAAAAAGCTATACCTCTAAAGCTATCTTCTTTAGATTTAAAAATTTCCATTTTCTTTTTTAGGTTTTTAAGAACATTTATTGCACGCTCATCATCTAAATGTTTTATTCTAATATCAAAAGGATCTATATTTTTAACTGATGCCAAATCATTTAAAAAACTTTCAGTCGCTGTTACATTAGCGAAAGCACCTAAAGTCCGCAATGCAGATGTCCTCAATGGCAAATCATGAACTAAGTTTTTTACTAATCTACATTCTTTAAAATTATATATTGGATCTAAATTTCTATGGATTCCCATATGAGCAGACGTTTTAGGTTTTGATTTTATTTTTGCAAAATTATTAGTTAAAAATTTATAACTAGTGAAATTATTTAATTCTATATCTGATGGTCTTGACAAATATGTATCCGAATAAGCCTCATTTGACCAATAAACAATTTCTCCATCATCATTAATAGCTCCAAAAACTTTATTTACAGATGCGCTTCCGTAAGGTTCCCAAGAATGTTCATCTTCACGTGTCCATTTTAATAAGATATGTCGATCAGGAAATGACTTTGCAATCACAGAAGCTTCAAATGCCACGTCATCAGCTCCATTATGACCATAGCAACCTGAGCCAGGCATAAATTTCAAAGTGACAAGATTTGGATCAACATCAAAATACTTGCTAATGGAGTATTTTAGAGCAAAAATTGATTGGCTATGAGAAAAAACAGTAAATTCACTTTCATTATAAATAGCGCAACTTGCAGATGGCCCTATAGGTCCATGCATTAAATAATTCTTTTTAAAAATTGTTGATAATGATTTAATTTTTGGGTCATCAAAAGATTTTTTTTCTGGTATCTCTTCATAAAAAGCCTCTCCTCCAGATTTAACTAACAAAGTTTCCTTTTCATGTTTTTCAAGAGAATTAAATACATTATCATTAGATAATTGATGCTTTTCTTCCCAAAAAATATTATTTTTTGCAATTTCCAAAAATTTTATAACTAAAAATTCATCTAGCGACAGAATTGCAACAAAAGAGCCTTTAACAAAAAGTTTAATCTCATTCTCAAAAAGCCTTTTTTTAAAATCTTCATTTATTTTGATTAATTTGCAGTGATAGGAAGGAGGCCTTACTATCCTGGCATGTAACATTCTAGGAAAATTTAAATCATGCACATATTTATATTTTCCTGTAACGATTTCATTGATAGTTTTTAATTCTATTTTTTGATTATTTTGATAATTAATTTTTTTAAGAGAGTTCTCATCAAAAATTTCAGGAATAATAACATCTTTGAATTTATGAGTTTTAGCAAAGTCCCAATAAGAAACAGTCTTGTTAGAATTCTTATCTTTAATAACTCCATTTTCAAAAAGTATATCTTCATTTTTAATTTGAAGATTTTCTAATGCATAATTTAAAAAATTTATTTTAAGAGCAATAGAAGCAGCCTTAATAGCAGATCCTGAATTTGCAACAGATAAACTGCTAGCAGTAATACCCTCATCCGGTGAAACATCAGTACTTAATTTAATAATTTCAATTTGATCATATTTAATTTCGGTGATTTTAGAGGTAATTAATGCCAGTGTAGAGCTAATATGCTGACCTATATCAATTTTACCAGAGTAAACTTTTAAAATTCCAGGATTACTAAAATCAAACCAATGACTTAATTTGTTGTAAGTATTAATACTAGGGCCACTATTAAATTGCTTCATTATATTATATACCCTAATTTTTTATTAAACTATCAATCGCCTTTAATACAACAGAATGAGAACCACAACGGCACAAATGGCCATCTAAAGCGTGTTGAATTTCTTGAGACGATGGTTTATTGATTTTATCTAAAAGTGCTGTAATACTGATTATAATTCCACCTGTGCAATAACCACATTGAGCTGCATTGAATTCTTTGAAAACTTTTTGAACATTATTTAAGCCATCGCTATTTTCTAGTCCTTCAATAGTTGTAATTTCACAATTTTGATAATCTTTAGCCAATAAATTACACGAAAGTTTTTTTTCTCCATCTATTAATATAGCACAGCTTCCGCATTGCTCGAGTCCACACCCAAGCTTTGTCCCAGTTAAACCAAGTTCATCTCTAATTACATGAATTAGAGTTTTATCTTCAATTATGGTTATTTTTTTTAAATTACCATTTATTTTAAAGCTGCAATCAAGATAATTCATATAATTCTATATCCATAATTAATTAACTTTATTATCCTTATTTGTAAATTCATCTGTAAAAAGAATTATTTTGCCGAAGTGACTGTTTTTATTCATAATATCTAGTGCTTCTTTTGCTTTTGTTAAATGTATTTTTGAATAAATAACGTGCCTAATTTTTCCTGCTAAAACACTCGTCCAAAGATCATTATTTGCCAATGTAGCTACCATTTCATTTTCTTCAAGGGACCTTGTTCTACCAGTAGTCCCAACATAATGAAGTCTTCTTTTAGCATGAAGATCATAATTAAAATTTCCACTCATACCTGCAAGTCTTCCAATATTTACAATATGACCATGTATTTTAGTTGCTTCCATATTTTTATTTACATAATTACCTGAGAGCATATCAATTAAAATATCTACTCCTTCGCCTTTTGTTGCTTTTAAAACATCATCAAGCCAATTGTCACTTGATGTATTTATAAGTACATTAGCGCCATATTTTCTTAACTTATTTAATTTATTTTTGTTTGTTGAGGAGCCTAAAACTTTACTTGCTCCTAAAGATTTTGCTATTTGAATCCCAATTAATCCTACACCACTAGTTGCACCCTGAATAAAAACTGTTTGTCCTTTAACAAATTTTCCGTTTGTTACAATAGCATCATGCATAGTTTGAAGGCTGCCTTGAATTGAAGCGCCCTGCTCCCATGAAATTTTATTATTATCAAATTTTATAATTCTTTTAAAATTAGCTACAGCATATTCAGCCCAACCAGAGCCTCCTCTACACATTACTTTATCGCCAATATTAAAATTATTGACAGATTTGCCTAATTCAACGATCTTACCAGCAAATTCTCCACCAATAATTTTATGTTCTCCACCAGTGTGACCGAATGATTGACCTTGAGTTTCCAATAAATCAGATCTGTTTAGGCCACATGTATAAACTTTTACTAAAACTTGATCAGGTTTGACTTCAGGAATAGGAAGATCTTTTATTTCTACACCATTATTACTTAATGTGACTGCTATCATAAAATAAACCTTATTAAATTTTGTTTATCTTGCAGTCCAACCTCCATCTACTAATACACTTGATCCAGTCATTAAGGAAGACGCATCAGATGCTAGAAAAACAAATGGACCCATTAGATCTTTTACTTCTCCAAGTCTTCCTAATGGTATCATTCCAATTGTAGCTTTTTTAAAATCATCATCTTTTAAAAAAGGTTCTGTCATAGGAGTTTGTATGAAGGTTGGACAAATAGTATTCACTCTTATTCCCTCTGGGCCTAATTCAATGGCTAGAGACTTTGTAAATCCCTCAATAGCAAACTTACTTGTGCAATATGTGGTTCTGTTAGGACCACCTACATGTCCCATCTGAGATGAAACATTAATTATTGAACCTTTGATATTAGTATCTAACATTTTTTTAACTACTAATCTTGTAAGATTAATAACTGATCTGACATTTAGAGACATAACGTAAACGAAATCTTCAATTTTTGTATCAATTAACTTTGCAGGCCTGTTAGTACCAGCATTATTGATTAGAATGTCAAAGGGAGAATTATTATTTATAAAATTTGACACCTCATCTTCATCACTAACGTCTAACACTTCATAAGAAGATTGATAACCTTGGTTATTAATATGTTTTGTTAAATCTTTTAATTCTGTTTCAGTTCTTGAAACTAGAGTAACATCAGCTCCAGATTCTGCCAAAGCTATGGAGGCGCCCATTCCAATGCCACGACCAGCACCAGTAATTAAAGCTCTTTTACCATCAAGTCTGAAACTTGGTAATTTTGGATAATTCATATTTTCTCCTATTCTGCAGCAGCATATGGCTCAATATTTCTTCCACCATACCTTCTTACTCTAACGTTAGCCTGCTCACCATGACCGGAAAAACCTTCAAGTGCACATAATCTTGAACAATATTCTCCAACAAGAGCTGAGGCCTCGTCAGTTAAAACTTTTTGATAGGTACAAGTTTTTAAAAATTTACCAACCCATAATCCACCAGTATATCTTGCAGCTGTTTTAGTTGGTAAAGTATGGTTAGTCCCTATAACTTTGTCTCCAAAAGCAACATTCGTTCTTGAACCTAAAAATAGTGCTCCGTAATTAGTCATATTTTTGTGAAAATAATCAGGATCTTCTGTCATAACTTGCACATGCTCAAATGCCAAATCGTCTGCAACTTTAACCATTTCATCAACATTATCACAAACAATAACCTGACCGTATTCTTTCCAGGAAACTTTAGCAATTCCAGCTGTTGGTAGAATTTCTAACTGTCTCTCAACTTCTTTTATTGTTTCAATAGCAAGTTTTTCTGAACCAGTTAACAAAATGGCTGGGCTAGTAGGTCCATGTTCTGCTTGACCTAGTAAATCAATTGCACATATTTCTGGATCAGATGATTTATCAGCAATTATAAGTGTCTCTGTGGGACCAGCAAACAAGTCAATTCCAACTCTACCAAATAATTGACGCTTTGCTTCGGCAACAAACATATTACCCGGACCAACCAACATATCTACACCGTTTATGGTTTCGGTGCCGATTGCCATTGCGGCTACTGCTTGTATTCCACCTAAACATAATATCTTATCTGCTCCACCCATATGCATAGCGGCCACAATCGCAGGATGGGGCTCTCCACCTTGCGGGGGTGCGGAAGCTATAATATCTTTTACCCCTGCAACTTTAGCTGTTAAAACTGACATGTGTGCAGAAGCTACCATTGGGTATTTACCTCCAGGAACATAACAACCTACTGCATTCATTGGTATGTTCTTATGTCCCAAAACTACACCTGGCATTGTCTCTACCTCTAAATCTTTAATACACTCAAGTTGCTTTTGCGCAAAATTTCTTACTTGAGTTTGTGCAAATTTAATATCTTCAATATCTCTTTTAGATACTTTGCTTATTGCCGTTTCTATTTCTTCTTTACTTAAAATAAAATTATCAGGTGAATAATTATCAAATTTAATTGAAAGCTCTCTAACTGCTTCATCACCTCTTTTAGCTACGTCTTGTAGAATTTTTTCAACTGTTTTTCTAACCTCTGCATCAGCTTCTACAATTTCTTTCTCAGACTTTCCATTTTTTAACCACTTTGCCATTTATTCCTCATTATTTTGAAAATTGTAATTTGATCCTATAATTTTTTTTGAATATTTCAATTAAGAAATTTGACCATTCCAGTATGTCAATGGTTCTAATTCAGTTGAATTAAAAGATGTTACTTCACCAACTAAAATTTGATGGTCTCCTCCAGAATAATAGTTCCATTTTTTACAATCAAGCCAAGCCAAACTATTTTTTACTAATGGAAATCCATTTTCGCTTTTTTCCCAATCAACGTTTTCAAATTTATCATCAAGTTGTGATGCAAATTTATAACAAAGATCATTTTGATTTTTTGACAAAATATTTACAGCATAACCCTCCGCATCAATAAACGAATTATAACTTGGCTGTTTTTTATCTATACACCATAGGACTAATGCAGGATGAAGTGATACAGAGGTAAAACTGTTTACTGTCATTCCGATAGGGTTTCCATTATTATCAGTTGAAGTAACTACAGTAACACCTGTTAAATATTTTCCTAGAGTTTTTCTAAGAAACTTTGAATCTAAGGTTTTCATTATTACAAATTCTCTTCTTTTAAATTAAAACATGTTTTCTTTAACATATTAATATGTATTATATGTAATTATTTATTTGTATGAATTATATCAATTTAGCTGATAGTAACTAAATTATGTCTGTATCAATTAAACAATTAAAAGCTTTTGTAGCAGTAGTTGAAGAAAATTCTTTTAGCTTAGCTGCAGCACGGCTTAATGCTACACAATCTGGCATGTCAATGTTAGTCCAAAATTTAGAATTAAGTATTGGCAAAAAATTAATCAATAGAATTCCGGGTAAAATGGTCTTAACTGAAAGTGGAAAAAATTTTTATAAATATGCTTTAGAAATTTTAAGTTTAATGGATAAAGCTTTAATTGATGCTAAAACTAACTCTGAAGACTTATCTGGAACCTTCAATTGTGGATTAATGCCAACATTTACTAGATCCGCTCTTCCTGCAACACTCTCAAAATTTCTTAAAGAATATCCAAAGGTGGATGTAAAAGTAACTGAGGCATATTCAGGAGTTTTAGAAGATATGGTAAGAACTAATAAACTTGAGTTTGCCATAGTACCTTCTGTAAAAAATCCTACAGGCTTAAAAATTGAATTTGTATCAAGCGACTTGAATTTTCTAGTTACTAAAAAAAATTCTGATTTCGAACATCTGAAACCATTAAAACTTTCAAAACTTGAAAAGATTAAAATAATTCTTCCTGGCATTGAAAATTCTAGAAGAATTACATTGGATGAATACTTTGCAACTCATAATATTAAGATAGATAAAACATTAGAAATGGATGGCATGATAGGCACATTAGAAATGGTCGCTTCTAGTGATTGGTGCGCCATATTACCAGCCGTGTTATGTGATTTAGACATTCTTGGAAATTTAAGAACATTATCTCCACTTATTTCTCCAAATTTAATTACAGAATATGTTTTAATTACATCTGCCAGTAAAGAGTTAAGTTCTGCAGCAAAATTATTTAGTAAAAAGATATGTGAAGAAATTAGATCAATAACAGAAAAAATGAATGAAAAAGTTAGACCTTTATAATAAATCATATAAAATGATTTTAAATATTCTATTTTATTATTTGAATACAGATAAAGTAATCGTAAAGTAGAAATATAATTCTGGATATAAGGAAATAAAGTGATAAAACATATAAAGAAAACCCCTGAATATCTACAATCTATTGCTGCAATTTGGCTTATATTAGTTGCACTAACAATTTTTGCAGAAGTTACATTCCGAAATCTTGGAATTTTTCTTGGCGCAGATCAAATTGTACAAAATTCTGTACCAGCTATAGTTTTTCTTCAAGTTCCATTTGCAATAGCATCTGGAACAATGCTGAGAACAACCTTAATTTATGACTTCTTCAAAAAAAGAGGAAAAATGATAATCAACATCATATCTTATATCATTGGCATTATGCTGTTTGTTGGTATAGCTGTTGGTGGATGGACTGATATGATTAAAGGATGGGAAATTAGAGAATATCAAGGAATTGGAGCGATTGAATTTCCAGTTTATCCAATAAGAACTGTCATTATATTCTCATCAATTATTGTAGTTTTTATTTATTTATCTCTAATTATAAAATCATTTATGTCAAACAAGTAAATTAGCAAAAAAGGATAATAAGTTGGGAATTGATTTAGATATATTAATGATTTTAACATTAGTAGGAATGCTTTTAGCAATTTTTTCAGGTGTTCATATTGCCCTTGCCTTAGGTGCTACAGCAATGATTGGCACATACTTTATCTTTGAAGATATGTATATGGCTGCAAGCCAAGTTGGCGGTGCTGCTTATGAATTAATAAGAGACCATATTTTTATGACAATCCCACTTTTTGTATTAATGGGAGATTTTCTATCAAGGAGTGGTGCAGCTGGAGATTTATACTCTTTAATAAATAAGGGCCTTAAAGGGGTTCCAGGCAGGCTTGGTGTAGCAACTGTAACGGGCAACGCTGCTTTTGCAGCAGTTACAGGAACTTCAATTGCTTCTGCAGCAGCATTTTCAAGAATTGCTTGGCCTGAAATGAAAAAAGCTGGGTATGATCAAAAATTAGCCGTTGGCTCAATAGCTGGAAGTGCTTGTTTAGGAATGTTAATTCCTCCAAGCGTATTATTAATTGTTTGGGGTATTATAACTGAAGACTCAATTGGTAAACTATTCGTTGCTGGAGTGATACCAGGCATCATATTATCTCTTATGTTTGCGTTTTATAATTTTTCAAAAGCTGTAATTAACCCAAAATTAGCTCCTGAACCGGATAGTATAGGTGATCTTACTAAACTAACTAATAAACAAATTTTATCTGGAATGTCTATTCTGGGATTAATTGTAGTTGTTTTGGGAGGTATTTGGGGAGGCATATTCACTCCTACCGAAGCTGCTGGAATGGGCGCTCTTGCAAGTTTTGGTATTGCTTTATTTAAAGGCATGAGGTGGAATGGTATTGTAGAATCAGTTATTGATGCAGGCAAAACTTCTGCTCCAATCATGATATTATTAATTACTGCAGGAATGTATTCAAGATTTTTGTCTTTATCAGACATAGACTCTGTCATTGTTGATGCAATGGCTTCCGTCGGATTAAATAGCTTTATGATTTTAGTAATGATGGTTGTGATTTGGCTTATATTAGGCATGTTATTGGATTCTATTTCAATAATTTTACTAACAGTTCCATTATTTGTATTACTTGCTGGCGATATGAACCCTTACGCATTTGCAATTTTTGGGATTTTAGCAATTGAAGCTGGTTTACTTACACCACCTTTTGGTCTTATAGTTTATACAGTTAAAGGAGTTTTAGCAGCTGGAGGAGATAATGTATCATTAGGATCTATTTTTAAAGGATCCATTCCATATTGGATAATGATGTTAATTGTAATGTTATTAGTTGCATTTTTTCCAGAATTAGCCAGCTGGCCAACACAATTTGTTTAGTAAAAACATGGGGTTAAATACTAAACTTAACACTACCTATGGAGGATATAATGAATAGGTACTTAAAAAAAGCTATACCATTAAGCATTTTAGCTTCTGGTATAATGGCATCTGTCTCTTTTGCAGATACCTTTACACTAAGGGTTGGATCTGGTCACCCATCAAAGCCAACTGCATATGTTACAAATATGGAAAAAGTTTTAGTTCCAAATATTAAAAAAAGAGTTGCTGCAGAAACGAACCATAAAGTAAGAATTATTGAAGCTTACGCTGGTAAGATTGCAAAAGTTCATGAAACTTTAGAAGCAGTTGAAAAAGGTTTGTTAGATATTGGTTCATACTGTGTATGTTTTGAAACTGCAAAATTATTACCATGGAACTTTGATTATTTTGTACCTTTTACAACAACAAATCTTGTAACTAATTGGGAAGTAAAGCATAAAATTCTTAAACAATTTCCTGAACTAACCAAAATGCTTGAAGATAAGTATAATCAAAAGTTTCTTGCTATGCAGGGATTTGATGATTACGGAATTGGTACAGTTAAGCAGTGGCAAAAAGCTAGTGAGTTAAAAGGAGTTAAAGTTATTGCTGCAGGACCAAATTTACCTTGGGTTTCTTTGTTTGGCTCTATACCAGTTACATCTACACTTCCTACAATGTATAATGACTTAGCTACTGGAGTTGCAAAAGGCGTTATTATTTTCCCATCAGCACATGCTGGAGGGTTTAAATTCTATGAGCAAGCTCCATATTGGAAGGTTATTGGATTTGGTGCAATGGCACAAACTATTACTACCATTAACATGGATACCATGAAAAAGTTACCACCTGAAATTGTAAAAATTATAATGGAAGAGTCAGTTAATTATGAAAAAGCTGCTGTTAAAGATGGTCAGCAGAGATATCAAAAAGGTCTAACTGATTTAGTTAAACTTGGTAAGAAAAAAGGTATCAATGATGCTGTAACCTATTTACCAGTATCTGAGCAAAAAATTTGGGCAGAAACAATTAAAGATTGGCCGAATTCAAGAGCTAAGGATATTACCAAAGATTATGGTATGGATGGTGCCGCTATTATGAACGCATATATGGATGAAATGGAAAAGACTGGCCATAAATTCCCTGTGCGTTATAAAATTGGCGGATAAATAATTTATACTAAAAAATGTTAAGAGACGATCTAATTTTAGATCGTCTTTTTTTTTAAGGTCTTTATATGAAAAAAGAAAAGTTTCAATTTTATATCTCTACTGCTATTTCTGGAATATTTATAACAATGTTTATAAGTTCACTTGTAACTTATTTAGCTTTAACAGATTTATCAATTTTCTTTGATGTCTGGCCAAAAAATTGGTTCTATGCTTCCCTTATTGCTTTCCCAGCCATTTTGTTCGTAAGGCCATTAGCAATTAAAATTACTAGTAAACTTACTGATCTAATTTATAGGTAATTATTCAAAAATTGCTACAACTCTTACAAATCCTGCTGAACCATTTTTTATTTTAAATGGGAAGGCTGAAACTTTAAAACCATTATTTGGCAATTGATCTAAATTATTTAATTTTTCGATGTGAGAGTAACCTTGAACCATCCCTGCTCTATGACCTTCCCATATTATTGAAGGATCTTTTGTTTGTTTATATTTTTCAGCTGTATAAGAGAACGGAGCATCCCAGCTCCATGCATCAGTACCAGTAACTCGCACTCCTTGTTCAAGCAAATAGATAGTAGCTTCTTTGCTTATTCCGCAACCTTTTGATAAAAAATCATCTTTTCCATAATGTCCACATGCTGAAGTGTTTATAAAGACAATGTCTAAAGGTTTTAAATTATAATTAATTCTTTTTATTTCTTTTTGTAAATCACCTTTAGTTAAAACATATCCATCTTCATATGATCTTAGGTCTAATTTAACACCATCACTAAAACACCATTCTAGTGGTACTTCATCGATTGTAATAGCTCTTTGACCATTATTCATTGTCGAATGGTAATGATATGGGGCATCCATATGTGTGCCATTGTGCGTGCTAACAGTTATTGTTTCCATTGCCCAGCCTTCACCCCCTGGTAAATCTGTTTTTTTTAAACCAGGAAAGAAGCTCATCATCTCTTCAGCTGTTTCTTTATGATGATGGTAGTTTATTTTAGGCAACATAAAATCTGGATCTGATTTTATGCCCTCTTCTAAACTTACTGATAAATCCAAGAACTTTCTAGACATTTTTACCTCACATTTTATTATTTGGAAAGGTTATCTACCCTTTTGTTAAATGGTGAAATAATTATTTCATCCCAAATATTTGCATTAAAAATTGGGTCATTTCGCTGAAAAACTCTTATTTTTTCTTCGTTGTCTGCCTCAACCATGAAAAAAGAACCATTCATATTGCCTTCTTTATCAGTTAATGGGCCAGATATAAGTGTTTTTATAGGATTTGTCGATAAATAAGCCCTGTGTTCATCAATAACTTTCATTCTTTCGTTTAATGAATTTGGTTTATCCTTACATAAAATTACCCATATCATAATATTAAGACCTTAATTATTAAGAATTTTCAAATTCTTTTATTCTTTCATAAGCTAAATCAGTAAATTCCGCTTTTGGAGCATTTCCAGCTATAACTACTAATAAAAGATGCTCTGTATCGTCTTCACCTTCAGTAACATTCATAAAACGCCTAGAGCAACCTGGAGGAAATGAGATTACATCACAAGGACCTAGGTCAGCGTAATCATGGTCTTCACCCTCATTCCATTCACATCTCCATTTGCCTGTAATTGGCATGAATGTCTCATTGGTATCATGATTGTGCATTAATGGTCCTTTACCTGGTTTACACCTGCAAAAACCAAGATTAAATCCTTCAGAAATATTAATTGCTGGCATTTGGGCATTATCATTTCCTAAAGGAGAAACATGTTTACTATCTCCTTTTGGAGGCTCAAAACCTATTATATTTATTAATTCTCGTGTGCATTCAGGTAATTTACTATCTGGCAAACCCATTTTAGATCCATTTTGCTCTGAGAAAAAAGCAATCCTTTTATTCATATATTCTCTAGAAAGTGTTTTTATTTCTGGAAGTTTTTGATTTTCTTTCATAAATGCTCCTTATTCATTATTGATTTTTAATTGTTCATAAATGGCAGCAGTGTCATGTGTAATAGGAATGTTTTCTTTAGATTGATTATATAAATTTGCAGCAGCTTCAAAAGTTGGAGAACTTAAATTATTTAATTTAAGATAGTCTGTGATTACATCAATATCTTTTAAAAATATTCTCATAGAAGCAGTAGCCGGTTCATAATTTTTATTAATCATAAGTGGCATTCTCTTATCTAACATAACTGAAGTAGCCGCACCTGCATTCAATACTTCATAAATCAATTTTTCTTCAAGTCCTGCCTTTTGACCAAGAAGCAATGCTTCGGCAGTTACAGTATTATGAACAGTCACTAGTAAATTTGCTAAAATCTTAAATTTTATACCATTACCAAATTCACCAACATATATATTTTGTTTTGAAAAGGATTTAAATATATCTTCACATTCATCAATAATAATTTTATCTCCACTGGACATAACAACTATGTCTTTTACTTTAGCCTGTGCACCTGTCCCACTCACAGGCGCATCAACCATGTTAATATTAAGTTTATCCAACTTGTTTTTTGTTTCTAATTTGTCGTCCAATGAAATAGTATTCATATCAATTAGGATTTTAGGCTCATTTGATCTTCCATTTAATTCTATTTCATTAATTACTTCTTTAAAAATAGGAATAGTTGGCAGACTAAGAATTATAATATTAGATTTATCTAATAACTCACTGATATTAGTTAATAATATACCGCCTAAAGATATAAATATTTCTGCATTTTGAGTATTTGGGTCAACCCCATAAACTGTGTAATTATCTTCAATTAGGAATTTTGCATAAGAACCACCCATTGCACCCAATCCTATTGAACCAATAGTTTTCATAATTTCTCCCCTTAATAGTTTATTATTAACTATTAATGCTTAGTAATTAAATCATACTTTCTGATAGATATCATAAAAAATAATCATTTAATATTTTAGAAGTTATATCATATAAATAAAATGCTTAATTTTGATGGAGATTAAAATGGAAGTTGGCTTTTTTACTATGCCTATTCATCCAATTGACAAGGATTATAAAAAAACATTATCAGAAGATAGAGAAGCTTTTTTACTTGCTGACAAGATAGGTTTTTCAGAGGCTTATTGTGGTGAGCATGTAACAGACGCAGCAGAAAACATAACATCAAGTGCCCTATTTATTGCATCACTTGCAGCTGAAACTAAAAATATTAGACTTGGAACAGGTACTGTGAATATGCCAAATTCTCATCCAGCTGCAATTGCTGGCCAAATTGCTATGTTAGATCATATGTTAGATGGAAGATTCAATTTTGGTATTAGCCCTGGAGGACTTGCATCTGATGCTGAAGTTTTTGGAAATTTAGACAAAAATAGAAATGAAATGTTTGTAGAATGTATAGATATGGTTTTAGAAATCTGGAAAAGAGAAGCGCCATACAACATTGAAGGGAAATACTGGAATGTTTCTACAGAACGGACTCAGATGACTGAAATTGGTCAAGGAATCATGCAAAAGCCTCTTCAGAAACCATATCCACCTATAGTTTGCACCGTTGTCGCGCCATATTCGAAAGGATTAATCGCAGCAGCAGCTAGAGGGTGGAAACCAATTTCTGCTAATTTCTTACTCCCAAAATGGGTTAAAACTCACTGGCCAAGCTATATACAAGGATGTGAAGAAGGTAGCTATAAGGCTGATTCAAAAGACTGGAGAGTTGCTAAGTCAATATTTATTTGTGAGGACAGAACTAAAGCCCGTGATTATGCATTAGGTAATGGAAGTCCATATGTCTTTTATTACAAACAATTACTAACAAAAATGCTTAAACATGGTAGAGCAAATTTGTTTAAAGAAGATCAAGAAATGCCAGACAGCGATTTAAAGTTAGAAGATATTTGTAACAAACTAATATTATTTGGCTCTGCAGAAGAAGTTGCTGATAAAATTTTAGAGTTTAGAGAAGAAGTTGGAGATTTTGGAACTCTACTTTATGCAGGTCATGACTGGGCAGATGTAGATTTAGCAAAAAATTCAATGAAATTAATGGCAGAGAAGGTTATGCCAAAGATAAATAAACATAGCAAAATCGCAGCAGAGTAGGATTTCAAATGACACACATTGCTTTGGAGAATAATAATTATTTAAATGTTGAAGTTACTGGTAGCTTAGATCTTCCTAAAATAATATTCTCAAACTCTCTTGGCTCAGATTTAAGAATGTGGAACCCACAAGTTGAGGCAATGAAAAGCAAATATTGTATTATAAGATACGATAAAAGAGGTCATGGCAAAAGTAGTCCTGCCGAAGGCCCCTACTCATTTGACATGCTTGAAAATGATGTGATTAAAATTATGGATGATCTTGAGATTGAAAAAGCAAATTTTGTTGGTTTGTCTATGGGCGGAATGACTTCTTTAGGATTAGCACTTAAACATCACAAAAGATTTGATAAATTTGTCTGCTGCGCTGCAAGAGCTGATATGCCACTACCAATGCAAGATGGTTGGAACCAAAGAATTGCTGTAGTAAAAGACAACGACACTGCAGGCGTGGTAAACGGATCTCTTGAAAGATGGTATAGCGAAGATTTTACAAAAGATCCTTCTAATGCAGATGTTATAAATCTTTCTAAAGAGATGATAACAAACACATCTAAAGAAGGATATATAGGTAGTTGTGAAGCAATTAAAAAACTCGATTATTTAAAAGAATTGTCTACAATTAATAAAGAAATACTTTATATTTCAGGTGAAATAGATATGGGAGCGCCTGCTATGGCTATGGAAGAAATGCATCACCTAACACCTAATAGTAAGTATGAATGTATATCAGGAGCAGCTCATATTCTAAATATTGAATGCGCGGAAAAGGTTAATAATATAATTTTAGATTTTTTAAATTAAACATAGATAAATGGGGGTAGTATGGCACTTAAAACATTTGAACATGTCCTTATACTTGCGGATGATGTAGATAAAACAAAAGATTTTTATGTTGATATATTAGGTTTAGAAGTTGGGTATAGACCAGACTTTCCGTTTAAAGGTTATTGGCTTTATTTAAAAGATAATAAAGCCGCATGCATTCATCTTGCAATGAGAAAGCAGGATACTGGACAGGATTATTATATTGGTAAAAAAGATGATATTAAATCAGGCTCAGGAGCAATTGATCATGTAGCTTTTAATGCAGATGATATTGAAGGGATGAAGAGTAAACTTGATAAAATTTCAATTGAATATACTCATAGAAAAGTACCAGGATTTCCATTGGAGCAATTGTTTATAATGGATCCTGATGGTGTAAAAGTTGAATTAAATTACGCTACATCTTAAAAACAAAAGCTTTATCTCAGGGAGTATATAATGCCACATAAATATAATGAAAAGATGTTTGATATTAAGCATTTGCGTGAAACAGCAGAAAAACTTAAAAATTGGGGTCGCTGGGGTCCTGATGACGAAATTGGAACCTTGAATTTTATAACTCCCGATAAAATAATAGATGCCAGTAAACTTATAAAAAGGGGTAAACGTTTTAGTTTAGGATTAAATTTTGACAGACATGGTCCTCAAAAAGGTACTTGGGGAAATAGATTTAATCCAATTCACCTTATGTTAGCAACTGGAACAGACGCCGTTGCAGGAAGATTTGATGAATTTGGATTAAGATATGCCGATGATATGATTTCATTACCCCTTCAATGTGCAACTCAATGGGATGCATTGGCTCATATCTTTTATGATGATTATATGTGGAATGGATATGATGCCAGACTTGTTGATAGTGACGGAGCTCAAAAGAATGGTATTGAAAAAGTCAGGGCTGAAATGGCAGGGCGAGGTGTTTTATTAGATGTTGCGCGATGGGCTGGTGTAGATTTTTTCGAAGATGGAACAGCTATATCTGCAAATGACCTTGATGAATGCGCAAAATCCCAAAATGTAGAAATTAAACAAGGTGATTTTGTTATTGTTCGTACCGGGCAAATGGAACAACGATTAGATGCTGAAGAATGGGGTGGATATGCTGGCGGTGATGCCCCAGGTCTAGCCTTTGATACAGCTGAATGGATTTATAACAAAGAAATAGCAGCCATTTGCACCGATACGTGGGGATGCGAAGTAAGACCTAATGAAACAAAAGATGCTCAGCAGCCATGGCATTGGGTCGTTATTCCGATGATAGGAATTACTATGGGTGAGATTTTTTATTTACGTGATTTAGCAAAAGATTGTGATGAAGATAAAGTCTATGAATTCTTTTTCTGCGCACCACCACTTCCAATAACAAAAGCAGTTGGATCACCCATTAATCCTATGGCTATAAAATAACATTTATGAAACCATCAGCAACTATTATTGGTGGTTCAATGGCAGGTCTATTTGCTGCCACTGCCCTTTCAAAAAAAGGATGGGACGTTTCAGTACATGAAAAAGTCCCTGTCCCACTTTCAGGGCGTGGCGCTGGAATTGCTACTTATGACGAATTAGCTGATCTTGTTTTTAAGGCTACAAATAATAATAACGTCCTGGGCACGACTGCAAAATCAAGAGTTTCTTTAGATATTAATGGAAAAATAATTAATAATTATGACTACCCTCAAGTATATACAAGTTGGCAATATTTATTTTCTATTCTAAGAGAACAAATAAGTAATGATGATTACTTCATGGGTGATGATTGTATTAAAATTGAACAAAATGAAGATAAAGCAATAGCTTTTTTTGAAAATGGAAAGAAAAAAGAAACTGATTTAATAATAGTTGCAAATGGTATTAAATCTGAACTAAGGACATACGTAGATAATAAAGCTTATCCACAATATGCTGGTTATGTTGGCTGGAGAGGAGTTGTTAATGAAGAAGAAATTAGTAAAAATTCTTTAGAAACACTCTCAAATTATTTTATTGTTGTATTACCCTATAATCAGCAAATAGCTTCCTATCCAATTGCTGGAGAAGGTAAAAATCCTTTTAAAATTGGCGAGAGAAGAATTAATTGGATATGGTATAAACCTGTTCCTCAGAAGAAACTTAAAGAAATTTTGTTAGGTAAATCAGGTCAACAATTTGAAGATGGTATCCCTCCAAATGAAATAAGAGAAGAAATTGTTAATGATTTATTTAAGGAGGCAGAAGAAAAACTCCCTCCTCAGCTTGTTGAATTAGTAAAAATAACAAAACAACCACTTATTCAACCTATTTTTGATCTCCAAAGTATTAAAATGAAAAATGGAAGAGTTGTAACAATTGGAGATGCAGCTTTTACCGCAAGACCTCATGTTGGAATGGGTGTTACTAAAGCTGCTATGGATGCTTTTACGCTGTCTGAATATTTAGAAGACAGCTCTAATTTGGATGATTTAGACAAATGGGAACATAGCAGATTAAAAGAAAGTCAGTTTATAGTTAATAGAAGTAGGAAATTAGGTCAGTATTTATCTATACCGAAAAATAATGAAGACTTAATAATGCCAAATGTTCAAAACGTTTTAAAGGATACTGCCATTAGCCTTTATGACATGGAAGATTATAAAATTTAAAAGAGGTATTTATGAGTAATAAATCATTTACATTAAAATTTACTGGCAATGCAACAAACAAAGGATCAATGAGAAATGATATAGATGTGTCATTCAAGTCAATGAATGAAACTTTCAAGCTGGCAACAGATGAAGGTGCTTTCCATGGAGGTCAAGGAACAGCCCCTCCTCCTCTAGCATTATTTACTGCTTCATTATGTGGCTGTATAATGACACAAATAAAAGCTTTTGGTAAAAAATTAAAAATTGAAGTTAATGAAATTAAAATTGATGCCTCAATGGAATGGCAAGGAAAAGTTTTAGAAGAAGGTCCCTACAAAGCTAGTTGTGATGGATATAATTTAGATATTGATATTATTAGTGAAGAACCTATAGAACGAAAAAAGAAGCTTCTTGAGGCTGCAATTAATGGTTGTTTTATTGAAGCATCTTTAAAGCCTGGCATAGTCAAACATAGACTGAAATATAAAGAAAATTGGATAAACATTTAATTTTACTATATTTTTCCTATAGCCTTAAGTATTTTCTCTGGTGTAATTGGTTGAGATACCACTTCTGCATTAACTTGTTTTAAAGCATTATTTACAGCATTCATAATAACTGCTGGCGCTCCACCAGTTCCCGCTTCACCAGCTCCTTTAGCCCCTATGATACTTCGTCCAGAATTAGTTGTGACATGATCAACAATTATATCAGGCATCTCATATGCCATAGGAACTAGATAGTCAGCCATAGTTGCATTTTGCATATTTCCTTGATCATCATATACACATTCTTCAAATAGAGCGCCACCAATGCCTTGAATAACTCCTCCCCTAATCTGCTCCTCTACTAATTTAGGATTAATTTGCGTTCCACAATCTTCAACAGCCCAAAATTTATTAATTTTAATGATCCCAGTATCCTGATCTATTGAAACTTGACAGCCCATAGCACTATTGGTGAATACAAAAGGTATACCTTCAATTAAGAAACTAGCAGTTGCTAATAATTCAGCATTGGTTCCTTTTGGTAATTCGTGCCCCCTATAATACACAGTTTCAGCTAACTTTTGCAGAGAAATACCTTCTCCGCCATTTTTCCTAATGATATTATTATCTTCTATATCAAGTGTATCCTTGTCAGTTTGCATAATGGCGGCAGCAATATTTAAAATATTATCTTTAAGTTTTCTAGCAGCTTTAAGAACAGCTTCACCACCTATACCAGCTCCTCTTGATGCCCAAGTGCCACCGCCGTAAGGAGTAGCATCTGTATCACCTAATGTAACCCTTACCGATTCCATTTTAACTCCAAGTTGATCTGCTGCTATCTGCTTCATAATAGCCTCAGTTCCTTGACCTTGTTCAGTTATAGATGACGATAAATGAATTGCTCCAGAACCTTCAAGTCTTATCGCTGCACCATCTTGAGATGAAATATGCGCTCCTCCTACACCATAGAATAATGGGCTAGGGTTAGTTACTTCGCACATGCTAATGACACCATGACCTGTTAAAACACCTTTTTTAAAATCTTCTTCCTTTTGTACTTCTATTTCTTTTATATCCATAATTTCAAGAAGTTTGTCCATTGATGCTTCATGGGAAAGATCCTCTAAAGGAACTCCTGAAGGACATTTATTAGGATATGCATTGTCAGGAATAAAATTTATTTTTCTTATTTTATCAATGTCCATATCAATTTTATAAGCCGCTTTATCAATTAAAGCTTCAGTTATAGCCACGGCTATTGGATGACCTACAGCTCTATATTGGCACATAGGAGTTTTGTTTTGAAACACCACAGTACCAACAGCTTTATAATTTGGAATAACATAAGGAGCACCTGAAAGATTTAGCACCTGATTAGTTTCAATTGCTGATGTTCTAGGATACATGCTAAATGGACCAATACCACTGAGATCATCAATCTCCATAGCTAATATTTTCCCATTTTTATCAACGCCAAGTTTGCCACTAATTTTATGACATCTTGCATGAATATCTGTTGTAAAACTTTCTAATCTGTCAGCGATAAATTTGACAGGCCTTCCTATTTTTTTGGAAATAGCCGTTACAGCCATTTCATCAGGATAAACATGAACTTTTATTCCAAAAGAACCACCTACGTCTCTACTTACAATTCTTACTAAACCCTCGTTTAAATCTAAGTGTTTGGCAATTATATGTTGCATCATGTGAGGTGCCTGACCATTATGATAAATTGTCATTTTGTTTTCAGCTTTATTCCAATCTGCAACAATACCTCTAGATTCTAATGTGACACCTGTGTGTCTTGCAAAATCAAGCGTTGTTTCAACAACAGCATCAGCTTCTTTAAATGCTTTTTCAACATCTCCTTGATTAACTGTTCTTGTCCAAAATAAATTATTACCAAGTTCTAGATGAATAACTACTGCATTAGAGTCTAAGGCAGTTTCCATATCAACTTGAGCTTCCTTTTCTGCCCAGTCTACTTCTATAAGCTCCAATGCATCTTCTGCCTGGGCCCTTGAATCTGCAATTACTACTGCAACGGGTTCACCCTGCCATCTAGCAATTTTTTTTGCTAATGGCGTTTGTTCTGGTGATCTCATTTCACCTAAATGACCCAAGTTACCGATCCAAGGTTTGCATACTTCATCTATTTCTTTTGCAGTAAATACATCTACTACACCATCAGATTTTTTTGCGTTATTAGTATTTATTGATTTTATTTCAGCGTGAGCAAATGGTGACCTTAAAAAGGCGACATGAACCATTCTAGGCAAGGTTAAATCATCTACAAACTGACCGCCACCATCAAGATGTTTTTTTGCATTTTCTCTAGGCAGACTTCTTCCAATATATGAGTTAGGTCTATCTAAAGATCCTAATTTAGGGTTTTGATTTACTTTAATATCATCCATATCTTACACCTTAATTAATTTCATTAATACATTCTTCAATTGCATCAACAATTGACTGATAACCAGTACACCGACAATAATTTCCTGAAATCTCTGATCTTATTTCATCTCTAGTAAGCTTTTTTTTGTTCAGAAGAATTTCTTTGGTAGTCATAAGCATGCCAGGAGAACAAAAACCACATTGAAAAGCATTATGCTTTAGGAAATTTTGCTTCACTTTTTCCATCATTTCGTCATCAAAACCCTCTACGGTTTTTAAATTTGTCCCATTGGCTTGTGATGCTAAAACCAAACATGACCTAACGGCTTTTCCGTCCATCTCTATAGTACAAGCACCGCATGCGCCTTGCTCACACCCTAAATGTGTACCAGTAAAGCCTTGTGATCTTAGATAATCTGCTAAATGCTGTCTTGAAGGAACATTTACATTATTAAATCTTTCCCCATTGACTGTAAAAGATATATTAACTAAGTTTTTAGCAACCATTTAATTCTCCAATTTACTTAAAACTTTTTTGATCAAAACTGTTGCTAAGTGAAGTTTCATTTCTGAACTACTATTTAAATCACCTGCAAAATCTATCTCTGAACTCAAAGAATTTTTTAATTTGTCATAATCATAACCATTATCTAAATATAATCTTGCAGTTTTATCAGCAACATCTGGTTTATCACCAGTAGCAAAAAATACTAATTTTAGATCTTTGATATCATTTTTTGAACCCATGATATTTGCAATTAATCCTGCCATAGCGTAATCACCATGCCGCCTACATACTTCATCAAAAACAATTTTTTGTCCTTGTTTTAATAATGGGTATTTTATACCAACCACTATTTCATCTTGATTTATAGCTGTTTCAAAGAGGCCTAAATAAAACTCTTTAGCATTAATTGATCGTTCACCATTTTGACCAGAAACAATTATTTCAGCATTTGTAGCAACCGCCAAAGCAGGTAATTCTGCGGCAGGATCACCATAAGCTATACTTCCGCCATGAGTGCCTTTGTTTCTAATTGCTGGATGAGCAACCATTTTTAAAATATCAATCATGCAAGGCATGTTATCTTTAACTGTTTTATTATTCATAACATCTGAATGTGTTGCTAAAGCACCAATAAACAAGGTTTGTCCGTCTATTTTGATTTCATTCAATCCACTGATTTTAGAGATATCTATTAAACAAGTAGGGCTTGATAATCTCATATTAAGTGCAGGTAACAAAGATTGGCCACCTGCTAATATGACTGCCTCATCATCTTGTGCTTTAATTTTTATCGCATCTTGTAAATTCACTACTTCATGATATGAAAAATCAGCTGCTTTCATAACTATCAACTCCCCTTAGAAAACAATTCTATTTTATAATTTAATCATTATTTATAAAAGCTATCAACGATTTTTGAATTATATTTTATGATTTTAAATATTTGATTATATCATTTCATATTTACATATATTCATATATTGTTCACTTTATATTTTTTTGTATTAGGAGTTAAAGATGAGTGATAATGTTGTGCATATGAAACTAGAAGGATCATCAAAAAGTCATTCAAGAACTGATATTATTACGAGAGACGTAGAAAGTGTAATTGATGAACCAATTGTAAGAGGTGGTACTAATTTAGGCCTCTCTCCGACAGAAACACTTGTATCGTCACTAATAGGATGTACAAACGTCATAACTCATAGAATAATGGAGAAAATGGGTTTTAAAATTGATAAGTTAGATATTAAAACAAAAACTCTATTTAATAAAGATGGAGCCAGTATAGTTCAAGAAGTTGATATACCATTTCCTGAAATTAATATGGATATTGAAATTTCAACAGATGCTTCAGAAAGTGATATAATAGAAGTTAAAAAGCAATTGGCGATGTATTGCCCTATTGCTAAAGTTATTAGAAACGCTGGAACAAAAATTAATGAAAGTTGGACTAAGGTTAATTAATGAATAGAAGAGATAGGTTAAATCATCAACCCTTCATAAAAAGACCTAAACTTACCTTAAAAGATAATAAAAAGATTATTTTATGGGTAATTGTAAATCTTGAGGTATGGGATCCAGAATTAGCACAACCTAGGAATATCTTACCCCCTCCAATGAATTTGCCAATGCTACCTGACTTACCAAATTGGGCATGGCATGAGTATGGAATGAGAGTAGGTTTTTGGCGGCTTTTAAATACACTAAAAAAAAGAAACATATGCTCAACTTTAGCTCTGAACGCAACAGTTATAGATCATTATCCAGAAACTGTTGAAGCGGCTATGAATGAGCAATGGGAGCCATTGGGTCATGGGTATATACAAAGACCAATGCATAAAGTAGATAATGAGTTTGTTGATATTAAATCTGCAATTGAAAAAATTAACAACTTTACCAAGCAAGAAATTGTTGGTTGGGAAAGCCCTGGGTTAACTGAAACAAACGATACCTTAGATATTTTATCTGGTCACGGAATAAAATATGTAGCCAATTGGCCAGTTGATGATCTTCCGGAAGATTTAAAAGTAAAAAGCGGTAATAGAATGATAACGCTTCCCTATCCTGTTGAGATAAATGATGTTGTTATAACATCTGTACAGGTTCATAAATCAGATGAAATCTTTACAAGGGGCAAACTTCAGTTTGATCGATTGTATCAAGAAACTGATGATAATATTAAAATTATGGCAATAAGTGTTCATCCTTATCTAACTGGCGTTCCCCATAGAATTTTATATTTTGAAAAACTTCTGGATTACATATTAGAGCATAAAGATGTAGAAATCATGACAGGAAGAAATATTCACGATTGGTATATAGATCAAGTCAAAAAATAAATAATTTCACTTAATATAATAATTTATAATAAATCCTACCTATAGTTTCTCTTATAAATATTGAAGTCTTTTTTAATGCTTCGTGATGAGGAAAATAATCCAATATTGAAGATTTAAAGTTTCCATATTTAAAATCTACTGGAAATGGAGCAACTCTAAAACCCTGATTTTCAAATAAATATTTGGATCTATGCATGTGAAAAGCAGAGGTTACAAGAATAATAGATGAATTATTAGATATCAATTTTGTAACCGCTATACTTTCTTCATAAGTATTTTTAACATTTTCTGTAACTAATATTTTTTCCTTTGGAACACCTAAAGAAATAGCTTTGTTTTTAAGAATAAGTCCTTCAGGCTCCCAATTATCTGTCCATGGCATTTGACCTGCTGTAAAAATAATTTTATCGGATTTATTTTCTTTAATTAGATCTAAGCCTCCCAAAAACCTATCAGGGTCTGAAAATTCATAAATATTATAATTTTTATCTCCAACTTGGTGAAGCATTCCACTTAATACAATTATGGCATCACTGTTTTTTAAGGTGTTTATGGGAATTGGTTTATAAGGATACTCTAACTTCTGCATGAGATAATTTCCAACAATAGGATTTGAAGACACTATCAAAACCATAAATGCTAGAAATAAAAAAAACCTTTTTTTAAAAAAGAATGAAGCTATTAAAAATATAAGAACTATTCCTAATGGAGATAAGAAAAAAGGCAAAATTTTGTAAAAATAAATCAAATATATCAACTACTTAAATTAATTAATGTAATTAAAATATCATAAATATTAATAATTTAAATAATTTTATTTGTGAATAGACCGTAACCACCATCTCTCACTGTTCTTATAGGATCTAAATTTTCATCTGAAGCAGTCTTCAATGCTTTTCTTAATCTACTCATGTGAACATCTACCGTTCTTTCCTCAACATAGACACCATGTCCCCAAACCATATCTAATAATTTGCCTCTAGAAAATATATGCCCTGGCCTTTCCATTAATAATGTAAGCAATTTGAATTCTTTAGGTCCGAGTTTTACATTTTTGTCAAAATAAGTAACAGTCATTTCATTTAATGAAATCTTTAGATTTTCATGTTCTAAAATGTTATTAATTAAAGCAGGCCTAGATCGTCTTAGAAGAGCATTAACTCTTGATATGAGTTCTTTTGGAGAAAAAGGTTTAGAAATATAATCGTCAGCTCCAGTGTCTAATCCTAATGATTTATCTGAGTCATCGCTTCTTGCACTAAGAATAATTATAGGTATTTGTTTAGTTTCAGATCTAGATCTCAAAGTTCTACATAAATCAATTCCAGACATATTAGGCATCATCCAATCTAAAATAACTAAATCTGGAGAATGATCCTCAATCAGTTGTAATGCATTTTTACCATCTCTTGCTTTGATTGTTCCAAATCCTGATGTTTCAAGATTATATGCCACTAATTCTAATTGGTTGGGTTCATCATCTGCGATTAATATATTAGTTTTCATTTTTTACCTCTTATTCTGGTATTATAAGGCTACTTTCGTCAGCCTTTGGTCTAATATCTGATAATACTTTGCCATTAACTAAAAAATAAACTTGTTCTGCAATGTCGGTTACATAATCTGCAACACGTTCAATATTTTTGGCAATAAATAGAAGATGAGCACCTATTGGAGCTAACTTTTTGTTTCTCTGCATTGATGCAACAATTTCTAGATAATATTGAGTATGCATTTTATCAATTTTAACGTCTGAATTT
>CACNFD010000019.1 GCA_902619615.1 uncultured SAR116 cluster alpha proteobacterium | reverse complement strand
TGAAATGACAATTGACTTTATGGAAACCAGCTTGATATTTATTGTAATTTCATAGAAAAATATTTATGGTACTATTTATTAGGTATATATATTTATTTGAATGCTTGATATGTGCTTTTGATATTTAAAAATACTTAAAATAAAAAAATCAAATTACATAATTAATCATTTCAAATAATGATAAAATTTTAATGTTAAATGTCTAAATTAATATTAATACGTCATGCTAAATCCGATTGGAGTGGTAACGTAAACGATCTTCAAAGGGGTTTAAACAAAAGAGGTTATAATTCTTGTAAAGTTATTTCTGAGGAACTTAAAAAAAGAATAGATAAACCAGATTTGTTTTTAATCTCTCCAGCGTTAAGGGCACAGCTAACTTACGAAAATATATTTTTAAATTGGGACAATAAAGACAATTTTTTATCGATTGAAGAAGATTTATATCATGCATCAATAGATCAGATTAAAAAAAAATTAACCTCCAAAATGCTTGGATTTAGCACCGTGGTTGTAATAGGTCATAATCCTATTTTAAATTCATTAATGTATCAATTATCAACTAAAGGTTATAATAAGTTACCTGTTAACTTAGTGACTTGTGGTGTTGTTATTATAGAATATTCCGAAAATAATTTTAAATCACCAGTTTTTAAAAACGGGGAAGTTGTCGATTATTTTTTTCCCAGAATGTTTACATCAAAATTAAAAACTTGATTTGTCATAAAAATTTAATATTATTGTAATATATTTGCAACAAATTTGATAACTTTATGATTCTTAAATTTATTTTCTCAATCTGTTTATTTATTAGTCTTAATTATGTAGTCTTAGCAGCATTACCCACTAACGACAATTTTAGTAAATTAAACAAAATTAATTTTGTTCAAAATGTAGAAGCAGCTAAAGAAATGTTTCTATTAAAAGATTACCAAGGTGTTATAAATCTACTTTCTATTAATATTAAAAGTAAAGATATACCTAACAGTTACCTTGTAGAGAGTTTAATTAATAGGGCTAATACATATTTCTTTATTAGTGATTATAAGAATGCAAAGGCTGATTATTTAAAATGCTTGAACATTGAGCTATGTCAAAGAGCAGCTGTAAATTTAAATTTAGGAAAATTAGAGGTGAAGCTAGGGAATAATGAAATTGCAGCCTCCTACTTTAAAAACGCTATTTTATTATCAAAAAATAACTTTAGAGTACTTTCTGAAGCACTTAGTTTCTTTAAAAACCCTTAATTCATAATTTTGAAAAAAAATTCTAAATAATTTGTAAGAATTAAATAAAAATATTTAATTATTATTTTCTTAGGGTTATCAGACTAACTAAATTGCCAAATATTTGCCACAGTCGTTGGCACTAAATTTAATCCTAAAGCTAGCAACGGTGAAACAAAAAATGTCATGATGGTTATAACCGTAGTTGAAAGACCAATACCTTAATTCATCTTATAATGCCAGCAATTAAAAAGGTAAAAGCAACTACAATGGCAATTTCATTTGGGTTATATGTGATACCCAATACTAGCACTTTCTGATTTCAGCAAGAATTATTGATACCATGTTTGAAATGATTAACCTAATCTCAATATTAATACTCCTACAAACAATCTGAGTATTAGGAGACACTTAGTAAAATTAAGCTTTTCCTTTAAGAAAAGAAAACAATATAAGATTGCAAATAGAGTCCGTTCAGTAATATTGAGCTTAATATTTTTGTAATCAATAACTGTATACTTAATTTTATGGTAGTTAATTTAACATATGAATTACAAAAAGATGATCTAATTACATGGATACCATTAAAAGATATTTATTTTAGCAAATTTCATTATTCTCAAAATTTTGGAAAATTAGGGTTATGTGGTTGTCCTGGTACCCTATTAGACTCTAATAACCAAAAGATTAGAATTGAGAACACACTAAAAATTTTAAAAAATCATCACATTGATATTATTGTATCACTTTTAGAAATATCAGAATTAAAATCACTTGGATGTGATAATTTAATAAAGGAAATTAAATTAAATAATTTCGTTTGGTTTCATTTTCCAATCATTGATTTTAATATACCTACCAAAAATTCACTATTGAAGTTAAATTTACTTCTCTCAGATTTAGAAAGATTTTTAAAAAAAGAAAAAAATATTATAATACATTGCAAGGCAGGATTAGGTAGAACCGGTACAATCGCATCATTATTATTGGCTAAATTAGGAATATCCCCAAAAGATGCTGTTCAATATATAAGAAAATATCGACCAGGATCAATTGATACAGATGAACAAAAAAACTTTGTTTTAAATTGGAAAAATTAACAAGATGATTCTCTAATTTTCAAAAAAAAAATTTTTTTTAATTATTTATTTAAAATTAGAATTTGAAATAATTTTTTTAATTTCCATTAACCTATTGAAATTAATAAATAAAATTTTGTTTAATAATTTAGAAATAAAAATTAAACAAAACTGAAATATTTGAAGATCAAAACGAAATGAATCATGGAGATTGTTTATGCTTAAAATAATTAATGTTTCAAAATATTTTGATCAAGTTAAAGCCGTTAATAATGTTTCAATAAATGTTGAAAATTCCTCAATGATTGGAATTATTGGAAGATCAGGTGCAGGTAAATCTACATTATTAAGAACAATAAACAGACTAACTGATGCCACCTCAGGTGAAATTCTTTTCCAAGATCAAAGTATATTAGATTTGAAGAAAAAGGATAAACTCGCATGGCAAAAAAATTGTGCCATGATATTTCAACAGTTTAATCTTGTTCCAAGATTGGACGTTCTTACAAATGTTATGTTAGGCAAGTTAAATGAGATGTCTACTGTGCGTGCTAGTCTAAAACTTTTTACATCTGAAGAAAGACATGCCGCATTAAACTTACTAGACAAATTTGGCATGATACAGACTGCTCTACAAAGAGCTGAAACACTCTCCGGTGGTCAGCAACAGAGAGTTGCAATATGTAGAGCTATGATGCAAGTCCCTAAACTAATCCTTGCAGATGAACCTATAGCTTCATTAGATCCTTTAAATGCTAGACTTGTTATGGAATCTCTTAGAAAAATTCATGATGAACAAAATATCACAGTGATTTGTAACCTACATACTCTAGATACTGCAAAGCAGTATTGTGATCGTATTATTGGTATGCAGAACGGAGAAATAGTGTTTGATGATTTACCATCAAAACTTACAAATCAAAAAGCTAGAGAAATTTATGGTGCTGAAGCTAACGAAGCTTTTGAAGGCACTATGACATCAGTTTCATTAGAGAGCGCAGATATTAAGAAGACTGCATGAACTTATGAAAATTAGAAGACCAAACTTAAATCAATGGAGAAATATAAATGTTAAAAAAATTATATAGTTTTTTAGCTGTAGTGACCGCTTTTTTAATGGTTTCTGCAGCTAATGCAGACAAAAAATATGATGGACCCAAAATGGATCTTAGTAAGTTTCAGCCTGAATTCAGAATTGGATTTCTTGGAGATGAAGCATCCCAGGATATCATTGCACGAAATGGATGCCTAAAAGATTATGTTGAAAAAGCATATAATGTCCCAGCTAAAATGTTTACCTTTAAGGACTATGCTGGAACCATGGAATCAATGCTTGGTGGTAACCTTGATTACACTTGGTTTGGTTCTTCTGGTTATGCTGGAGTTTATCTACAAGATCCAAATGCCGTTGTGCCAATTTTAACTAGAATGCAACCTACTGGTGACACTGGTTATTATTCTGTAATGGTAGCGAGAAAAGATTCTGGTATAAAATCCCTAGATGACCTTAAAGGAAAAAAATTAGGTTTTGCTGATCCTAATTCTACTTCTGGATATTTAATTCCATCTATTGAATTACCAGAATTATATAACGTTAATATTGATACTTACTTCTCAAAGACACAATTTTCTGGTGGTCATGAAAACAACGTATTAGCTGTTTTAAATGGTGACGTTGATGCAGGTGTTACATGGGTATCTGGTGTTGGTAAATGGGAAGAAGGATACTCATCTGGTAATTTAAGAAAAATGGTTGATAAAGGTATCTTAAATATGGATGACCTTGTTCAGGTTTGGTCATCAAAGTTAATTCCTAATGGCCCAATTGTAATGCCAAAGAAATTACCACAAGAAGCTAGAGACGTTATGGTTGGAATGAAGCAATGGATACACAAAAATGATCCAAAATGCAGTGAAGATGTTGCAAATGGTATTGTAAAAGCTTGGGTTCCAGTTGATCATAGTTTCTACGAAGTGATCGTAAAAGCTAGAAAAGCAAAATTAGAAGCCAAGAAGAAAAAAGGCTAATTAACTTTCATGCAAAAGACAGTGTTTAGCTGTCTTTTGCATACTTTATTAACTCAATCAATAATAATATTATAGTTGGAAATATAATGTATTCAGACAATATTTTAGGTTTTGAGACAATTGAGAAAAACCTAAAAGCCATGGCTTTTAAAAGACTAATTTATTCTTTCATAAGCATTTTGGCTATTTTATTTCTTCTTTCCAGTGGACTTACAATAGCAGAAGAAAATAATGCTGGAAGCTTTCAAAGGGGATTGAGTAAATTTTTTGACTACCCTGTTGATCTCTTCAAAGAAGCATTTGAGTCTGGTTGGAGATGGTATGCATATGTATTCAAATATCTTCCAGATTTAATATCAACAATAAATATGGCTTTTTTTTCAACACTATTCGGGGCAATTTTTGCTCTTCTCTTGAGCCTGTTTGCAAGTAAAAATTTAATTAAAAACCAATATATAGTTACTTTATCTAGAAGAACCATGGATATTCTGAGATCATTCCCTGAGTTGGTTATTGCTATGATATTTTTGTATCTGATGGGAAAATCAGAATTACCTGCAGTTATTGCAATAGTAATTCATACTGCTGGAGCTCTAGGAAAATTATTCTCTGAAGCTATTGAAAATGCTGATAACAAACCAATTGAAGGATTACAATCTTGTGGAGCAAGTTGGTGGCAACGAGTTAGATTTGCAGTTATTCCGCAAGTAGTACCTTTATTTATCTCATACACCCTTCTGAGGTTAGAAATTAATGTAAGAGCGTCAACCATCCTTGGTTTTGTAGGTGCTGGAGGTATTGGAGAAGCATTGTCTGCTGTAATTCAGTTTAGATATGGAGACGAAATTATAGCTATTATGTTTTTATTAGTTATAACTATAATTTCCTTAGATTATTTCTCCAGATTTCTTAGGGGTAGATTAATTGGAGACAATAAGTAATGGAGCAAGTATTAAATCAAAATGTTATTGATGCAGTTGATCTAAAACATAAAAAACATATTAGAATTCTTATTATAACTGGATTTGTGTTTCTGGTTTATTTAATTGGGTCAATATTACACTTTGATCTACCTAACTTAGCTAAAAAGTGGAATAAAGATCGAGCGTCTATGTTTATGTTAGATATTTACGCTCACAAAGACCATATAAAAATGAATTGGAAAGATACTCAGAAAATTGACGTAAGATTTGAGGGTGGTCACAGGCACGTTTATAAAGATGATCCCACTTGGCTTATTAGAAATAAAAATAATCAATCTACAATTGTTAACTTTGATAATGGTGGTCAGTTTGTTTTCTTTCCTAATAGAGTGGAAATGAGAAATTTTCCTAATATCAATGAACCATTCATTTTTAAGCTTAATAAAAATGGTAAACCTTATGTTGATGGGTATGTTGGAAAGGAAAGTATGTTGCCAAGTTGGATGCGTGCAACAGAAAATAAAGTTGAAGTGAGACCTTCTTTATATGAAAGGCTTCAGGTATATGGATCAAAAGTCGAAGTTCATAGATACGAGTTAGGATGGAAATATTTTTGGTTTGATTTCGATAGCCCTCTTGTTGGAAAGGGATTTCTTGACGCTATATCACTTATGTTTAATGAAGACAGAGTAGATCCAAAAATTTCAAATTTTAATCTTGTTGTAAATGAATTTTTAGAAAATGAAATTTGGCACCACAACACCGTTTTGTTTGCTATGGTTGAAACATTATTAATGGCCATTCTTGGAACATTAATTGCCTCAATGGTTGGTCTTCCACTAGCTTTTCTTGCTGCTTACAATGTTACTCCACTTTCCTCAATAAGGTTTTTTCTGAGAAGACTCTTCGACATGCTTCGCGGAATAGATATGTTAATTTGGAGTTTAATATTCCTTAGAGCTTTCGGTCCTGGACTTTTTACTGGAATTTTTGCAATCGCATTTACAGACACAGGTACTCTTGGTAAATTAATGTCTGAAGCTATAGAAAATACTGATAAAAAAGATAAAGAAGGTATCCAGTCAACTGGTGCAAATAAAGTTCTTCAACATAGATTTGGTATCATTCCACAAATACTACCAATTTTCATTTCACAAAGTTTATATTACCTAGAGTCTAACACAAGAGCTGCCGTAATTATTGGGGCAATGGGTGCTGGAGGTATAGGCTTACATTTCCTTGGGGCATTAATGACTGGAAATGATTTTGAAAACGTTGCTTACATGGCAATTCTAGTTTTAATTGCTGTAATGTGCATTGATACTATGTCAGCCAAACTAAGAAGATTATTAATTGGTATAGAGGATAAGAAATAAAGGAGTTACTATGAATAGATATATTTTAATAATAGTTTTTTTAATTTACCCGTTACTTGTTCAAGCTCAAAGCAAAGATACAAAAAATATAAGCAATGCGGTGTCTTCTCAGGAAGCTGGAACATTAATTAATACAGAAGAAATTTTTCAAAAACTTATAGATAAGTGTGATGATGTTAACCTTCTTATGTTAAGAGCCAGAATAAGATTAGAGTTACCTAGAATAGATAAATCTGACGCTGATACAGTCGAAAAAATGCTGTTTGAAGGTTTTGAAATGTGTGCACAAAAAAAACCTGAGGAAGCTAAAGTAAAATTAACAGAAGCATACGAAATCGCAAAAAAAGCTGCCTCGGAAAAATTTGGCCAAACTGGTACAGGTGGATTAGAAACTGTTAAAAAAGATATCGAACCTCTAAAAGATACAAACTCTTCTAATGGTATAAATGATAAGCCATGGTGGAAATTCTGGTAATTGAAATTTAATTTTTTATTAAAATATTTGTTAAAAAAATGAAAAATTATTTCGTAATGATCCTCTAAAAAAGGGGATAGTATGAAATTAAAACCATTTGACAAATCTGGAAAATTTTACAAAGGCAATTTGCATGGACATAGCGATTACTCTGACGGACTGCTTAAACCAAAAACTGTGATTGAGTTTTACAAATCATATGGCTATGATTTTACATGTCTTTCTGATCATTTATGGCATGAAAAGAGATTTGCTGCAGAAAGTGTAAATGATGTTTCTGATTTTAATTTTAAAGATTTTATTACAATTCCAAGTGCTGAAATTCATGTAAAAGGAAAAAAGTACGAAAGAGCTGGCTTGTGGCATCTTGTTGCTAACGGTTTGCCTTTAGATTTCAAAATTGCATCTGATAATGAAACAGTAGATGAACTACTTAATAGAATCATAGAGACTGGAGCATTTGTAACAATAGCTCATCCAGAGTGGTATTCATTATCGTCTGATGAGGCCATTAAAGTAAGTAATGCTCACGCAGTTGAAATCTATAATCACGCCGCAACAATTAGCTCAAATAGAGGTAGTGGAATAGCTACAGCTGACTTCCTACTAAATAATAATAAAAAAATTTTACTAACTGCATCTGACGATTCGCATTTTCATAAAGAAGATGCTTTAGGAGGTTGGGTATTCGTAAAATGCAAAAACCTGTCTATACAAAATATTTTATATTCTCTTAAAAATGGCAACTATTACTCTTCTACAGGGATAGCAATACATAATATAGAACTTGATGATAATGAACTCTTAATACAATGTAGTCCAGCTTCACACATAATGATTTCAGGCTCCTCTAATACCTGCCTTTCCAAAAATGGTTACAACATTACAAGTGCCAAATTTGATTTAAATAAGCTTGATACAAGTTTTTTTAGAGTAACAGTATTAAACGAGTATGGAAAATATGCTTGGTCTAATCCTTATTGGTTAGATGAAATTTATTAATTACGGGAGAAGAAATTGAAAATATTACAATTAACAGATATCCATTTGACTAGTCCAGGTAAAACTATTTTAGGTCGAGATCCAATTTTAAATTTTGAACTTGCATTGAATGATGCATTCAAAAATCATAACGATATTGAAGCATTAATAATCTCAGGAGATTTATCTGACTGGGGAGAAAAAGCGGATTATGAGTTTTTGAAAGAAAAAATATCTAAGTTAACAGTTCCAACTTACCTCTGTATTGGTAATCACGATGATAGAGAAATTTTTTCAAAAATTTTCCCAAATTTTGTCAACGATGAAGGCTTTGTTCAATACCATAAAAGTTTTTCTGAGGGCAATGGAATTTTTCTAGATACTTGGGGTCCAGAAACTCATGCAGGTTTTTTTTGTAAAAAAAGAGCTGATTGGCTTGATAAAACTTTAAATGATTTAGAAAATCAATGTTTCATTTTTATGCATCATAACCCAATACCTACCTATATTATTCCGACAGACAAAATAATGTTATTAGACACAACATATTTAGAACAAGTTTTAAGAAAATATAAAGAAAAAGTTAAACACATATTTTTTGGTCATTGTCATATGCCATTATCTGGTTCATTTTGTGGGATCCCAGTTAGTGCTCCGAGAGGAACTAATCATGCTGGATATCCAAACTTTTCTGAAAAATACCTTTTATCTGCTTCATATTTACCCGAATCATATTCAGTAATTATATATAATGAACCCAGTGTTACAGTACATATGGTTGAATTTGGATACAAAGGAGACATTATTGTTGAAGGTTCACCTGACTACGCTTCTTGGGACAAGGGAACAATGAAAAGGTAAGGATTAAGTTATTGTTTTTATTAATAAATTTTTATTTGAAATAATTTATAATTTATAAAAATAAATATACTAGTTATGTAATTTTGTAAAAAATTTGTAATAATTATATAGGTTAATGTGGTTACGAGAAAGTCATGTCTAATATTCAAGTAAAAGAAATATATAAATCATACGGAAATACAAGTGTAATCGAAGATATTTCTATAGAAATAAAGAGTAAAGAGTTCATAACACTAGTTGGTCCGTCTGGCTGCGGAAAATCAACTTTATTAAGAATTATAGCTGGTTTAGAACAAATCAATTCTGGTAGGATTTATATTGACCAAAAAGATGTTACTTTTGTCAGACCGTCCGATAGGAATCTTGCAATGGTTTTTCAATCGTACGCACTTTACCCTCATTTAACAGTAAAAGAAAATATGTTAACTCCATTAAAATTGAGAGATTTGTCGTCATTTCAAAGATTCCCTTTAATTGGTAAGTATTTTGCCAAAAAAGAACTTGAAAAATTGGATATTCTTGTTTCAGAAACAGCCGAAATTTTAAGATTAAAAAAACTTTTAAATAGAAAACCTGGTCAATTGTCTGGAGGACAAAGGCAAAGAGCAGCTCTTGGAAGAGCAATGGTTAGAAAACCAATTGCTTTTCTAATGGACGAGCCATTATCAAATTTAGATGCAGCCTTAAGGGTGCATATGCGATCAGAGTTGTCTGAACTTCATAAGAAATTAGGGATTACATTTATCTATGTAACTCATGATCAAGCTGAGGCGCTCACGATGTCTAACAGAATGGCAGTAATGATGGATGGTAGAATTTTGCAGCTTGATGAACCAAACAAAATTTATTCTGAACCAAATTGTATTAAAGTCGCAGAGTTTATTGGTTCTCCAAAAATCAATATTTTACCTGCTACTACTGACAAGTTAGGTTATTTATCAATAGGTAACTTCAAATCAAATTTTAAAACTAAAATCAAAAATACTAAAATTTTTGTTGGTTTTAGGTCTGAAAATATTATTTTAAATAAAAAAACTAATCAATTTAATGGTAGTGTAAAGCACATTGAGAATCTAGGTTCAGACTATTTTTTACATTTAAAAGTTAAATCATTCAGCGATAAAATTATCATAAGAATACCCCATAGTGATTTTACTAATATTAAAGTTGATAGTTCCATTAATTTTTCTATAAATCTAGAAAAGATTCTATTTTTTGATGTAGATGGGGTCAGATTTAATGCCTCTTATCATACTTTCCAGAAAAAAATAGCTTAATGAATTCACAAAGAGCACATTATTGGTTTGTATCTCCTGCATTAATTTTAATGTTACTAATATTTGGAATCCCAATTGCTATCGCAATTTTCTTAAGCTTCACAGATTATTCACTAGGCAACAAAACTTTTGAATTTGTAGGTTTTGAAAATTATTTCAAAATTTTCACTAGATCATCATATGAAAAAATGTGGGGAGCAACGCTTAGATATGTAATTGTTGTTGTGCCACTTACTGTTGGACTAGGCTTAGGTGCTGCTCTTTTAATAAATTCAATTACAAGATTTAGTGAAATATATAAAACAATCTATTTTTTACCTGTTATGGCAACTTTGATGGCAATGGCAATAGTTTGGCAAGTTATGCTTCATCCTACTGCAGGCTCAATAAATAGATTGCTCTCTTCCGGATGTGAAATTGATTATATATACAATTTATTTACCCTATCCTTTGTTGGACAAGAAGCCTCAGAAAGTTGGTATGGCTCTATATGTAACGGCAATATGCCTAACTGGTTAGGAGATAAAAAATATGCGATTTGGGTAGTTTGCTTTGTTGGCGTTTGGCAGGGGTTTGGTTTTAATATGGTTCTTTATTTGGCTGGTTTAACAAGTGTTTCAAGAGAACTTTACATGGCAGCTGAAATGGATGGAGCAAAATCTGGATGGGAAAGATTTAAGTTGGTAACATGGCCTGCTTTAGGACCTACAACAGTTTTTGTTGTAACTATATCATTCATAAAAGCCTTTCAGGTGTTTGATATAGTTGAAGCTTTTTATGGATTTGGAAGCGCAGGACCATCCAAAACAGCATATGTAATGATGTTTGCAATTTTTGAAAAAGGGATTAAACAAAACCTTATTGGAGTTGGAGCAGCTATTTCTGTTATATTTTTAATTTTAGTTTTGTCTATTACCTTAATTCAACGTTTTCTAGTTGAAAGAAAGGTTCACTACTCATGAATTATGACATTGGTCAACCTATAAAACATTTTTTACTAATATTGGGAGCAATTATTGTAATCCTCCCCTTTTATAGCATGATTAGCTATTCCTTTCAGTCACAAGGAGAGATAGAAACTGGGAAAAATTCCAAAGGAGAAAAAGCAGGTTTTTTAGGAACACAGGAAAAAATTGTTGATCAATTTTGCTTTAAATCTAATACACCTGAGAAAGAAGAAGTTAATTCTTTAATGCTTAAAATGCCAGGTAAAACCGAAAGAGAGGTCTACAATATTCTTTTAAAAAATGTAACTGAAAATTGTCTAAAAAAACCTGCATTTATGAATTACACTCAAGCTTTTACAAAAGCACCATTGCTGAGATATTTATTAAATGGTGTAATAGTAACAGCTTCAATATTTTTATTACAAGTTGTTGTTGCTTTACCAGCAGCTTATGCCCTCGCAAAATTAAGATTCGTAGGAAGAGAATTTATTTTCACATTAGTTTTACTATGTCTACTAATTCCTATTCATGCTGTTGCCTTGCCTTTATACATTATGCTTGCAAAATTAGGTTTAACAAATTCTTATGCTGCACTAATTATCCCCTGGACTATATCTGTTTTTGGAATTTTTCTTATGAGACAATTTTTTATGACTGTACCTGATGATTATATTGATGCCGGAAGAATGGATGGGATGAGTGAGTTTTCCATAATATGGAGGGTTATGCTTCCTACTGCTGTACCAGCATTGTTAGCTTTTGCAATTTTTTCTGTGGTCGCTCATTGGAATGATTATTTTTGGCCAAGAGTAGTTATAACTGGTGATCCTGACTTATTTACTCCTCCTCTTGGAATGAGAGTTTTTAAACAAGATACCGAAGGTGATTTGCACGGACCTATGATGGCAGTAGCTGTTACTATTGTCACACCACTTATAGTTGCGTTTCTTATCGCTCAAAAAAGATTTATTGAAGGAATTACTTTTTCAGGAATGAAATAATTAAAAGAATTCATTTAGCAATCAAGCTAAATGATAAAACGGGGTTCTAAGTTTTAAGGTCATAGAACCCCTCGAATAGGAGAAAAAATAATGAAAAACTTTTACTCAGCTACTCTAATATATTTGATTACAATATTTCTAGGTGTAGCACAAGCTAAGGTTGTAGTAGAATTTGCTTATCCTTATGCTGGTCTTTTTGAAATTACGTATGAAAAGATACTTCCCAAATTTTACAAAGCTCATCCAGATATTGAGATTAAAATAAGAGCTCCATATGAAAATTATGAAGACGGTACAAATTCAATTCTTAGAGAAGCTGTTGCTAACAAACTTCCAGATGTAACAATGCAAGGTTTGAACAGACAGGCTATTCTAGTAGAAAAAGGAATAGCAAAATCGTTAGAGCCATTTATAGCTAAAGAAGCTAACTTTAAAAAAGATGGTTACCATGCGTCCATGTTAAATTTATCAAAATTTAATGATAAAGTGTATGGATTACCGTTCTCAATCTCATTGCCAATTGGTTATTATAATATGGATGTTATGGCCAAAGCAGGCGTAAAATCAGTAAATGATCTACCTAAAACTTGGGAAGACGTAGTGGGTGCTTGCAAAAAATTAATTGCCGCAGGTGTTAAGCAACCGATGTTTTGGGGATGGAACATAACTGGAAATTGGTTTTTGCAAGCATTGATGTGGAGTCAGGGTCAAGCGCTTATGGAAAATGGAAAATTTATGATTAATACTCCCGAAGGACTAAAAGCCCTTGAGACGATGAAAATGCTTTTTGAAGGCTGTAATATGCCTAATTTAGGTACCGGCGAAGCTCAAGCATTTTTTAATTCAGGAAACTCAGGAATGTTTTTTTGGTCAACTTCTTCAGTGGCGGCTGTAGAAAGAAATAAAACTGATTTTACCTTCAAAACCAATGAGTATCCTGGATTAATGAAATCAGGCCCAAAAGGTTTGCCTGCTGGTGGTAATGCTGCAATGTTAGTATCACAATCAAAAGATCCTAAAGTAATTGATGCTTCTTGGAAGTGGCTCAAATTTATTACTTCAGGCGAGGGAGCTGCAGATGTAGCTAGAACAACTGGTTATATGCCACCTAACCAAGCAGCAAACGAAATTGTTTTGAAAGACTTTTATTCAGAAAATCCTAATAAAGCGACTGCAGTTCGACAACTTCCCTTGCTGAGCGATTGGCAAGCATATCCTGGTGATAAAGGTCTTGCTATCACTCAAGTTATTTTCGACAGTATTGAAGGGATTGTTACTGACGAGTATAATGATATGAAAGAACTTCAACAACAAATGGATGAGGAAGTTAAAGATTTACTTCCAAGATAACTTTAAAAGTTAAAATGGTATTAGTACCATTTTAACTTCTTTTTTAAAATCATGAAAAAACTAAATAAAAACAAGCCTTTAATTCATTCAGATTGTCAAATTGTAGACAGTAATTTTGGTTCATTTGTTGAAATAGGTGAATATTCTATTATTTCAAATTCTAATTTCGGTGATTATTCTTATTGTACAAGATTTTGTGATATAGCCAATACAGACATAAAAAAATTTTCTAATATTGCAAGCTCTGTTAGAATAGGTCCAACGGACCATCCAATGGAAAAAGCAAGTCTTCATCATTTTTTATATAGATCAACTGACTATTGGGAAGACAAAGAACATGACAAAGATTTTTTTAAAAACCGATATTCCAGAAAAACTATAATTGGCAATGACACATGGATAGGACATGCTGCTATTGTTAAACCTGACATTACAGTTGGGGATGGTGCTATAATTGGAGCTGGTTCTGTTGTTACCAAAGATGTGGAAAGTTATACTATTGTAGCAGGAAATCCCGCTAAAATTATTAGAAGAAGGTTTTCAGAAAAAATTGCAATTCAATTGTCTGAAATTCAATGGTGGAATTGGTCTCATGAGAAAATAGGATCTTCCTTAGACGACTTTAGAACTTTAAGTGTTGAAGATTTTATATCAAAATATAAATAGATTAGAATACAGAATTAGATGACCTAATAAACCTGTCAGCAACACTTTTACATATATTTGCAATCTCTCCATTACATATTGTTGCTTCTATCTCTCTTGTTTTTGGGTTTATAATTACTAAATCTGCGTAATTATTTACTTTTATAGCTCCTCTTTTGTCAATATTTAGTGCCTTCGCAGGATTTTCTGATATTAATGCCCATGCATTTTCAATAGAACAAATCTTATGATCTAATAAATACCAAATTGACTGAAGTAGTGATGGATAATAATAATCTGATACTAAAATACTACAGTATCCTAGTTTTAATAATTCTAAGGTAGATATATTTCCATTATGTGAACCACCTCTTACTAAATTAGGCGCACCCATTATTACATTTTCATTTTTAGAGTGTGCTTCTTTAGCAGCTAAAATAGTTGTTGGAAATTCACAAATTTTAGCACCAAAACTTCTAAACCATTTTCTATCTTCAATGCTTTCATCATCATGCGAACCAAATTTAATATTATTAGATTTCATAAAATTGCTTAATGTTTTTAAGCTATCACTTACTTCATTTTCTTTTGTTAATCGATAATTCACAATATTTGCAAGTTCGCTTTTTTCCATAGACATTTTATTAGCCCATGTTGCAAATGCTGATGGTTTGTTTTGAATTTTTTCTAAGGCATCAGGTATATGGTTGTTGAATACCACATAATTGAGTTCGTATTCCGTAATTAAGTCAATAAGTTCTTGAACTTTTTCTACAAGATGAGTTTCGTATCTTACCTGAACATTTATATTCGTTATCATAGAAGGTCTGTATTTATTGAGATTTTCTAAAAATATTTTAGCGTACTTAGGACTTCTTATTCTACCTTCCCAGCTATAACTACATGCTAGGTAAGCCGTGGTAATGCCATTAATGGAAAGTTCTTTGTCAACAATTTTAAGAGTGTCATTCATATCAAAATTTACGCCTGGTCTTGGAAATAACTGTCTTTCAAATCCATCTCCATGTAAGTCTATTATTCCAGGTAATACCCAAAAACCCGTCAAATCTATGACTGGATAATTTTTTTTGATATATTGATTAGCTTTATTAACTTCAATTGAAGAAATAAATTTGTCTTCAATTGTTATAATTCCTGATTGCATTTTATTACCATGCAAAAATTTAGATCCCTGTAAAATATATCCTGAAAATTGATTTGATTGTATTTGATTCATATATTTTACTTATCTTAATTTTATTAATTTTATATTACAAATATCAAAAGTTTAATCTTCTAATGTTAATTGAATTCTTTCGCCAACAAACCATGTCTGACTGAACTCTATTGGGATACAATTTAAATCTTGATTCACATATGTTGTTTTAAGAAGTGGACTATTAATTTTACAATTAAGTAAATTTGCTTGAATACTATCAGCTAGCTCTGCGATTATATTAGTGTTTGACCTAACAAAATCATTTACACCCAATAACTTTAGTGTGTGTGTTATAGATAATTCTTTTTGAAATATCTCTAAAAAACTAGGAAACCTTTTATTTGGAATTATTCTTTTAGTTATAATAGTTGGAATATTATTAATTTTACCAGTTGTTTCTATTAAAAGAATCTCATCTTTTGAATTTATTTTTAAATTATCAGCTTCTATCTTTGATGCTTTTCTATACTCTGATCTAATAATTGTTGTTTTAGGAATATTGTTTTCATTAGCAATATTCTGTGAAAATCTTACCCTTTTTCCAATTTTATATTTTAACTTAGAAGCTTGAACTATTACACCAGATCCTCTTTTAGAAAATAAAATTCCTTCATTTTTTAATATTTGCAAAGCTCTTCTAACCGTGTGTCTATTTACTCCAAATCTTTTTGAAAGATGATTTTCAGAAGGTAGTTTATCACCTGAATTGTATATGTTATCCGCCACATCTTTTTTTAAGGCTTCATAAATTTGATAATAAATGAGTTTAGAATTCATGTAATAAAAACTTAATAAAAATATAATTGTATAATTAATGTTTTATAATTATAAGTTGTATAGTTGTATAGTAAAGAAGTAATTTAAATGATTGAAAAAAGAAAATCTTGGATGAGTTTGTTAGCAACATCTAACCAAAGTGATTTGTTAAATCTCTGGGAACAAAAAAAAATAAGAGTAAATTATATATGGTTAAGAACACCTGAAATTGGAAGCATAATGGCTCAAGGAAGAATGGGTGTAACTGGAGATAAATTTAATATTGGTGAAGTTACTATAACTAGATGTTCCTTAAAATTGAATTGTGGAACAATAGGTCATAGTTATGTTCAAGGAAGAAGTAAGAAAAAAGCTGAAATAAGCGCATTATGTGATGCTCTTATGCAAACTAAAATGTCTAAAGAAATAAATAAAAATATTATTATTCCTTTAGAAAAAATTAAAAAAGATAATAAACACAAAATTCTTTCAAAAGCTGAAGCTACGAAAGTTGATTTTTTTACTCTTGTAAGAGGAGAAAGTGATTAATGGAAAATTATCCTTTTTCTGAAAATTCTATAAATAGTTCTATTGCTTTTAGATCATTAGTAAATGCAACATCATATCCAGGTAGAACTTTTCAGATAAATAAACTTAACAAACCAAGTGTATTGTCAAATGCAGCAGCGACAATATTAATTACGTTATGTGATAATGAAAGTAATGTTTACCTCTCAAAAGAATATAATACAGAGGAAGTAAGGAATTGGTTAATTTTTAACACTGGTGCCATTATTAGTAACAAAAAGAATGCTGATTTTGTAATTGGTACATGGAAATCTTTATTGCCATTAAATGAATTCAAAATAGGAGTTCCTGAGTATCCAGAAAGATCTGCAACTTTAATAATTGAAGAAACAAAATATAAAAAAGTAAAATGCAACATTGATGGTCCAGGCATAAAAAATAAATTAAATATTGATTTACCTAATCCTGAATTATTTATCGAAAATAATAATCTTTATCCTTTAGGTTTAGATTTCTATTTCACAAATGACTTAGAAATTTTATCTATTCCTCGTTCAACAAAAATTAATATCATAAAATCGGAGCATTAGATGTATGTAGCTGTTAAAGGTGGGGAAGTAGCAATTGATAACGCTCATTCTTGGATGTCAGAAATAAGAAGAGGTGATACATCCATTCCAAATATTACCCTTGATCAAATATCAGAACAACTCACACTTGGCGTTGATAGAGTAATGTCTGAAGGTTCTTTATATGATAAAGACCTTGCTGCATTAGCTATAAAACAGTCTAGAGGTGATTTGATAGAAGCTATATTTTTGTTAAGAGCTTACAGAACAACTCTTACAAGATTTAGTTACAGCAAACCAGTTAATACAGCAAATATGACATGCCTTAGAAGGATTTCAGCAACTTTTAAAGATATACCGGGTGGACAAAAATTAGGCCCTACTTTTGATTACACGCATAGGCTTTTGGACTTTAAATTACTAGCTGAAAATGAATCACCTATTAGTCCAACAAAAAAATATAATGACAACAAAATGCCTCACGTTTTAAGTTTTTTAAATCAAGAAGATTTAATGCAAAACGAAAAAGATAACAATCTTGATCCTATCGATATAACACGAGAACCTATTAGCTATCCAACATCTCGTTCGGCAAGGTTACAAGCATTATCAAGAGGAGATGAGGGTTTTTTACTTGGTCTCGCATATTCTACTCAAAGAGGATATGCAAGAAATCATGCATTTGTAGGGGAACTAAGAATTGGCATAGTTGACATTGAGCTTTATATTCCAGAATTAGGTTTTGAGATTAATGTTGCTGAGATCATTTTAACTGAATGTGAAACGGTAAATCAATTTCAAGGATCCAAAATTGAACCTCCACAATTTACAAGAGGTTATGGTTTAGTATTCGGACAGACTGAAAGAAAAGCTTTAGCAATGGCTTTGATCGATAGAGCTTTAAGATGGAAAGAATTAGGTGAAGATTATTCTGGCGCACCAGCACAAGACGAAGAATTTGTTATTTCACATTGCGACAACATTCAAGCGACTGGTTTTTTAGAACACATAAAACTACCACATTATGTTGATTTTCAATCTGAACTAGAGCTCATTAGAAAAATTAGAGCTGACGCCAAAGTTAATATGAAAAGGTAATAAAATGAATGAAATGAGTAAAAATGAAAATTTAGATATTCAAATTTATAATTTTGCTTATTTAGATGAAAATACAAAAAGGATGATAAGACGAGCTCTTCTGAAAGCATTATGTATACCTGGCTATCAAGTACCTTTTTCCTCAAGAGAAATGCCAATGCCTTATGGTTGGGGTACTGGTGGAATTCAGGTAACATCTGCGTGTTTAATACCCAAAGATGTTTTAAAGGTAATTGATCAAGGCGCCGACGATACTACAAATGCTGTATCAATAAGAAAATTTTTTCAAAAAACTGCAAATGTAGCTGTGACTGAAAAAACTTCAGATGCATCTATTATACAGACCAGACACAGAATTCCTGAAACAAAATTAAAAGAAAAACAAATATTAGTATATCAAGTACCAATTCCAGAACCTCTTAGATTCTTAGAACCAAGGGAGGTAGAAACTAGAAAAATGCATGCTCTTTCTGAATATGGATTAATGTATGTAAAACTTTATGAAGATATTGCAAAACATGGTCATATTGAGACAGCATATGCATATCCAGTAAAAACAAATGGAAATTATGTTACTGACCCTTCTCCTATTCCAAAATTTGATAATCCCAAAATGAATAATAGTCCAGCTATTCAACTTTTTGGCGCTGGAAGAGAACAACGAATTTATGCTATTCCACCTTATACAAATGTTAAAAGTCTTGATTTTGAAGACTATCCTTTTGAAGCTATGAAAGCTAATTTCAAATGTTCAATATGTGGATCCAGTGATAGTTATTTAGATGAAATTATTGTTTCAGATGATGGTAAACGATCATACATATGTTCAGACACAGACTATTGCAAAGAACAAACCAAATTAAATTCAAAAAAAGAAGATTAATTATGAAGCAAAATTTCTTATTTCAAGCCTCTAATATTTCTAAATACTATGGCCAAAATATAGGTTGCAAAAATGTATCTTTAGATATTAATCCTGGAGAGGTCCTTGGAATTGTTGGCGAGTCAGGTTCTGGGAAGTCTACATTATTAAACTGTATTTATGGAAATTTAGAAGTTGATGAAGGAGATATTTTCTTAAACGACAAATCAAAAACAATCCTCAATTTTACAAAAATTTCGGAACCAAAACTTCGTTTAATTCAAAGATCTGATCTAGCATTTGTGCATCAAAATCCTCGTGATGGTCTCAGAATGAATATAAGTGCAGGAGGAAATATTGGTGAAAGATTAATGGCAATTGGTCATAGAAATTATGGTGAAATTAGAGAAATTGCTGCAAATTGGCTAGAAAAAGTTGAAATTGATGTTAGCAGAATTGATGATAAGCCAAGTACTTTTTCTGGAGGAATGCAACAAAGACTTCAAATTGCAAGAAATCTTGTAACTAGACCAAGATTGATTTTTATGGATGAACCTACTGGAGGTTTGGATGTATCTGTACAAGCTAAAATCTTGGATTTATTAAGAAACCTTGTAAGAGAACTTGGCATTGCTGCAGTAATAGTTACACACGATCTTGCAGTAGTTAGACTTTTAGCTGATCGTATAGTTATTGGTAATGTTTTTCTAAATATGCCTAAATTTCTTGATTCAATAACTTACAGTAATACAAATATTCCTATTGCAATAGGGCTTATTTTAATGATGTATCCACCTTTAGCAAAAGTAAAATATGAAAAAATAATTGAAGTTTTTAAAGATAAGAAAGTCTTAGCTTTGTCTTTATTTCAAAATTGGATAATAGGCCCTGCATTAATGTTTTTTTTAGCTCTTACTTTTCTTTCTGATAAGCCTGAATATATGACTGGTGTCATACTAATTGGTCTAGCTAGATGTATAGCAATGGTTCTTGTTTGGAATGAGTTGGCTAGAGGAAGTTCAGAATATGTAGCAGGATTAGTTGCCTTTAATTCAATTTTTCAAATTATATTCTTCGCGCCTTATGCGTGGTTTTTTTTAAAAATTTTGCCGGAATTTTTTGGATATGGTGGACAAATTATTGATATCTCAATATTGTATATTGCCAAAATTGTTCTAATTTATCTTGGTATTCCATTTTTAGCAGGTTTTGTGACAAGATCATTATTAGTTAAAAGATATGGTGAAGAATGGTACGTGAACAATTTTCTTCCTAGAATAAGTCCTATTACTTTAATTGCGCTGTTATTTACAATAATTATTATGTTTACTCTAAAAGGAAATGAAATTTTGAAACTGCCTTTGGATGTTTTAACAATATCAATTCCTCTAGTCATATATTTTCTAATTATGTTTTTTATTAGTTTTGGTATCAGCAGGTTTGCAAATATTAATTATCCAACGGCTACTTCTTTATCATTCACAGCAGCTTCAAATAATTTTGAATTAGCTATTGCAGTTTCAATTGCCACTTTTGGCCTTGCATCAAAAGAGGCTTTCGCAACTGTTATTGGTCCTCTTGTTGAAGTGCCTATACTAATATTACTAGTTTCCGTTGCTTTAAAATTTAAAGAAAAATATTTCAAATAGACTTAAAATTACTAACTATACTACAGCGTAATCTTAGCTCAATTTAAACTTCATTAAATTGTAATATTAAAATAACAATTCAGTAAAAAAAGTTAGGCATATTCATATTAAAAATGGAGTAATTTATGTTTAATAAAAATATGTTAAAAATTTTAGTAACTTCTTCAGTTATTATACTTACAAGTTCAATTTCTACAAAGGCCATGGAAATTAATCAAATATCATCCTTTCAAATTGGAAAAGGTGAAGGTTACGCAGAAATGATACGTTATCACTCCCAATCTAAAAGTCTTTTAGTTACAGCTTCTGAAACTGGCACTATAGAAAGAATTTCAATAAGTGATCCTTTCAATTTAAAAAAAATAGCACCTTTTGATTTGTCAGGTGGTAATGTTACAGCAGTAGCGGTTCATAAAGATTTAATTGCAGCGTCGATAAAAGAAAAAAAAGCAGATGCCCCAGGTAATGTTCAAATATTCAATAATAATGGGGAAAAATTGGCCGAGTATAAAACTGGAGCTTTGCCTGATAATATTGCATTCTCACCTGATGGTAGATATTTATTAACTGCTAATGAAGGTGAACCCTCTGATGATTACAAAATTGATCCAGAAGGTAGTTTTACACTTATAGATTTGTCTAGCGGTGTACAAAATGCAAATGTTAAGCAGATAACGCTTAATAATATTAAAATGCCAGCAGGTGCAAGGATTATTAAACCAGGTTCAAGTTTTGCAGAAGATGCTGAACCAGAATATATAACATTTGCTCCAGACGGTAAAGAGGCTTATGCAACTCTTCAAGAAAACAATGCCATAGCTACAATTGATATAGCTTCTGCAAAGGTTATTAATGTGAGTGGACTTGGGTTCAAAAACGTATCTAGAACTTCTCATGATGTATCAAATAAGGATGGTGGAATAAATATGAAACGATGGCCAGTTTTGATGATGTATCAGCCAGATGCAATCGTATCCTATGAGACAAAAGGAAGCACATATTTAGTTACAGCAAATGAAGGTGACGCTAAAGACTACGATGGTTTTTCTGAGGAAACTCGCGTTGGCAAATTAAAACTTGATAAAACTATGTTTCCAAATGCTAATGAGTTACAAAAGAAAGAAAACCTTGGACGCTTAAAAACCACAAAAACACTTGGTGACACTGACGGCGATGGAGATCATGATATAATATATGCCTATGGCGGAAGATCATTTTCCATTTGGAAAGATGATGGGACTCTAGTTTTTGACAGTGGAAACGCATTCGAAAACATAATTTCGAAGCGTTCTCCAGAAATGTTTAATGCTAATGGTCCTACCAAAATTGATGATCGTTCAGATGACAAAGGTCCAGAGCCTGAGGCTCTTGCAATAGGAAAGATTAATGGAAGAACATACGCATTTATAGGAATGGAGAGAAATAACGCTATCTTTGCATATGACATTACGCTGCCATCTGACCCACATATGGTGAGTTATATAATGCCTAATGAAAATCACAATTCTCCCGAGGGATTAGAATTTATCCCGTCAAGTGTTAGTCCTACCGGAAAACCTCTACTTGCTGTTGCATATGAAATGACAGGTACAATTGGTCTCTATGAAATTAATAATTAGATTATTAAATTTTATCCTATTTTATTTGGTCAGGAATAATTTTAAATTTCTGACCAAATAATTTTAAAGAAGAATTTTAATGGCCGTAATTAATTATATTATTTGAAGTAATTTAATTTTAGAGTTAAGAAACAAAAATTTGGATTTTAAATTTTTTAATCTTGATTGTATGTATTTGGGTATCAAAACACCTTGCATCCAAAACTTGGAATTTATTTCGGCTAATTTTTTAAATATTATGCCTTATTTAGGCTTTTCAATCTTATTTGCTGCATACGCAACTGCAACTATCCTCAAAAACTAGTATTCGACTAGATTTCCAGTCAAGGGAATTGAGTGTCTATCTTCTTCGTTATACTCTAAAAGAAGATGTCTTTGAGTATCTAACCAATTAACACCTCTGGTTGAGCTTTCAGATAACTCAGTTTCTGTTCTTAAAACTATAGCTATCACTTCATCCGACGTAGTCATTAAATAATGAGTAGGCGGTTTTGACAATGCCCTTTCTTTCGAACGTTCTTTTACATTTGTTAAAAATTCGTCAAAACATTCAGGTTTAGGTCTGAATCTAATTATGGATATTTTTGTTTTCATAGTTTTAATCTTTCTAATCAAAATTGGAAGTTCAATAATCTCATTTTTAAATTTTATAAAAGGATTTTTAATTATTTTAAAATTCAATGATTTATTTTGGAACTTTCCCATAAATATGTTTGACTATTTTACCATCTTGAATGTGATCAATTTCAAGATATGTAAAATTAGGATCAAATCCATCTACTGTCTTAACAACAGTGTTGGGTGTTTCTAATACGCATTGAATTATAGGTTCACTTACCCATTTCACGTCTTTAACCATATTTACAAATTCATCGTAGCTTTTAACTTTATTGCCCATACTTGATTTATGTATGGACTCACAGTGTAAATCTTTTGAAAAAAGTTCAATAAATGGTTGCAAGTCACCTTCATAATGTTTTATGAAAGCCGCTTTTATAGTTTCAAAATTCATGTTTTCGCCTCATAAAAATATTATATTAATAATTAATCATTAAATAAATTTTACATTTATATTAAATTAACTTTACATCTTATTAGTGAAATTTGATTAAAAATGACAGGTTAAATACTGTGATCAAAATTGATTATAAGTGTCTAACTATGTGGCTAACTGCAAACAAAAACCTATATATACAGGCAAAATGGGGCAAAAATGTCAGGCTCATAACCTGAAGGTCGTAGGTTCAAATCCTACTCCCGCAACCAACTATATCAATAAAGTCAATGGCTTGGATCACCCTCAAAGACTTCGGTTTTTGGGTTTTTTGTGTTTGAAGCCTGATAACGATTACAGAGTGATAAATAAAGTAATAAATGTTCGTCAGGCAAAGTTCTCTTTTTCTCAATAATTAATAAAACCATCACTAAGATTATTAAATTATATTAAACAGGAGTAGTCATTTTTATTAGAGCTGATGTTGCTTCAGACTCATAATTATAAACAAAAACACCTGCATATTGATTTTCTTTAAACACAAAAGTTTGTTTAAGTTCTTGAATAAACTCACTAGACTCTTGTTCAAATTTTTTTAATTTATCAATAGTATTAAATTTTATAAAAATTGATAAATAACCTTCTTTACCGATCATTATATTCAAAGATTGAAAATGATATTTAGTAATTTTTTTTCCAAGATTATCCGAACAAAAAGAAGCCGCAACTTTAGCTTCAGTAACTGATGGAAATTTATATTGAAAGACTTTTGCGTACATGATCTACCTACTAATTACAATTCATCTAACATTTCTAAAAGATCATTAGCTTGTTTGCCTTCAAGTTTAACGTTTTTCATTATCTTTGTGTGTAACCCCATTTTATCTTGGATTATTTTTCCTTTTTCTGTAATTTCTAACTTTAAATTTTCATTAATTTTCAATAATCCATTATCAGAGAGTATTTCTTCAAAATCTTTTGATATTTCCATTATATTGCAAGCATGAATAAAATTTTTAAATATTATTATATCGCTTAAACCTGTTTCTTGATAAAAAATTTCTATAGCATTTATCAATCTATCAGAAGTTAATAGTTTTTGATCAGTCATTACATCTATCTGGTGAGCAGCTTTTTTTATTAGTTTTTCTACTAAATCAATTTTATCTTGAGACAACTCTATTATTTTGGAAAAAGTCATCATGCAAACCATACCAAGTGCGTAATTGTTTTGGTCTATAATAGGAAAACCTATGTAACTTTTTACACCCTTTTCATTACTGTGAGTTTTGGTTATTTCATGTTTTGTAACATCAAAGGCAACTAATGGTTTAGTATCTAGTAAAACATGAGCACAAACACTTCCATCTTTAGGTCTGCGTCTACTTAAATTTTGTGTTTTTTCTTGTTCAGGCTGAATTTCTGCTAAATAACATCTTTCTTTACTATCAAACAATTGAAATAAAACAGCTTCATAACCAGTTATTTCTTTAGCCAATTCACAGTAAATATTAAATAGGCTTGCTTGATTGGAATCTATTAGACCAGTTCTCTCAACTGCTTCTGCTCTTCTTTCTTCATTATCAGGTAATTGTGCTGATATAAAACTCATCTTTTCTCTACCTTTTTATAAAATTAAAAATCACATTAAGAATTATTAGAAAATAATCTCATAATTTAAATTACAGGCATTAGCAAAATTTTTAAATCTTCGTTCATTTTCTTTATCCATGAGAACTTTGGCTTCAGATTTTATTTTACAAGTTAATTTATTTTTCTTAATCTTAAATTTAATATTATCCAAATTTTTTGGTAATCCTGCGCTAAAATTATATATAAATCTTAATCCTAGACCTATAGCATACGATGAAATTTTTTGCTTTTCTGAAAGTAAATTGGTTATTCTTTTATCAATTTGTTGTTTATCTTTAGTACCAATATATCTGTGATAAACAACTTTGGCCATCCATACCCTCTCAATATGAGTTAAATCTCTTACTGGTAGTGATAAGATTTTGTTTGCGGCAATATTACCTCTCATATCTGGCTGTTCGTCCCAAGAAATATCTGAAAGATTAGTACTAATTTTAAATACCCTTTCAAGATCTTTATCTGCAATTTTTTCAAATATAGGACCGAATATTTTTTTTATTTTAGTTTGCATGCCATTAAATCTTTGGTTTTTTGCAAGTACATTATAGTAAGCAACTTTATCTGGATTGATCCTATTTTCTTTATTTAATTCTGCTATCAATCCATCTCTTATACTTGTTCCACTAATCATAATATTTTTTACATTTGATGATAAAATCAGGTGAGTTATTATCTTTGCTGCAGTTGAAATAGTATCTGTTCTACCAGGAGGTATACCTAATACTTCTTTGTTTTCGTCTGACATTTGATCCAAAAGGATTATCCCTCTTTCGATATCGAATTTTAATCCATGCAATAATGAGAGTGGATAATTATAATTCTTTATATAGGCAGATCCTAGAGCTCTAAAACTTCCACCTGTTCCATACAATGTAAGACCTTTAGATTTATTCAGCCATTCAACTTTATTAATTTCTTTTCTGATTTCTTCACTACTAATCTGAGATAAGTGTCCAATATCGATACTCGTTGATTTTATCTTTTTTCCATCTTGAATAAGAATAAGTTCTAAACTTCCTCCTCCTAAATCTGCTATAAGCCCTTTATCAACTTTTATGTTGCTAAGAACTCCTAAAGAGGCGTAATCAGCCTCCTCTTTAGCAGACAGAATTTTAATATTATGATTAAGAAGTTTTTCTGCAGGACGTAAAAATTCTTTTGCATTTTTGGCTTTTCTAACAGCTGCAGTTGCTATAATTAATTGATGTTTCACAGACATAGTTTTTATTATATATGCAAAACGCTTTATAGCTGACAAAGCTTTTGAAATTGATTGACTTGAAATATTTTTACTCAATGATAAACCCTCACCGAGTTTACAATTTATTCTTTCATTAAATAACGGAAAAGGGTATTTACCATTTTGAGGATATATAACAAGTCTAATAGAATTAGAACCAATATCGATTATTGCTAATTTACCTTTATTTATCTTCCTATAAAAACTTAAAGCTACTTCATTCATATTTATATTTTAGCTAAGCTTCCCTGACCTGATAAACTTGGGTTTTTCATAAAATAAGTGTGCGCACAAAATGTTTTGTCCTTATTTTGTTTTTTGGAGTATTCTCCATTTTTATTTAATTGCCAAGTATTTTTTGTGTCGTTTATTAGAGCCGGTAATACTTGGTCTAGGACTTGACCTCGAACTGTTTTGTTTTCTAGAGGTATAAAAGCCTCAACTCTATGGTATAAATTACGAGGCATTATATCAGCAGATGCTATATATACTAAATTACTTTCAGACTGAAATTTTCCTTTATTTGCAAAAACATATATTCTTCCATGTTCAAGAAATCTTCCTATAATTGCATTTACTGTAATGTTTTCAGACATTCCTTTAACATTAGGGCGTAAGCAGCAAATACCCCTAACCATCAAGTGAATTCTAACCCCTGCATTGGATGCTTCATAGAATTTTTCAATTATTTTTTGATCTACAATCGCATTACATTTAATCCAAATTCCACTTTCAAAACCATCTTTAGCATTTTGTATTTCATTATCAATTTTCTCAATTAACCAATCATAAGAAGAGTTGGGTGAAATGATCATCTTATTTAATCGTTTTGGCTGAACGTGACTGGTAAGAAAATTAAAGACTGATCTAGCATCATCACAAATATTTTTATCGATAGTGAATAACGAAAAGTCAGTATAAATTTTAGCAGTATGTGGATGATAATTACCAGTTCCACAATGAGCATAAGAAACTAATTTTTTACCCTCTTTTCTTGTTATTAAAGATAATTTTGCATGTACTTTTAAATCAACTAGGCCGTAAGCAACTTGTGCACCAGCTTGTTCTAATACTCTAGCTAGTTGGACATTATTTTCTTCATCAAATCGAGCTTTCAGCTCAATTACTGCAATAACAGATTTTCCTGACTCAGCAGCGGACACCAAAGCTTCTACTATTGGTGAATCAGGTGTTGTTCTATATAAAGTTTGCCTTATTGTTAAAACATTTTTATCTGTTGCTGCCTGTTGAAGCAAACTTAAAACTACATCAAAACTTTCGTAAGGATGATGAACAATTATTTCTTTATTTTTTATCGCCGAAAAGCAATCTCCTTTAAAGTCTAATATTCTTTGTGGCATTCTGGGTTTGTACGGTTTGAATATATTTTGTTTGGGTAAATTATTTATTATTTCAGTAAAGTCATTGATCCCAACAAATCCTTGCGCAACATATATATGATCGTCAGGGATATTTAATTCCCTGGTTAAAAGTTTTTGAGCAGATTTAGATAAATCATGAGAAAAGGTTAAAGATACAATACCACCTCTTTTTCTGGCTTTAATTGCAGTTTCAAATTGCCCTATTAAGTCATCTGCTTCATCATCTATTTCAATTTCGGCATCTCTGATAACTCTAAACATGCCTGATTTTAATAATTTATATTCAGGATAAATTAAATGAACAAACTTTGTAACTAAGGTCTCCAGCATAGCATATCTCTGATTTTCACCAGGTAATCTTATAAATCTAGCTATATTATCAGGAAGTAAAACTACACAATTTATATTGTTGTTTTTTATATCTTTCATCTCCATTAATACACATTTGCCTTTATTTTGGATAAATGGAAAAGGGTGTGCAGGGTCTAACGTGGTTGGAGTTAAAAGAGGTAGAATATTTTGTTCATAATATTCTTTAAGCCATTCTAATTCATTTTTAGTCCATTTATTATCAAACAAAATTGAAACATCACAATCTTCCTTTTCATTCAATAAATAATTCAAACATCTTTGCTGTTTATTTTTTAAATCTTTGGAAGCATTAAGTACTGTTTTTAATAATTCATCTGCTCTCATTCCAGTTTCAGGTAATGTATTGAAACCTTGACTTATAAGCTGATGTAGCCCAGCTATTCGAACCATATAAAATTCATCTAAATTTTCTGAAGAAATTGTTACAAATCTAAGTCTTTCACCATAAGGAATTGTCTTATCATATGCTTGTAGTAAAACTCTTTCATTAAAAGATAACCAGCTAATTTCTCTGTCAAAATACCTGTCATTTTGATTATTAATTAATTTTTTTGTGATTTTATTTAAAGACAATCTAACCTCAGAATTTGAGGTTTTGAGTTTCATTTGGCAAATCTAACTTAACCTCATCAATTCAAATCAAATGAATTCTCAAAACTATGTCTTTGTAAATAATGTTTATTTCAATTTTATTACATTAAAAATTTTTAAATATAGGCATAAAGAGTATTTCTAACTTAAAATGGTATCTTGGCATTGGAAACGGAGAGCTAATTGGTATTTAAAGAACATCATTAAATAAAATTAACCCGTGAATTAAGACCCATAAAATTAATGTCAACATTACAGCAGCGGATCCGTAATCTTTAGCTCTTTTAGATAAACCGTGATAATCAAATGATATCCTATCAATAGCTGCTTCAACACTAGAATTTAATAGCTCTATAATTAAGACAAAGGAAGTTGTAAAAATCATAAGCAATATTTCAATAGTACTGACTTCGCTGACTAAAATTATAGATAATGAAATTATCACTAATAATATTTCTTGTCTAAAAGCACTTTCTTCTCTCAGAGCAAAAGTTAGACCTGACCAAGAATTTTTAGCTGCATGAATTGCTCTTGTAATCCCAGTATTACCCTTATGAGGGTTGTCTTCAATATTATATGTAGTGTCTTTGTCTCTTATGCTTACTAAATAAGACTCAAATGTTTTACTTGTTAATTCCCATGAAAATGTTTTAGCGTATTCTCTTGGCACTTTTCTTGGTATCAACAAAGCCTTCTTACATGCTTCTTTTAAATTAGAATTCAGAATACCTGCATCTGAGTTACCAATAACATCTAAAGGTCCACTTATTGGGAAAGCTGCAACTGGCAAACCACACGCCATAGCTTCTAATAAAACTAAACCAAATGTGTCAGTTTTGCTTGGGAAAACAAATACATCCGCCTTGTTATAGTAATATTCTAATTCACCTTTACTCTTAGAACCCTGGAAAATAACCTTAGGGTATTTTTTCTTTAATTCTTTCAATGCAGGTCCGTCACCTACAACCCATTTTTCATATGGAAGATCTATTTTTAAAAATTCTTCTAAATTTTTTTCTATAGCTACTCTGCCAACATTCAATAAAATAGGTTTTTTATTTTTTCTTCTTCCTTTTTTTGGTTTAAAAATTTCTAAGTCTACGCCTCTCGCCCAAATTTGAGGGTTACCAATTTTGTATTTTAATAAATCCTTTTTTACTTCTTCAGTTGGCACCATTACCAACTCAGATCTACCATGAAACCACCTTAAGAATGCATAAGTTATTTTAAGGGGAAGTTTTATTCTTGCATGAACATATTCAGGAAACCTTGTGTGATAGGCTGAGGTGAAAGCTAAACCATTTCTAATAGCATATCCACGCGCGGAAAGACCTAAAGGACCTTCAGTAGCAATATGTAAACAATCTGGATTAAATTCTCTGATCATAGATGAAACTCTAGCACCTGGGAAAAGAGATAATTTTATTTCAGGATAAGTCGGACATGGCATTGTTAAAAAACCCTCTGGTGTAATTAACTTTACCTCATGGCCAAATTTTTTTAATTGCTTAGATGTCTCATCTAAAGTTCTTACTACCCCATTGACTTGAGGATACCAAGCGTCTGTTACAACTAAAATTTTCATGCTATTGTTTTAACTTTAGTTAGATCGTTTTGATATAGATGATCGTGACCCAATTCAGCCCAATTAATAATTTCTAACTCTCCATTCTGGTGTTCTACAAGAGCAGTAAGTGATTCGACCCAATCACCATCATTTGCATAAATTTTATTATCGATCATTTTCAATTCAGATTTATGTATATGCCCGCATACAACCCCATCACATCCACGTCTGGAAGCTTCTCTAACCATAAGAGTCTCAAAAGCGCTAATGATTGAAACTGCCTTTTTAACTTTTAATTTTAAAAACTGCGATAACGACCAATATGGTAAGTTCATTAGACGTCTTATTCTATTAAACCATTTGTTTAACCATAGAAGAAAGGTATATGCTGTGTCTCCTATGTAAGCCAACCATCTGGCATGTTGCATTACTTCATCGAAAAGATCGCCATGTATTACCCACAACTTTTCATTCCTAGCCGTTTTATGAAAAGTCTCATTTTTTATCTCAATATCACCAAAAGTAATACCTAGGAAAGTCCTCGCACCTTCATCATGATTACCAGGAATAAATGTAATTTTTGTACCTTTTCTAGCTTTTCTTAGAATTTTTTGAATTACGTCGTTATGTGATTGAGGCCAATACCATCTCTTAGTTAAACTCCATCCATCTATAATATCGCCAACTAAATATAAATAATTACTATCGTTATATCTTAGAAATTCAAGAAGATGTTCGGCCTGTGCACCAGATGAACCTAAATGAATATCAGAGATCCAAATAGCTCTATAATTTTTACTTTTATATTTATCCATATATAAATAGAGTTAGTTTAATTAAGATCTCCTTATATATTGGATTTATTACAAATTTATTTCTGAAAAATTTTTACAAATTAAGTTAAGTTTACCATCTCTTTTAAGCTTGCATTATTTTTGTTATAATAAAACCCATGTTAGGTGATATTAAAAAGACAACAAAAAGAAACCTTTTAAAAGGCATACCCTGGCGTTTTGGTCCTAACTGGCCAGGCAAAAGATGTGAATCAAAAACAAAAAAAGGTTCACCTTGTCAACGCCCCGCCAAACTACCTGTCGGTAGATGCAGGCTTCATGGAGGTGTCAGCACAGGTCCAAGGACCAAGGAAGGCCTAAAAAGATTAGCAGATTCAAAAACTATTCATGGACGCTTTACAAAGATTGAAAGAGAAAAAGCTAAAGCTAGAGCAGAGCAAGGGCGAATAATTAGAAGTGAACTAAAAGAACTCGAAGCTTGGTTCATTGACCATGGACATTTAAAAAAGAATTGGCGAAAGGATTGGCATTAATAAAAGTTAATAATGATTTACACGTCCTGTTGATATTTATTTTTTATATTTTTAAAACGATAACCAGGAGAAAAGAAAAAATACTTTTTTTTTGATAAGACATCTAGGACACCAGGCCGAACCTATACACCCTCCCAATTTGTTTTTGTATTTCGAGCTTTATCAAATGCTAGTCGACATTGTTCTAAATCAGGAAGTATATATTTATAATTTCTTTTTTTAGTAGTTCCTCTTTGTCTTTCTATTTCAGGAATAACATTTTTTAAATTCTTTCCAAACGATGACATAGTTTTAGGTCTGGAATTTCCTATTTTTTTGGAGAATAAAATATAATCTTGATATAAATCATAGCACAAGATTGAGTTTTTCCATTCATCCTGATCACTAATTGTAGATCCATCATATAATCGATCTTCCCAAAATTTTTCTACGTCAGAAGACGAAATTGATTTTTGTATAGAAAGAGCATTTGTTTTAGGGAATCTTCTTAAATCTATTCCTTCAAGATCTATATTTTGAAGATCATATAACATTGCTTCATATCCTCCATTATTTAATTCTTCGTTTATAGACTTAAAATAGTTAGAATTCTGCATCATAGAATCCCCTGGTTCGATAACACAAAAACGTCGTTCTTCTGCTCCTGCAGGAACTACCCAATCGTTATTAGATGAAATAATTATTCTACTAAAATTCGATACAGTAAAAACATCTTTTCCTTTCATTTCAATAGGTATTGATGGTTCTGTAATTAATTCTTTAAGCATACCTTCAGCTTTTTTGTCGCCACCCCAAACAGCTTCGTCAGCAAAAATCATTAGTTTATCTTTTAAATGTGAATTAAAATGACCAGTTAAGTGACTACCATGAAATAGGTGAAGAAAATGATTGCCAAACAAATATCCAAAACCTCTAGCAAAAATTCCTTTACCTGTCCTTTGTTTACCTTTTAAAACAAGCGCAACACCAGGCCTGTCAGTTGGGTTTTGAATTGCATCTGCCATCCAATGGATTATATAACTTCCTAACTCTTCGTCTGATGCAGCAAGTACATTGTTAATATGGTCTCTAAACTTGTTCCATTTCCCCTTTTTAGGGACAACAGCTAGCCCCTGGTAAAGGTTATAAAAATTCTTATGATTTTTTTCTGGATCAAAGATAAGTCCATCATATGTCTTTCTTTTGGATGACGAAAGCCAACATTGTGCTAACGATTTATTAGACCCATCTAGGAAAGAATATTTGTTACAATATCTATTTTTGAAGTCCGTGAATGTAGAAAAAGTTACTAATTTTCTATTAATGCTGGGATCAAAGTCTTTATTTAGAACAAAGGTCTTGCCCTGAAGCATAACTACTGCATGTTTTTTATTCATCTCTTCTAAAGTATCATCGTCTAGATCTCCAGGCTGATATTTCAAAACTTGCTTTATAATGAGACTTATCTCTCTATTTTCCAAAGGGCCCTGAGCAAAGTTTGGATGATCGTTTGCATTTGCTTCAATGTTCTTAATTTTTATTTTTTTACTTATTTCAATATCTTCTATCCCTCTTTTACGTAAAGAGCATCCATATTTAAAAAGATAACTATTACGTCCTTCACTTTTTAAGAGTTTATTAAATGATGTGTTCTCAACCAAATTTTCATCTAGCTGAATTTCATTGGATAATTTAATTAATTGACTTAACGAAACTTTACTTTTTTCTGCGTGGTGTAAAAAATCTTCCAGCTCTAAGTGCTTTTCCAACTGCACGCATGTTCTGGTAGAATTATTACCAGAAAAGTAGGGTAAATTGATCCAATTACCAATTTGTTCTGTCTCTCCATTTTTAGGTTTCAACCTTTTTTCTTGTTTAGGAAATATCTCACAATTTGGATAACCTAAATATTTAGCTATTTTACGAAGTGGTTTTTGAATTAATTGTGCTGAAGTGTCTTCCACAAAGAATAGATATAAGTGATATCCACCTGACTTGCTCAAGCAAGTAAGAAAAGGTATTTTACTTTCATTTATTCTTCTTAATAGATCTTCTTGAGGTAAATTATAATCATCTATATCTAAAGCACAAAATACGATATTATGATTATCATCTTTGATAGGAACTACACCTATTCCTTGTTCACCATAAAGATGTTTTTTATAGTGTTCAAAATTAATTTTCTTCCTTACTGTAAGTGCTCTACCCTTCTTTTTTTTATCATTGTTTGATTTGTTTATCTCAAAAGTTCCATAAGCTTTTGTGAAGCCAGTGAATAGTTTTTGAAATTTTTCAATAGTCATATCAGAGAGATTTTCCATTATAAGTCTCCCTTGTTGCTATCTTTATTATTATTTAAAAGCCATTCCTTTACACAAAGCTCATCATAAAGGGGTTCCCTACCAGAAGAATTTAAAGGTTTAGGAAAGTTTCTTTTTCTTATCCAATTCTTTAGTGTGTCTCGACTTACACCTATTTGCTTACATATTTCTTTACGTGGAATTATATTTAAATTGCTCATAGCAAAGCTCCTTATTTGATTAATAAAATATTTTTGAAGCGTCGCTTTGATGAGAACTGGTAGCC
>CACNFD010000018.1 GCA_902619615.1 uncultured SAR116 cluster alpha proteobacterium | reverse complement strand
TATTAAATTAATGTAAATGACATTATAAAAACTTTACTCAATACAAAATTTTCATAAGATAAATATATGTTAATATATTTTTTCAAACCTAGTATTATATTCGTAATTCCCATTATATTTTTTATATTTATCAAACAATCATACTCAAATGAATTTGATAATGTATCAGCTTGTGCAGGTGTTGTAATGGGAGAAGGTGCAACAGAATTAAGAGACCTTCAAAATGAAGAAAATTTTAATGCCGCTTTTGAGCTTGGAATAAAAGCATTTTATGGTGAAGGTCTGTCCAAACAACGCTCTGAAGAAGATATTGTTATAGCAGAAAATATTATTGCTTCAAATGTGGACAAAATTTACATGCAACCTGAATGGACTGCAGAAGTGTATGAAGAGGTCATTCGTTGTTATAGAATTTTAGGTTTGAAAGTTCTTGAAAAATCAAATTTAATTAAAAAGAACATTAATATGATTAACCAATATATAAATAAATATAAATCAAGGCTTAAAAGAATGATAAACGCCAGATAATATCATTTTAATATCCCTAGTTAAACTGTACAAGTACTCTGTCTTTATCACCTTGTAGTTCAGGGGTTTGTGAGCCACTCATAATGTTTTTTCATTCTTTGCTTATACCTTGGCACTGGACATGAAGATATGGCAAGATATTTATAGCTATGGTCTACATATGAAAGATTAGCAACAAAATTCTTTTAAATAAGTTTTTAATCATTTTCGTCTTTAGGTTTAATTGTTTCATCAATCTCAGCCATAGTTATCTTCCATAATTCATCTAGTTCTTTTTCTCGGTGAACTTCATATTCCTCGACTAAGAGTTTATGATAATAAATCTCTGATGCTTGCTCAAAGTCAAAATTATTAACAACAACTTTTATGAATTGATTATTCCAAAAACTATTTGCCATACTAAAAAAATGATATTTTTCAAAGAATTCAGAAAGTTCTATTTGATTTTCTTGAATTACTAAACTTTTAAGTTGATTTGAGGGTTTTGCTGAACCACGCAACCAATAAAGTTCATTTTTACTTTTTATCTCCCTAAACAAAGGTAAAAAATCTGTGTCATTTGTTATAAACGAAAAAATAGTATTTTTGTCAGAAGAATTTAAATCTTTCATAGCGTTGACTATAATATTCTTATCTTTGTATTTTTATATTTTAATGATGTAGTTATTATATATATATATATATATTATATATTATTATATATACTAATTATAACTAATATCTCTTCTTATTAATCTTAATTAAACTATATAGAGCGCCTTCAAGATTTTGGATGAGCATATCTAAACAACTGACTTATGGTTCTATGACCACTTACTGCTGCTATTTCAGGTATGGTATTTCCTTCCTCAAACAATCTACTAATAGCTTCATGTCTTAAATCATGGAACCTTATTTTAAGAGATAATTTTTTACATAATCTTTGATACATTAACCTCAAACTGTTTGTGGTAAGTGGAAAAACATATTCATTTATTACCTTAAGATTTTTTAAAATATTATGTGATTTATCTGTCATAGGTATTATACGTGGGTATCCATTCTTGGTATTTTCAACTGTTATTAATCGTCTTTTAAAATCAATATCAGCCCATTTTAAAGATAATATTTCACTTCGTCTCATAGCTGATTCCAAAGCAAGAACAATAATAGGATAAAGATAAATGTTATTATGGTCTTTAGTATATCGAAGAATTAATTCTAAATCTTTGTCTTGTATTCTTCTTATAACCCGTTGATAAAGCTTAGGTATTTTAATGTGTCTAAATAGGTCTATTGGCACTTCCCAGCCCCATTCAACCTTAGCAATCTTTAAGGCATGTCTTAATATACCAAACTCTCTTGCAAAACTTGATGGCTTTATATTAGCCAATCTTTCATCTCTGTAGTTGGTAATATCAATGGGTTGTAATTTATCAAGTGGTATTAGCATCCATGGGTTACGTGCTAATGATTCAATAATGATATTCTCATTATGGGATGATTTTTTAAGAGGTGTAACCTTCTGTTTATACTCAAGAATTATCTCTTTAAAATTCTTAGGTCTATATAGTTCCCCAAGCTTTATTTTCTTTTCCAACTCTAGTTCTTTTTGTCTAGCCCACCTCCTTGCACTATCTAAAGAGATAAGAGTTGCACTGGTGGATTGACCTTTGATACGTACCTGAACCTGGTATTTGTTATTACGTTTTCTTATGGTAGCCATATATAACCTCACTGTGACACATGAGTGACAGTCATTAAGTTTATATATGATTAATTACTGCTAAGTCCTTGAAATTTATGGTGGGACTAACTGGGATTGAACCAGTGACCCCTTCGATGTCAACGAAGTGCTCTCCCGCTGAGCTATAGTCCCATTTTATAATTAATAAAATTGTGTTATAATTGTAATATATTAGCAATTAAAAAAAGTAAATTATTTATGAAAAAAATTGTTCTTAAATTTAAAGATAAAAACTTAGTTTTAAACCTACGAGACACACCAACAGCAGATATGATTTATGAAGCATTACCTTTTAATTCAACAGTGAAAAAATGGGGTGAAGAGATTTATTTTGAGACCCCTGTTGATGTTGAATTAGAGGATAATGCTAAGGCAGTAGTTGATTTTGGAGAAATAGCATTTTGGAATGAAGGGTCAGCTATTGCTATTGGTTATGGTAAAACTCCAGTTTCAAAGGAAAATGAAATTAGATTAATTTCACCTTGTAATATTTGGGCAGACAGTAATTTCGAAAAAAGTTATATTGAAAAAATTAAAGAAAACGAGATTGTAAAAATAGAAAAACTTTAATTATTTAGATCAACGTAAATTGTATCTAATTTTTTTTTAAATTCATAATCTAAAGTTATTGGTTTATTGCTAACTCTATCAACATAAACGTGAATGAAAAATCCATCTGCAGATGCTAAATCATCATTAGGTTTAAATAAACCCACCTCATATCTAACGGAACTATTTCCAATTTTTGTTACTCTTATTCCTGCGTCGATATCTTCTGGATATTCAAACGAAGAGAAGTAATTACATCCTGATTGAACTATAAGGCCAATATTATTCCCATTTTTAATATCAATTAAATTGTTTTTTATTAACCATTTGTTAACTGCAGTATCAAATAACTCATAATAGATTACATTATTTAAGTGACCATAAATATCATTATCATTCCACCTTGTGTTCATTTTGGAAAAAACATTATAATCACTTCGATTAGTAGGAATTTTTTGCAAATTAACTCTTCCTATTTTTAAATTCTTTTAACGTACAAATTTTAGATGCTATAAAATCTATTTTATTTTCTGGCAAAGAAGCTATATTTATACGTCCATCAGGCATTAAGTATATTCCATTTTCTTTTCTTAATGTCATTATTCCTTCATCAGAAACAGGCAAAAGTGAAAACATACCATTTTGAACATTTAAAAAGCTAAAGTAATCTGTTTGTAATTTGTTTTGCAAACTTTTTGAAAATTTTTCTCTTAGAGAAACTATTCTTTTCTGCATTCTAATAATTTCCAAAAGCCATTCATTTTTTAAAATATTATCATCAAGTAAAATATTTATTATTTCTGCAGCATGATCTGGTGGATGGAAATAAAGCTCACGAGCAATTTCACTTAACATTGTTTCTAAAGAGTCACTATTTACTTTATTGGAGTCAGTAATTACTGCAATCAGTCCACAACGGTCTCTATAAACTCCAAAAGTTTTACTAGACGAAATAGTTATTATCACTTCAGGTACAATTTTAACTAATTTTCTAATACCTAGCACATCTTCATCAATACCTCTGCCCAAACCTTGGTAAACCAAATCTATAAAGGGAATAATTCCATTTTTTTTACATATTTTAGCAACTTCTTCCCATTGATCAGTATTCAAGTCAGCACCCGTTGGATTATGACAACATCCATGTAATAATAATGCATCACCTGACTTTAATTTCTTTAAATCTAAAACCATATCTTCAAAATTTAAGAAATTGTTTGTGTTATCGTAATAACTATGTTTTGTGATTTTCAGACCAGATTTTTGAAACATAAAAGTTTGTTGTCCCCATGTCGGATTAGGGATGGATATTAGTTTATTTTTTAATTTACTTTTTATGAGTTCTCCAGCAATTCTAAGACCTGAACCAGCTCCAGGTATCTGTATTGCTCCAATCTTGTCGCTTCTTTCACTAATAATATCTTTTCCTAAAACCAATTCTAAAATATTTTTACAATATTCAGAGTTTCCAGCAGGTGTTTTATAAGACTTAGAAACTTCAGTTTGTAATAATATAATTTCAGCTTTTTTTACTGCTTTAAAAACCGGAGCCTCACCTTTTTCATCTCTATATATACCTATTCCCAAATCAATTTTAGAATCTCTCTTATCACTTTCCAATTCTTTGAACATGAGTCTTGTTGAATCAAGTGCAGGTGTTTGAATATCAAAATATCTCATAGAAAATCTTTCAAATAAAAACTTTTAATACATATATTATAAAAAACTTTTGAATTTGCATTAATAAATGAATTAAACTATAGAAATTAAATGCTAAATCATAATATTAGAAAAAACCCCAAAAATCCAGTTTTAATAACTGTTCCACATTCAGGAAGTTTTTATCCAAAACTATTCAAAAAATATTTAAAGTTAGACTTAGATAAAATAAGAAAAATTGAAGATTATCAGTCGGATAAACTTATAAAACTAATAAAAAAAGAAAATGTAGATATTATAATAGCTAAGTGTTCTAGAGCCGTAGTGGATTTGAATAGATCAAGAAAATCAATTGATAACGATATGTTTAATGGTACTGTAATTATTGACCAACAAGATGAAAAAAAAATGATTTCTTATGGTTTAGGTGTGTTTCCTAAAATTATTGATAACAAATCAATTTTTAAAACAAAGTTACCTATTTCATACTCTAAAAATATGTTGAAAGAATATTATGATCCCTTTCATAAATCTCTGTCAAAACAATTAGAATTTTTATTAAAAAAATTTGGTTTTTGTTATCATTTTGATCTTCACACTATGCCCTCTAAAGCTTTAAAGCATTTTAAAATTAAACCTGATATTGTTTTAGGAAATAACTTTGGCAAAAGCTCATCTGAAAATCTAATTTATGCCATTAAAAACCGTTTTGAGAAATTTGGTCTTAAGGTTGAAATTAACAACCCATATGCAGGTGGTTATATAACTAGGCAATATGGCAATCCATTAGTAGGCATTGAAACAATTCAAATAGAAATTAATAGATCATTATATATGGACGAAACAAATCTTAAAATACATAAGATTGATTATTTGCAAAAAGTATTTTCTGAAATATTTAATAATTTTGGACACTCTCAAAGAGAGGCGGCTGAATAAATTATAGAAGTCTATTAACTCCTAATAAACGCTCCATTTTAGAATTAATTACAAGAGGTTCATTTACAAGACTTTTAATTAAAAATTCAGCATATAAGGGAGCATAAACAAACCCCCAAGATCCCATACCTCCTAATAAGTATTCATTTTTTGTATTCTTGTTTATTACAGTTTCCAAATTACAAAAAAATGGCATTCTATCTTTAGTGCTTGCTCTTATACTTACTCGATATTTTGTTTCACTGTTAAAAACTTTAATTATTTTTTTTAAAAATTCTGGAATAGAATTTAAATTATTAATTTGATCTATTTCTTTGTAATTTTTATCTTCATTTCTGTTGAATGAAGATCCTATTTGATGATAACCTCCAAAAGCTTGTGAGAAATGATGACCATAACTAAAATTTAATTTAAAATCATTATATGCTTTATTTTCTTTTAAATAAGTTACTTGTCCAGAAATTGAATTGATGGGTACATTATTACTTAGATTTTTCATCTCATAACCATTTGCCCAAATTACAGTTTTAGCTTTTAAACTATTACCTTTTTCATCAATTAATAATTTAAGTTTGTCTTTAGTATTGATAACTTTTTTAACATCAAAATTTGCTACAAATTTTACATCTTTAATTAAATTTTTTATAAATTTTTTATTATCCAATATTCCTGATGATTTCATATATACATAATTTATATTTTCAAGGAATTTAGCGTTGTCTACTTTATTTGAAATCAAATCTAGTGGCCAATTATTTTGTAAAAGTTTTAAATATTTAACTTGATCTCTTTCCCTTAAAGGTAACACAACAAGCCCATTAGAAGGTGGAATTGAATTAAGATTTTTGGCAAGATTTCTTGAATAAGTAAAAGCCTCCAAAGAGAGTAATCCATAAGGGGAATTATCCAATGTTAATTTTGGCATTTGAAGTGCCAACTTATTCCCACTTGCTCCACTTGCATATTTAGAAAATTTATCTACTATAAAACATTCTATATTTCTTTTTCTTAATGAATAGGCTAAAGAAGCACCTGAAATACCAGATCCGATTATAGCTACTGGTCCTATATATTTTTTAGAACTTGATACTTTATTAATTTTACTTGATAAAGATTTCTTTATCCCGATTAAACTTTCTTTTTTATTTCCAAAACCAACTACTTTTGATACAGAAAATCCTGAATTAGACAATCCTCTTCTCACGTGTCCTGCAGAAGTAAATGTACTAAAAGTTCCTTTAAAATTTGTAGATAAATAAATTTGTTCTAAAAGTTTTGAATTCCAAGCAGATTTATTTTTTTGGGGAGCAAAACCATCTAAAAACCATGCATCAGCTTTAAATTTAAAATTTTTTAGACTGTTGAAGTCGTCATAAATTAAAATTAATTCAACATTTTCTGAATCAAAATAAATTTTATGTGTAGATTTATATATGCTAGGTAATTTTTTTATTAATTGACTAGAAAGTGTTTTTAAACCCTTTACACACTTATATACTTTTTTTAACTCAATTTTTGTTAATGGAGCACTCTCAAAACTAATAAAAATTAATTTAGCATTTGGTTTTTTTGTTTTTTTCCAGAGTTTCAAGGTCATTAGAAAACTCAAACCTGTACCAAATCCTAGCTCAGAAATTATGAATTTATCAGACTTTTTAAAACGTGAAGCTAAATTGTTTGCATTAATAAAATTATGTTGGGTTTCTTTTATTCCGTGATGTTTATCAAAATAAATATCTTTATATAGGTTTGAATAAATTCCTAATTGAGTAGAGATCAAAAGTTCTGATTTTTTTAAATTATTTTTCATTTTATATCTTTAACAATTTATAGAAATTTACTAAAATTATAAATTAAAACTAGACTTTATTGAGATATTTATAATGTTTTGGAAAACTAAGTCATTAAAAGATATGACACATAATGAATGGGAATCATTATGTGATAGATGTGGTAAATGTTGTCTGGTGAAATTGGAAGATTATGACACACAAGAAATTTATTATACAAATGTATCTTGCAAGCTTTTGTGCGAGAAGACTGCTCTGTGTAAAGATTATATTAATAGAAAAACTCTTGTTCCAGACTGTAAAATTTTATCTCCTAAAAACTTAAAAAATCTTAAATGGATGCCAGAAACATGCGCTTATAAAATCATAGACCAAGGTGGTCAATTACCTAAATGGCATCCCCTAGTATGTGGAAATAATGAAGAAATTGTGAAAAGTGGTAATAGTGTAAAAAACAGAGTAACAAATGAACTTAAAGTTAAAACAAAAAACCTACCAAATCATATCTATAATTGGTGATCATATAAGGAAAAAAAATGTCTAGAAACATGTGGATATTAGCAGTATTGATATCAGTATTAGTTATTGCATCAATTTATAGAGAACAATCAGGTATGAAGATGCCTGACCATTTAAATTGTAAAGAATCAATGTTCGAACAAATGTTTACTGATAAGTGCACACCTAGAACTGGATTAAAAAAATTAAACCAAAATTAAAACAGAGTCCTAAATAAATGAAAATTGCTATTATTGGTTCTGGGATATCAGGACTATCAGCTGCTTTACTGTTGTCTCAAAAACACCAAATAACAATATTTGAAATAGATAAAAGATATGGTGGGCATGCTAATACAGTTGAAATTAAAAACGAAGATTCAACTATTAATGTTGATACTGGGTTTATTGTATTCAATAAATTAAATTATCCAAACTTAATTGGTTTTTTTAAATATTTAAATGTAGAAACTATAAAATCAGACATGTCCTTTGCAGTTTCTGCAAGAGATGGGGAATTAGAATATTCAGGTTCCCTCAAAGGAATGTTTGCGCAAAAAAAGAATTATTTTAATTTAAAATTTTATAAAATGTTGAAAGATATTATAAGATTTTTTATCTTTGGTTATAAATATGCTTTTAATGTTAAAGAAAATGAAAATTTAAAAGACTACTTAAATAGATGTAACTTTAGCGATGTATTTGCAAATGATCACTTAATCCCAATGTCGTCTGCAATTTGGTCTTGTCCTGAAAAAGAAATATTAACATTTCCTGCAAAAAATTTACTTACTTTTTTTAAGAATCATCAGTTAATTAATTTTTTCATTAGACCTAAATGGAGAACAGTTAAAGGAGGTTCTATACAATATGTAAAAAAAGTAATCAAAACACTTGAACAGAATAAAAACAATAAACTTTTATTAAATACAAAAATTTCTTCTATAACTTTAAAAAGAAAAAAGATTAAAATTGAATATAATCATAGTTATGAAAGTTTTGATAAAATAATAATGGCCACTCACCCTCATCAAACAATGAGATTAATAAAAGATTTAGATAAAAAAACTACAGAAATTTTAAGTAAATTTAAGTATCAAAAAAATACAGTGTTTTTACACTCAGATCCTTCAATGATGCCAAGAAATCGTAAAACCTGGTCTAGCTGGAATTATCTATCTAATAAAAATGAAAAGTCCTCAACAACTTATTGGATGAATCAACTACAAGATTTGAACACCTCATTAAATGTATTTGTTAGCCTGAATCCGTTTAAAATGCCAAATAAATCACTTATTCATAAAAAAATTGTATATGAACATCCTATTTTTAATAATGGTACAAATGAAGCTCAAAAGCTGATTAATAAAATTCAAGGAAAAAATAATATTTACTACGCAGGTGCTTGGTTAGGATACGGTTTCCACGAAGATGGAATATCATCAGCTATGGAAATTTCTAAAAATTTTGACATAAAAGTGCCATGGACAGAAAAATAATTAGAGATCATAATGAAACCCATTACTGGTGATATAAAATTCTTTGAAGCAAATATAACCCATAGAAGAAATGGTAACAAAAATCATTTCTTTAAAAATAAAACAAACGCAGTATTAATTGACTTAAAAAATAAATCTCAAAAAAAAATACCCAAATACCCTTCATTGTTTTCTTTGAAAAAATTCAATATACTTACTTGGAGTGCCTCTAAACATGGAAGCCAATGTGAATTTTCTACATCTAATGATCTTTATAAATTTATTAAAAATTTGTGTAACGAAAAGACAGATGAATATAAGGAAATTCATAATATAAAATTATTAACTTTCCCAAAAGTTTTAAGTTTTGGATTTAACCCACTTTCAGTTTATTTTTGTTATGATAAAAAAGGATTGCTAATTCATTCAATTTTTGAAGTCAGAAACACTTTTGGAGATATGCACCATTATGTTTTACGAAATATAAATCTAAAAAAAATTCCTCAAAAAACTACTAAGAAGCTATTTGTATCTCCCTTTTATCCAAAAAAGGGAAATTATAAATTATTTGCAAACCACGTCCATGATAAGATTATGATCTCTGTGGAATATACTTTGAAAAATAAAAAAGTTTTTATAGCAAACATGAAATTAAAAGAAATAAAATTTAATAATGTGAACATTTTAAAGGCATTTTTAAAATGTTCTATATTTCCAGGTAAAATTTGGATAAATATTCATTTACAAGCATTAATTCTCTGGTTTAAAAGAATAAGTTTTTACAAAATCCCTCCTAGTGAAAAAGTTAAACATTCATATGGAATTGAAGTGTCAAAAGATTAATTTAATTTAAGTAGGTTATAAAATTAATGAATTTTTGGAATAATTTATTTTTAAGTGGCATAAGAAATTTTCCTTATGGGTCAATTGAAATTGAATGGCCAAACGGAAAAGTTGAAAAGATTTCTGCAAGCAAAACTGGTCCTATTGCAAATTTAAAAATTGCAGATGCTAAGGTTGTTAAAGAAATTATAAATGGAGGTTCTGTTAAATTTGCAGAATTATATATGGCCAAAAGATTAACATCTTCGAACTTAACAACTTTAATGCATTATTTTGCCCTAAATAATGATGAAGCTGAGGACACTTTCAAAATTTCTATACTAAAATATTTTTTCAATAAGTTTTTACATTCCAAAAATAAAAATAGTCAAGATCAAGCAAAGAAAAACATCTCTTATCACTATGATTTAGGAAATAAATTTTATAGTTATTGGTTAGATGAATCTATGACATATTCTTCTGCGATTTTTTCAAAACCAACTGATAATCTAGAAATCGCTCAAACAAATAAATATAAAAAACTCGCAGAACTAGTATCAGTTAAAGAAGGTGACAGCATTTTAGAAATTGGTTGTGGTTGGGGTGGTTTCTCTGAATTTCTAGGAAAAGAATATGATTGTAATATAACTGCAATTACAATTTCAAAAGAGCAATATAATTTTGCTCAAAATAGAATAAAAAAAGCCGATCTAGAAAACAAAATTGATGTAAAATACTGCGATTATCGGAATATTGACGGCAAATTTGATAAAGTATTGTCAATTGAAATGTTTGAAGCTGTAGGAAAAGAATATTGGAACAAATTTTTTAGTAAAATAAGAAGTATTTTGAAGCCTAATGGAAATGTTGGACTTCAATTAATTACAATTGATGATAAAATATATGAAGTTTATAAAAATAACCCAGACTTTATACAAAAATATATTTTTCCTGGGGGAATGTTACCATCTTTTAAAATACTTTCAAAGGTCGCAACTAAAAATAACTTCAATATTGATAGAGTAAATAGTTTTTCAAATGATTACGCAAAAACATTAAATATATGGAATAAAAGTTTTAACAATAATTGGAAAAAAATTGAAGAGCTTGGATTTGACGAAACTTTTAAGTTAATGTGGAATTACTATTTATCTTATTGCGAAGGCGGTTTTTTATCCAAAAATATTGATTTAAAGCAAATAAAATTGAACATTAATTAAGATTTTGATTTAAACAAAAATAAGCTTATTTTGTAGAAATAACCAATTAATGGAATTTTAATGAAGAGACCATTTAATGAATCCCAATAATCAGTATGAGAAACAACTTTTCCAGCGTCATTCAATATCAATTCACTCATACCTTCAATAGTCTGTAAAGACTTAAATGCAAAAAAAGTCATTTTCCATTTCAAAAATACTCTTTGTTTATTCATTGAATAGTCAAGAATAAAAAACTTAGGTTCTTTTACATTTTCAAACATATGATAAAAAATGTTTTTAAAAGCATTTATTCCTTTAACATTATTAAATGGATCTACAAAAATTATATTTTGGGATATTAGATTATCAAATTCATTAATATTATCAGGGGAAAGATTACTAAATAAATTGATATAATTTTTTACTATACTTTTTTCCATTTCAGATTTTTATATTATAAATTTTTTAATTAAATAAGACGATATCTTATCAGGTAGATAACTAAAAATCTTCATGAAAATAGAAAATGATAATGGGAAGGAAAATTCAAATTTATTTGAACTCATATATTTAAAAATTAAATTAGCAGCTTCGTTAACATTCATCAAACCTGGCATATAAAAATCATTTATTGAGGTTGCTTGTGTTTCCACAAAGCCTGGGCTGCATAATTGTACTTTTATACCTTTGGGATTTAAATCATAACGAGCAGATTGAGCAAATGACCTTAAAGCTGCCTTTGTTGGTCCATATGCAGCAGCTTTAGGCAACCCAATCCACCCAGACACACTAGACATAATAATAATGTGTCCATTTTGTTTTCTTATTAGACCTGGTAGAAATGTCTCATAACAATTCAAGACACCAAGATAATTAATATTTAAATGTTTTTTATAAGTTTCTAAATTGATTTCAGAAGCATTTACAGGTGAGTAAATACCAGCATTTAGAAAAAGCAAATCAGGCACTTCAATTTCTTTTGCTATTGATTTCAATTTTTTAAAATCTTGGACATCACATGAAAAATATTTAAAAGTTTCTTCATTTGATAAAAAACTTTTACTTAAATTTCTTAACTTACTAGAACTTCGACTTATACCTATAACTTTCCAACCTTTATTAATTAATAATTTAGAAAAAGCAGCACCAATTCCCTCACTCGCACCAGTAACAATAGCAGTTTTTTGTTCTTTTTTATTAATTTTCAAATTATTCACATTACTAATAAATTAAATTTTGCAATTTTGATATCGAACTATAACAGCCCCTCTAACTTTGGATTTTAGAATTTTTATTTTTACAGAAAATTTTCCAGCGATAATATTTCTTGTTATTGGCAAATTACCCTCAATAATATCATTATTACCTAAATAAACAAAAATAACCCTGATAGGTTTAGATGGATCAAAGTAAGGATTATCACTTACTGGATCAGAAATATTACCCTCAACTTTAACTTTTAATCCACCTGATAATAATAATAGGGTATTTTCAGGAGGTATGAATGATTGTGTTGAGACTGCTAACTCTCTAAAATCAAACTTACTACATATTTTGTTATAACTTAGTAATCTTAATACATCTATCATGTCTTTTTCAGGTACACCCTTTGCTAAATTAGATGCAAGAATATTTTTAGCGTCTCTTCCAAAATCACTGTTTTTATTTTTAATATTTTGAGTATTAAGAGCTAAATTAGCTTCTTTAAGCTTTAATCTTATTTCTGTTAATTTTCTATCTAATTCGATTTTTTGATCATTGAAATCATTAATTATTTTTTCATTTTCTTGTATCAAAACTAATTTATCACGGTTACCGAGCCACCATCCAATAAATAAAGCAACAATAATCATTATTAGTTTAAAGAAATAATTTAATATTGATCTAAACTGTTTTTGCCTATATTTATTTTGTGCCTGATAAAAATCCAAATTTAAACCTTGAATATTTTTTTTTTTCTCTTTTATATTTAATCAGTAATAAATCAATATATTTTTTCTGAATGGCAAACAAAATAATAAGACCTTTAAAAAAAATAAATGAGAGAGCTTGGCAAAGAATGTTGTCTGGTCGCAAGCTCGACATATTATCACCTTCTCCATTAGACATTGAAATTGAAGATATAGCTTTAGGACTTTCACGCGTAACTAGATGGAATGGGCAAACTACTGGTAAACATCCATATTCAGTTGCTCAACACTCTTTGTTGGTTGAAGAACTTTTTAACATTGAATATCCAGAAATAAATAAAAAATGGAATTTGGCTGCTTTACTTCATGACGCACCAGAGTATGTTATTGGTGATTTGATCACGCCCTTTAAATATGCCCTAAATAATAGTTATAGATTTGTTGAAGATACTCTAATGAAAGCAATTTTTCTTAGGTTTGGACTGCCAGCTATACTTCCTAAACATATTGAGTATAAAATAAAAAAAATTGACAAAGCTCTTGCTTGGTTCGAAGCTATTGATGTGGCAGGTTACAAAGAAAATGAAGCTACACAAATTATAAAAAAACCAAAATTGAATTCAAAACATCAAATTATAGTCGCACTATCTGCCAATGATATTAGGGATAAATTTTTAAAAAGGTTTTACAAAATAATTTCAGAAATTTCTTAATAACCCTCCTCAATTAGAGGGAAAGCACTTAACACATTTTTTGAATCAAATGCATAATCTTTTCTTAAATATGTTTGATCAAGTCTGGATAACGAATTTAATCCTAGCAACCTTAATCCAGTTAAAATTTCCATTTCTAATAATTCAAGCATTCGAAAAATGGCTTTTGCTCCACCAGCTGCAGCTGCAAAACCTTGAAGTCTACCAATACCAACACAATCTGCTCCTAACGCAATTGCTTTTAGAACATCTGTACCTCGCATTATACCTCCATCAAAAATGATCTTTGCTTTGTTTTTTACTACTTCAACAATTTCTGGCAAAACATTCAAACCACCAACACCATAATCCAATTGTCTTCCTCCATGATTAGAAACATAAATAATTTCAACACCATGTTCTATGGCTAATAAAGCATCTTCTTTAGTAGCTATGCCCTTTATTATAATAGGCAAATCACAATAAGATTTAATCCTATTAATATCTTTCCATGAAAATCGCATTTGATACTCAAAACCACTGGCGCTTTGTCTTGAAGTTGTCCTATACCTCTTCGCAAGATCTCTTTCTCTTCTTCCATAAGCGTCTAAGTCGACTGTCAAACATATACCTGCATAATTACAGTCAATTGCACTTTTGATCTGATCATCAACCCAATTTTGGTCGCCTCTTACATATAATTGAAACAGTTTTGGATAATTAACGCTTTTAGCGACTTCTTCTAGTCCTGGCATACAAGTAGAGCTTATCATGTGCAATATCCCAAATTCAGATGCTGCAATTGTTGGAGCAATGCCTGCCCCTTCTACAAAATCTTGCATTGAACCTATTGGTGCAAGAATTACTGGCATTCTTAAAGAATGTCCAACTAAATTAGTAGATATATCAACATGTTCAACATCTCTTAATACTCTTGGTCTAAATGCTAAACTGTCAAGAGCATATCTATTTCTTTTAAAAGTTGTCTCAGTTTCAGCAGCTCCAATCAGGTAATCCCATGTTTCTTTGGAAAGTTTAGATTTAGCCTTTTTAGCAAATTCATGAAGAACCAAATATTCTTCACCTTCAATTTTACTACCTAATTTATTTTTAGACATTTCGTTCTCCAAATTAATAACTCAAACTATATAAAAATTAATATTTAAATCTATAAAAAACTTGCCTTAGCCAAAAAGCTAAGTTACACAACAAACATATGGTTTTGCGAGCGTGGCGGAATGGTAGACGCACTGGACTTAAAATCCAGAGTCCGATAAGGACGTGGGGGTTCAAGTCCCCCCGCTCGTACCATATAATTTGTTTTAGATACCAAACAAATCATACAGGTCATTATATAAATGATTATTACTCGTTCAAGAGAAGAACTATATAAAACCTTAGAAGAATTTTCTAAAAAGCCAGGTGAATTAGCATTAATCCCTACTATGGGTAATTTACATGATGGACATTTATCTTTAATTAAATTAGCTAAACTAAAAGCATCAAAAATAATTACGACAATATTTGTTAATCCACTTCAATTTGGTAAAAATGAAGACTTTGAAAAATATCCAAGAAGTGAAAAATTAGATATTGAAAAATTAAAAAAAGAACATTGTGACATTTTATTTATTCCTAGAAATGGTGAAGAAGTTTTTTCAAAACATGAAAAAGTTAAAACTTTGGACTCGGGGACTCTTGGATCTGAGCTTTGTGGAAAGATTAGACCTGGACATTTTGATGGAGTGTTGACTGTAGTTAATAAATTATTTGAATTAATTAATCCAAATATAGCTGTTTTTGGTGCAAAAGATTATCAACAACAAATTTTGATTAGAAAAATGGCCAAGTCATTACATCCTCAAATATCTCTTTTAAAAGCTCCTATAATAAGGTCAAAGAATGGTGTTGCCCTATCATCGAGAAATAATTATTTATCTGAAAAAGAATTAGATATCGCTGCAAATTTATTTAAATGTCTTCAAAATAGTGTGAATTCTTATAAGAAAAGAAAACAGCTAAATGAAATATTAAATAACGCTAATTCTTTTTTAGTATCTAAAAATCTAATGCCCGATTATTTTGAATTAAGAGATAGCGAACTAAATCTTATCTCAAAAGATAATTTTGAAGGCAGCAAAGTTTTTCTTGGATCTGTTACAATAAACAATACTAGATTAATTGATAATATAGAATTTTAAATGTTTTTTTTCCCATTTGCAGATGAAAACCCTACAAACAAAAAACCAATTATTTCTTGGTTAATAATATTTATTTGTTCATTTATTTTTCTTAACCAAATTTTTTATCCTAGATATATAACAGAACAGACGTTTTTAAGTTTTGGCATGATCCCAGCAATTTTATTTGGACATTCTGAATTATCTGGACCTCTGAAAATTATCCCCCCTTTTTTATCAATTTTCACTTCTATGTTTTTACATGGTGGTTGGATGCATGTAATTGGAAATATGACTTATCTTTATATTTTTGGAGATAACATTGAAGAAACGTTAGGAAAATTTAAATTTATAATTTTTTATTTCGTTACTGGAATTATTGCTGCTTTTTCTCAAGCAATTATGGATCCCACATCAACAATACCAATGATTGGAGCATCAGGGGCAATTGCTGGTGTGCTTGGAGGGTATTTAGTTTTATATCCTAAGGCAAATATAAAAGTTTTATTCTGGTTTATAATTTTTGTAAAAGTATTTAGAATAAGAGCTTTTATTGTACTTGGAGGATGGATAATAATTCAATTTATTAGTTTTAATGGATCTGATTTAAATTCGGGGGGTGTTGCATATGCTGCACATATTGGTGGATTTATATCAGGAGTACTTTTAATAAATATAATGAAAAATAAAATTACTCAAAAAAATAAAATCCTAAATGGTTCTGTCCCTAATTCTAAATAATTATAGAGATCTATCATCAATCTCATTGCCATCTAAAATTTTTCCTTTTCCACCTAATTTTATAACAATTTCTAAAATTGCTTCAGAGGCCTTTTCTAGAGACAGTTCATCTTCAGACCTTAATACGATGGATGTTCCAAAACTTCCTGGTTTGAAATATGGATAAGAACCAATTTTAACGTTTGAAAATTCATTTTCTATTTTTTCTAAGTCTTTTGCAATCAAGCCCTCTCCAATATTGCTTGATACAGTTTTTGATTTCAGTTTTTTACCACCAGTTAAATCATTTAAAATTGAGTTAAACATACCCTGCATTATTTTTGGAACACCCGCAAAAACAAAAAGATTTTCAATCCTATATCCGGGTGCGGCTGAAACTGGATTATCTATTAGCTTAGAATTTGTTGGTACAATTGCCATTTTCTGACGTGCTTCATTAAACTCAATGTTTGTGCCCTCATAATGTAATTGTAATCTTCTCATAGCCTCAGTATTTTTATATAGATTTTGATTGAAAGCCTTAGCCACACACTCTGTGGTTATATCATCATGAGTCGGACCAATTCCTCCACAAGAAAAAACATATGTATATTTATTTGAGAAAGTTTGAATTGTCTCAATGATATTATCTGAAACATCAGGAATAATTCTAGCTTCTTTTAATCTAACACCTAAACCATCCAATTGAGACGCAATCCAATTAATATTTGAGTCTTTAGTTCTTCCAGATAGAATTTCATCGCCTATAATTATTATACCCGCAGTTGCAACCATAAAGAATATTCCTTAATAAAAATTAATATTGTACGTAAATATTTATGATTATATATTACAAATAATAGTCATAATGTATAAAACAAAATTGAAGTAAAAATGAAAAAAAATATAGCTTTATATGACAAAGCGGCATTTTTAAAAATGCATGCTGCAGGCAAATTAGCAGCTGATGTTTTAGACTATATAACATCATATGTTAAAAGTGGTGTTTCTACCGGGTATCTAAATGATTTATGTCACAATTATATTTTAAAAAATGACGCTACACCAGCGCCATTGAATTATAGAGGATTTCCTAAATCCACTTGTATTTCTGTAAATCACGTTGTTTGTCATGGTATACCTGGCGACAAAATTCTTGATGAAGGAGACATTCTAAACATTGACGTAACTGTAATCCTTGATGGATGGTATGGTGATACAAGCAGAATGTATTTTGTAGGAGAGCCATCTAGGAAAGCAAAATTTTTAACTAAAGTAACTTATGAGTGCCTTTGGCTAGGAATTGAAACAGTCAAACCAGGAAGCACTACAGGTGATATTGGTCATGCAATTCAAACTCATGCTGAAAAAAATGGATTGTCAGTTGTAAGAGATTTTACAGGCCATGGTCTTGGAAAAGTCTTCCACGCACCACCAACAATCTTACACTATGGTCAACCAAAAACTGGGGATGTTCTTGAAGAAGGTATGATTTTTACCATTGAACCTATGATTAATTCAGGAAAATATGACGTCAAAATTCTATCTGATGGTTGGACAGCAGTTACACGTGACAAGAGTTTATCAGCTCAATTTGAACATAGTATAGGGGTGACATCAGATGGATATGAAGTTTTTACGAATTCGCCTAAAGGCTATACACAACCATATTACCCAATTTAAAAATTAATTTTTTGTTATTATTTCTTTAAATTTTCTTTAATTGTTTTTTTTAGAGATTTTGAAGTTTCTTTGATAATTGGTTTAGCTTTTTGATAACCTTTTAAAGCTAACTCTCCTGCTTTTTTTCTTGCAACTGGATTAGTAGCTAAAATTTTTATCGCATTTTTTAAAACTGTACCAATGATCATTTTATTCTCGTATTAAAGTTAAAAACAAAATATATATATATATAAATTAATTTATTCAGTATAAGAAAATAGTTTTAAAATAATATAAAAATTTCTTAAAAATTTAATTTAGGTTTTGAAATGATTGAAAGATATTCAAGAAAAGAGATGGTTAAAATTTGGTCTCAAGAAGAGAAATTTAACATATGGTTCCAACTTGAAGCTCATGCTTGTGATGCTCAAGCAAAATTAGGTGTAATACCAAAAAAATCTGCAGAAATAATTTGGGAAAAAGGGAAGTTTGATATTAATAAAATTAATGAAATTGAAAAAACAACTAAACATGATGTAATTGCATTTTTAACAAACCTTGCAGAATACATTGGGGAAGATGCAAGGTTTATTCATCAGGGCATGACATCTTCTGATATTTTGGATACTACTCTTTCTATACAATTAAGAAACGCATCTGATATTTTATTAAATGATATTAATCAATTACTTGAAACATTAAAAAAACGTTCTTTCGAACATAAACATACTATTACAATTGGAAGATCTCATGGTATTCATGCAGAACCAATTACATTTGGCTTGAAACTCGCTGGTTACTATGCTGAATTCAAACGTAATAAAAAAAGATTAATTGAAGCAAAAAAAGAAATTAGTACATGCGCTATATCAGGAGCAGTAGGAACTTTTGCTCATATTGACCCATTTGTAGAAAATTACGTATCTAAAAAAATGGATTTAGTACCTGAAGATGTCTCAACACAAATTATTCCAAGAGACAGACATGCAATGTTCTTTTCAACCCTGGCCATAATTGCATCTAGTGTTGAACGCTTAGCAACAGAAATAAGACATATGCAAAGAACTGAAGTAAGGGAAGCAGAAGAATATTTTTCTCAAGGTCAAAAAGGATCAAGTGCAATGCCACACAAGAGAAATCCTGTGCTTACAGAAAATCTAACTGGACTTGCAAGATTAGTTAGATCTTCAGTTATACCAGCTTTAGAAAATGTTACATTGTGGCATGAGCGGGATATTTCACATTCATCCGTAGAAAGGATGATTGCTCCCGATGCAACAATAACTTTAGACTTTGCTTTACATAGATTAAATAATGTAATTGAAAATTTGCTTATTTATCCTGACACAATGTTAAAAAATTTAGAAAAACTTGGTGGTCTTGTTCACTCACAACAAGTATTACTTGCACTAACACAGAAAGGTGCTAGTAGAGAATATGCCTATGAAATGGTTCAAGAAAATGCCATGAAAGTTTGGGAAACGCCAGAACATAAAAGAAAAGATATATATAAAAACTTGTTAAAAAATGATAAAAAAGTGATTAAATACCTTAGTGAAAAAGAAATAGATGAATTGTTCAATTTAGATCAACATTTTGTTCATGTTAATCATATATTTGACAGAGTTTTTGACTAAGAGGATAACTAATCTATGTCTAAAAAGAAAATTTTATATGATGGGAAAGCTAAAACCATCTTTGAAGGCCCCACTTCAGATACAGTTATACAATATTTCAAAGATGATGCCACTGCAAATAATGCTGAAAAACATTCTATAATTAATGGTAAAGGAGTTTTAAATAATTCTATTTCTGACTACTTAATGAAAAAAATAAACGAGATTGGCATACCAACGCACTATATTAAGAAATTAAATATGAGAGAACAACTTGTAAGAAAAGTTGAAATAATACCTGTAGAATTTGTTGTTAGAAACATTGCAGCTGGCTCAATTGTAAAAAGACTTGGTTTAAAAGAAGGTAGTGTTTTTTCAAGACCCCTAATTGAACATTATTTAAAAAAAGATGAGTTGGGTGATCCACTAATAAACGAAGATCATATACTTAACTTTCAGTGGGGCACTAGAGATGAATTAGAGGAGATGCAAGAATACGGTCTTAGGATTAATGATTTTTTAAGAGGTCTGTTTTTTGGAATAGGTCTTAAACTTGTAGATTTTAAAATTGAGTTTGGAAGATATTATTCTGAAGATGGCAATTCAATTTTGCTATTAGCTGACGAAATAAGCCCAGACAACTGCAGATTATGGGACATTAAAACTAATAAGAAAATGGATAAAGATTTGTTTAGGCAAGAATTAGGTGGGTTAAAAGAGGCATATCAAGAAGTTGCAAATAGATTAGGTATTATTCCTGAGAAAAAAATATACTCTATCGCTAAACCTGAAATAGTAAAATAAAGAGAGTTATTATGAAAGTTATTGTAAATGTATCTCTTAAGGAAGGTGTTTTAGATCCAGAAGGACAAGCTATAAAGTCTTCTTTAAATAACTTGGGTTTTGAACATTGTAGTGATGTAAGGACTGGCAAACAAATTATTTTGAATTTGGATCAAAATAGTGAAACTGAAGTTCTGAAACAAGCTAAGAAGATGTGCGAAGAGTTGTTAGTAAACACCGTTATTGAAAATTATGAAATCAATATTTTAAAGGATTAAAAAAATTTTGCGTTCAGGTGTTGTAATATTTCCAGGTTCTAATTGTGATAGAGACATGATTGTTGCAATCAGGAAAATCACAGGGAAAACCCCAATCAAAATTTGGCATAAAGAATATGACATTCCTAATTTAGATTTAATTGTTATCCCAGGTGGATTTACCTTTGGAGATTACCTGAGATGTGGCGCCTTAGCTGCCAGATCTCCAGTAATAACTTCAATTAAAAACCATATAAGTCGTGGTGGCGCAGTGTTAGGTGTATGTAATGGGTTTCAAATATTAATTGAAGCTAAAATACTCCCTGGATCTCTTATAAGAAATAAGAAACTCTTATTTACTTGCAGAGAGACAACATTAGAAGTCCAAAGTTGTATTGAAAACCCTTTTCTCTCTGGTTTAAAAATAGGTGAATGTTTAAAGATTCCAGTTGCTCATAATGAAGGTAATTATTTTGCTCCTGAAGATTTATTAAAACAACTGAAAGAAGAAGGAAGAATTGCTTTAAAATATATTAAACAAAATGATAATGAAAAAAATTATAATCCCAACGGATCAACAGAAGACATAGCTGGCATTCTATCAAACAATGGAAAAGTTTTAGGAATGATGCCACACCCTGAAAGAGCCATAAACAATCTACAGGGTGGAACAGATGGTTTAAAATTTCTTACAAATTGTGTTGAACAAATAATTGGTTAAATAATAATGGAACCACAATCAGAACTCTTAAAAATTAATAAAAATGAGTATTTAGCTCAACAGAAAAGTAAACTTGAAGATGCTTTAGAAATGGGTTTAACGAAAAATGAATATAATTTAATTTGTGAAAAAATTGATAAAATTCCCAATATAACAGAATTAGGGATTTTTTCTGCTATGTTTTCAGAACATTGCTCTTATAAAAGCTCAAAAAAATGGTTAAAAACTTTACCAACAGAGGCTAGTCATGTGATTCAAGGACCTGGAGAAAATGCTGGTGTAATTGATATAGGAGAAAATTTAGCTGCTGTTTTTAAAATAGAGTCTCACAACCACCCTTCATTTATAGAACCTTACCAAGGATCAGCAACTGGTGTTGGCGGAATTTTGAGAGATGTCTTCACAATGGGTGCTAGACCTATAGCTCTTATGAATGCATTGAGATTCGGTTCTCCAGATCAACCTTTAACAAAACACCTTGTTTCGGGTGTGGTTAAAGGAATTGGTGGATATGGTAATTGTATAGGAATTCCAACAGTTGGTGGTGAAACAAACTTTGATAAATCTTATGATGGTAATATTCTAGTGAATGCAATGGCTGTTGGTCTTGCAAAAAAAGATAGAATATTCTATTCAGCAGCAACAGGCGCCGGTAACCCAGTTATATATGTAGGTGCAAAAACAGGAAGAGATGGAATACATGGAGCGACAATGGCTTCTGCTGAATTTACAGAAAACAGTACTGAAAAAAGACCAACTGTTCAAGTTGGAGATCCATTTACAGGAAAATTACTATTAGAGGCCTGTTTAGAATTAATGAACACAGATGCTGTCTTATCTATTCAAGATATGGGAGCAGCTGGTTTAACAAGCTCTAGTGTAGAGATGGCTTCTAAGGGATCATTAGGTATGAGTTTAAATTTAGATTTAGTGCCTACTAGAGAAGATAAGATGACTAGCTATGAAATCATGCTCTCAGAAAGTCAAGAGAGAATGTTAATGATTTTAAAACCAGGATCAGAGGAAAAAGCAAAATCAATATTTGATAAATGGGATCTAGATTTTGCTAATATAGGAGAAGTTACTAATACAGGAAGACTAATTCTTACTAAACACGGCTTTGAAGCGTGCAACTTACCTCTTGAACCTCTTGTCGAAGATGCTCCTGAATATAATAAACCTTTTGAAATAAAAGCTATTAAAAAAGTATTAAAACCGTCAGATCTCAAAACCAATCTTACAATAATTGATATATTAAAAATAATTTTTAAAAATCCAAATATAGCCAGTAAGAAATGGATTTGGGAACAATATGATAGCTCAGTAATGGGAGATACAATTTTTGCAAATGGTGATAGTGATGCTTCATTAGTAAAAGTTCATGGAACAGAAAAAAAAGGATCTTTCGGAAAAGGTCTTGCGATTACAACTGATTGCACACCACGTTATGTTAAGTCAGATCCTATAATTGGAGGTATGCAAGCAGTTTGTGAAGCTGCACGAAATATAGCTTCGTCAGGGGCAAAACCACTTGCGATAACAAACAACTTAAATTTTGGAAATCCTGATAAAAAAAATGTTATGGGAGAAATTGTAGGATCTATAAAAGGAATTTCAGAAGCTGCTTCTTATTTAAGTACTCCAATTGTATCAGGAAATGTTTCTCTTTATAATGAAACTAATGGTAAGAGTATTCTTCCTACTCCAGTCATTGGTATGGTTGGAGCAATAGATGAGGTTGAAAATTCTCTAAAGATAAGTGCAGAACCAGATAATGTCTTGATTGCCCTTGGACAATCTGAAAATTTTAAAGCTGGTTGGGTTGGTTGTAGTATCTATCAAGAAATTATTAATAAAAAATATGACGGAGCACCTCCACCAATAAATTTAGAAAATGAAAAAAAAGTTATTGAAATTTTATTAAAATTGAATGAACAAAAACTTCTGACAGCTGCCCATGATATTTCAGACGGTGGCTTGCTGACAACAGTTTGTGAAATGTTATTTAAATATAATTTAGGATTAGATATTAATTTACCTAGCAACCTAATTAATTGTGATAGTTATGACCCCTTACTTCAATCATGGTGTTTTGGAGAAGATCAAGCAAGAATAATTATTGCAACAAAACATATCAAAAAAGTACAACTAATATTAAAAGAAAATAATATTGACTTCTTTGTTCTTGGACAAACTAATTCAAGCAGTAACTTGAATTTAAAAGATATTACTACTATATTTATAAAAGATATTAAAAACTTAAATGAAAAAACCATCCCATCAATGATGGGTGAGCAACAACAAGGTTAAGTTTGTAAAATGGCTATGACAGCTTCAGAGATAGAAGAACTAATTATTAAAGCTTTTCCAAATGCAAAAGTTATTATTGATGATTTACGTGGTGATGGAGATCATTATGCAGCACAAATCATTGCTGAAGAATTTAGAGGAAAATCTCGTGTGCAACAACATCAAATGGTCTACAATGCAATGGGTGGCAAAATGGGAAAAGAACTACATGCATTAGCTTTAAATACATCAGCCCCAAGTGAATAGAGGAGAATTAAATGGAACAAAGTACTAAAGATAAAATTCAGAATATAATCGATGAAAACGATGTTTTGCTATTTATGAAAGGTACTCCAGTTATGCCACAATGTGGTTTTTCTGCTGCAGTTGTTGGAGTTTTAAGCCATATGGGAATTAAGTACAATAGTGTAAACGTTCTTGAAGACCCTGAAATAAGAGAGGGTATAAAAGAGTTTTCAGATTGGCCAACAATACCACAATTATATGTAAAAAAAGAATTTGTTGGTGGCTGTGATATTATTAGAGAAATGCACGAAAATGGAGAGTTAACTCAGTATTTTAATGAAGCAGGCATTTCTACCTAATAAACTAATTATAATTTTTGAAATTTTTCTTTTAACTAATTTATTAACGTGAATAAAACTCAATTACTAAGTTAGTTTCCATTTGTACTGGATAAGGAACATCATCTGGCATTGGGATCCTTAATAAAGATCCAGTAAACTTAGAGTGATCAACTTCGACATATTCAGGTACATCTCTTTCAGGTAGAGTTGTTGCTTCAATTACAGCTGGAATGTTCTTTGCTTTGTCCTTCAAAGAAATAACCTCCCCTACATTGATCATTCTAGAAGGTATATTACATCTACTTCCATTTACCATAACATGACCATGATTAATCAATTGACGACAGGCAAATACAGTTGGTGCTAGCTTCATTCTGTAAAGGATAGCATCTAATCTAGATTCCAAAATACCAATCAAATTTGCTCCGGTGTCACCTTTTTTACGAACTGCAGCTGTATAGTATTTTTTGAATTGTTTTTCACCAATGTTACCGTAATAGCCTTTTAATTTTTGTTTAGCCATTAATTGAACACCATAATCTGTAGGTTTTTTCCTTCTTTGACCATGCTGACCTGGTGCATATTCTCTATCATTTAAGGGAGATTTTGGTCGTCCCCATAAATTAACTCCTAATCTTCTATCAATTTTATGTTTTGAACTTGTTCTTTTGTGATCTGATTTAGGCATTTTTAAACCTTTATGTAACTACTTAGAAGTAATAAATTATTCCAACCAGAAGCTTGGCTTCGGGATATATAACACCACGCTACTATCCACTTTATCGGAAATGGAATTGAAAAATACTATCATTATATAAAATGTCAAGTACGATTTGAAGTACCTGATAATGATCTAATAATACCATGAAGTGTTCTTAAATCTTGGTGAGTTAGTGAAGCTCTATTAAATAAACTTCTGATATTTCTTTTTACAACAGGAGCCATTTCAGATGAATAAAAAAAACCTGATTTAGTTAAAAGCTCGTCTAAATGTTTATAAAAATATTCTCTGTCACCAACATTAGAGAGTTCGGTACTTTTTTTTAATTTTTTATTAATTTTAACCAAATTCTTATCATCATTCAAAAATGACATTTTTATTTTGTTCCATTCCCAACAAATCAATAATACTGCTTGAGATATATTTAATGATGAAAATTCTCTATTAATTGGAATTGAAACTGTGTAATCTGCTTGGACAACATCATCATTTGATAACCCCGATTGCTCAGGTCCAAATAAAAATCCAACGTTACCACCATCAACAACATGTTCAAATGATTTCTCTATTGCTCTGAAGATGCTTAAGGATTTTGTCCCAATAACACGTTTTCGTGCAGTTGTTGCAAATAACAAAGAAATTGTTTTAGTAGCGTCACTTATTGAATCATACAACTTTGCTTGATTTAAAACATCGTCTGCACCCGCTGCGGAAGGAAAAGCAATATTATTAGGCCATCCATCTCTAGGCTGAACTAGTAAAAGTTTTTTTATACCAAAATTTTTCATAGCACGAGCAGTAGAACCAATATTTTCACCAAGTTGTGGTTTTGATAAAATTATATATGGATTAAGTTCATTCATAAATTCATCTAAGTTTAAAGTCTTCTCCAAACTGTTCTATCTGGTTTATCTTCTAATTGTATATTCTTTTCTAGTAATTGTTCTCTTATCTGATCTGCTTTTTCGTACTCTTTATTTTCTTTTGCAATTTTACGTTTTATTATGAGTTCATCGATTTCCTTTTCTGTCATGATAGAGTTTTCAATTGCTTCGTTTGAATTCACTTCTTCAAATTTAAACCAATTGTCTGTAGAATTGCATAAAATTCCTAAAATTTTAGAAGAATTTTTTAACTTTTGAGCACATTCTTTACTTCCTTTATTAGCTTCATCAGCAAGATAATGTAATCTGGCAAGAGCTTTAGGTGAATTTAAATCATCACAAAGATTGTCAATTATCTGAGTGTCCTGCCCATCATTTACATCAAAGCCTTCAACAGCTCTATAAAGTCTAGAGAGTGATTTAGTAGCTTCATCTAAAGATTTCTTACTAAAATTCAAAGGAGCCCTGTACTGAGCTTGCATTAATGCATATCTGATTGCCTCGCCCCTAAAATTTAACAACAAACTATTTATGGTAGCAAAATTACCTAATGATTTTGACATTTTTTCACCATCAGAAGTAACGTAACCATTATGCAACCAGTAATTGGCCATAATATCAGATTTATTGGCACAACAAGACTGAGCGATTTCATTTTCATGGTGTGGAAAAATCAAGTCTAATCCACCAGCATGTATGTCAAATTGTGTTCCTAAATACTTTTTACTCATTGCTGAACATTCTATATGCCAACCTGGACGACCTCTACCCCATGGACTATCCCATCCAGGAAGTTTTTCGGATGATGGTTTCCATAAAATAAAGTCTCCAGGATTTTTTTTATATTCAGCAACTTCAACCCTTGTTCCAGATATCATTTCATCAAGTGACCTACCTGATAAAGCTCCGTAATTATTATATTTTTCAACAGCAAACAAAACATTTCCGGATGAAACATAAGCAAAACCATTTGAAATTAATGTTTCTATCATTTCTATCATTTCAGAAATATGGTCAGTTGCTTTTGGTTCAAAATCAGGTTTCAAATTACCTAACGCATGAGCATCTTTATGAAAGTTTTTTATTGTTTCATTAGTCAATTGTGAAATATTTATTTTTTTTTCAATTGCTCTTTTATTAATTTTGTCGTCAATATCCGTTATATTTCTTACATATGTAACTTTTGGATATATTTTTCTAAGTAATCTAACTAAAACATCAAAAACAACTAAGGGTCTTGCATTACCAATATGTATAAAATCATAAACAGTGGGTCCACATGCATATATTCTTACATTTTGGGTATCGATAGGCTGAAAAATAGACAAACGCCTTTGAAGTGTATTATATAAATTTAATTTAATCATTTTTAGATTTATTTATTTTTAAAAATTTAATTATTTTTATTTAATCTTTCTTTAATTTTATCTTTCCCCATCATTAACACTAAATTCGCCATTTCTGGCCCGTTACTCTGACCAGTAAGGCATAATCTTAGTGGCTTGAAAAGTTCTTTACCTTTTTTACCACTTTCTTTCATAAGAGAGTTAGTCCAAACCGACCAAGTGTTTTTATCAAATCTTTCTTTAGGAAGTGTTTGCAACGCTAGTTTTTTAAAATCTAGATCATTTGAAACTTCTTTGATATCCCCATAAACAATGTTCCACCAAAACTTTACATCATAAAAATTATTTATATTTCCTCTAATTAAATTCCAAAATTCGTTAGTAATTTTTATATCTAATATATTTAACTGATATCTAATATCCTTATAATCTACCAGCTGAAAAAACTTAGAATTCAAAGCTGATAATTCCGTTTTATCAAATTTGGGCTTTGAATTTCCAAACTTAGAAATATCAAAACTTTTAACAATTTGTTTCATATCTTTAAAAATATCAATTGAATCTGAAGTCCCAATTTTAGCTAACAAGGAGGAAATTGCCATTGGTTGAAACCCTTGACTTCTTAATTCTCGAAGCGATAAACTTCCAATTCTTTTTGAAAGTCCTGATCCAGTATTATCAGTCAATAGTGACAAATGACCCATTTTTGGTGACAATGATCCTAGTGCTTCAAATAACTGTATTTGAGCAGCTGAATTTGTCATATGATCTTCACCTCTCAAAATGTCTGTTACTTCAAATTGGATGTCGTCTACTACTGAAGCTAATGTATAGATAACTCTTCCGTCTTCTCTTAATATGACTGGATCTGACAAATTAGACATATTGTATTTACTCTCACCCTTCACAAGATCATTCCAATTTACGTCTTCATGATTGAGTAAAAATCTATAATGTGGTTTTTTTCCTTTAGACTTTAAATCAGCAATATCTGAATCTGATAATTTCAATGCAGACCTATCATAAATAGGTGGTTTTCCTGAAGTCAATTGGCTTTTTCTTTTAAGGGATAATTCTTCCGCCGTCTCAAAACAAGGATATGCACGTTTTTTTTCTAATAAAGTTTCTAAAGCTTCATTATAAGATAAAAGTCTAGAAGATTGCCTTTCTAAACTATCCCAATTTATATTCATCCAAGTTAAATCTTCTTTAATAGCATCTTCATATTCTTTGGATGATCTCTCATCGTCAGTATCGTCAATTCTAAGCATAAAGTGACCATTTTTACTCTTAGCAAATAAGAAGTTAACTAAAGCAGTTCTAAAATTTCCAATATGTAAATATCCCGTTGGGCTTGGCGCAAATCGAACTTTAATCATTAATTTTCCTAATTTATAAAAAGTTTCAAATAAATATAGTAAACTTTAATTCCAATTCCTAAAACCACTAGTTAGAGGATACCTTCTATCCCTGCCAAAAGCTTTTTCAGTAACTTTTGGTCCAGGTGCTGACTGAAATCTTTTATACTCAGATCTAGATAACAACATTGAGATTTTTTTTACATCATTTAAATCAAAGCCTTCACTTACTATTTCATCTAATGACTGATCATCTTCAACTAATTTCTTTAAAATAACATCAAGGATATCATATTCTGGTAAGCTATCTGTATCTTTTTGATCTTCTCTTAATTCTGCACTTGGTGGCTTAGTAATTATTCTATCTGGTATTACTATTCCCTTAGGTCCTAAAAATTCTAATGGTTTGTTTAAATTTCTCCATTTACATAATTTGAAAACATCACTCTTCCAGACATCTTTTATAACCGCAAACCCACCACACATATCTCCATATAATGTTGCGTATCCAACAGCGTATTCTGACTTATTTCCTGTTGCTAATACCATTGATCCATATTTATTTGATATTGCCATTAATATTAATCCTCTAATTCTAGATTGAATATTTTCTTCAGTAATACCCGGTGGTATCTTTGGACCATTAAAATTTAATAAAATTTGATCAATAGTATTCATACCTTCTTTGATATCTAAATATGAGTAATCAATTCCAAGATTAGATGAAGCCCTTTCAGCATCTTCAAGACTTTCTTTACTAGTATACGGACTAGGCATCATAACTGCTTTTACTAAATTTGCCCCCAAAGCATCAGTTGCTATCGCAGCTACAAGCGCTGAATCAACACCACCTGACATCCCAAGTACAACACCTGGAAAACCGTTGTTTTGAACATAGTCTCTTACGCTTACAACAAGAGACTTGTATAATGCCTCAATATTAGAAGAGATGTTTTTAATGTTTTTTTGAAAATTCCATTTATTATTATTTTTATATAAATCAATATTCAATATTTCTTCTTTGAAGTCATTTAGTTGTACTGTTAATTCTCCACTATGACTTAAACAAAAAGATGAACCATCAAAAACTAATTCGTCTTGTCCACCTACCCTATTTAGGTAAATTAAAGGTAATTTTGATTCAAAAACCCTTGAAACTGCAACAGACATCCTTTGATCAATTTTTTTTGTTGTGTATGGCGAAGCATTAATTGAAATAATTATCTCAGCTCCTGTTTCAGAAAGACAATCTATCACTGTTTCATTCCAAATATCTTCACATATTGGTAATCCAACTAATGTTTCTCTTATTTTAACTGGGCCTGACAAAGAACCAGGCGTAAAAATTCGTTGTTCGTCAAATACTCCAGTATTTGGAAGATTATGTTTATCCCTAAATGACAAAATTTTTCCTTGATCCAAAACAAAAACAGAATTTCTGATTTTATCTTCATCTTTTCTTGGAGATCCAAGGATTATTGCTGCTTTACCATCATTAGTTAACTTAGCTAGATCACTAATTTCATTCTCTACGAGATCCAAGAAATCGTTTCGAAGGACTAAATCATCAATTGGATATCCTGTAACATATAATTCAGGAACAACAATAATATCTACATCCTTACTCAAATCATTTCTGATAGATATAAGTTTAGAGATATTTCCTTTGACGTCTCCTACTTTAGGATTTAATTGGGCAAGTGCTATTTTCATTTTATTTTTCAACAATTGACTCATTTACTAGAATTATTACCGCTTCAGTAAAAACTCTCTCCCAAGTTTAACTTGTGACTTACCACCATAAGAAATTATATCAGCTGTTGCATATGTTTCTGACCAACGACTAGGTAGATACGATCCTGTCCCTATAACATTAACAGGCACTTTTGCAAGTGAAAAAACTTTACACTTCTCTGGACCAAATCCACTTGAAGCAACAATTTTAACTTTTTCAAAACCAGCATTATCAAGTATTTCTCTTAAATGCCACACAGAAGCTGCAGACACTCCTGTACCAATTAAATAACGAAGCTCTTGTTCAGTTCTGTAGCCACGAATAGCTTGCGGAGCATTTCTTTCTAAAACCGAGTAAGAACCAGCTACATCAAGTCCTTCAATATATCTTCCACCATGAGTGTCAATTCGGAGTGATAAAGAGTGTTTATCAGCCAAATTTTTGAATGATCTACAAACTGTTAAACCGTCTGTTATTTCTTTACCAAAATAATCAATAAGAACTGTTAATGGTTCATCTGGCCAAGTTGAGTGAAACATTTGTGCTGCTTTTAATGTTGACCCAGCATAACCAATTAATGCATGAGGCATAGTGCCCAAACCTTTTGTGTTTTCAAATAAATGCGCTGTTTTGTCAGTAGCGCATCCTATAAACCCTATTGCTTCACCTTCTGACTTAACCCTTTTAGAGCCCACAAATGCTCCATATGCCATTAAATCTGCCATGTCAGCACCTGCACAATGTCTTGCATCCATAGCTAAAAAAGAAGTCTTAGGTAAACTTTCAACCATAGATTTGGCATTATAAGCAGCAACACATGTAGCCCCGATTTTTTGAAGTAAAGCGGTTTCTAAATCAACTAATAATAGAAATGATCCTGATACATAAACCAATGGTTCACCCGCTCCAACATCCGCTCCTTCTTCAAAACAGCGATTTATATTAACACTCCCTTTTCTTTCTTTAATAATATTTTGAAGCCAGTCTAAAGCAGGATTTAATGCTGAGATAACTGGCCTTCTCATGAAAATTGCATATGTAACTTCTGTATCTCCAAATGAAGATACAATATCCTTTGTTCTTAAAAAATAAGTGTCTGTGACAGAAGGTAACTGGCTTGGATTTGGCCTTAAATCTCGGGGCCAATTATTTTTTTTAACAATTTTAAAATTATGCTTTTTCTTTTGATTACTCAAGACATTTCCTTAAGATACTGCCGCAATTTGTTTTTTTTGATTATTTCTATTTTCCGTAAGTAAGTCAGCTACTAAAAATGCCAGCTCAAGAGATTGAGTTGCATTAAGTCTAGGATCGCAATGAGTATGATATCTATCGGCTAAATTTGATTCATTTACTTCATACACGCCACCAACGCACTCTGTTACATTTTGTCCTGTCATTTCAAAATGCACCCCACCTGGTATTGTATTCATCTCATTATGAAGCTCAAAAAAACCTTTAACCTCCATCATAATATCATCCATTTTCCTAGTTTTAAATCCTGATGATGCCTTTACTGTATTTCCATGCATTGGATCACTGCACCAACCCACAACTAATCCAGACCTCTTAACTGCTGAAATTAATGGTTTTAATTTTTTATGTATTTCTGAAGAGCCCATTCTAGCAATCAGAGTTAATCGACCCGCTTGATTAAGTGGATTAAGTTTTTCAATTAATCTTAGCAAATCATCGGGTTCTGTAGATGGTCCACATTTAAGCCCTATGGGATTAGCTATTCCTCTCATATATTCAACATGAGCCTCATCAATACTTCTTGTTCTATCTCCAATCCATAACATATGAGCAGATGTTGCAAACCAACCTTTCTCCTCTGTGATAGTATCTTTTCTAGTTAGAGCTTCTTCATAATTTAGTAACAACCCCTCATGAGATGTATAAAATTCAGTTTCACGAAGTTGGACAGTATTTTCGGGTGTCATACCACACGCATTCATAAACTCAAGTGAAGCAGTTATCTGAGACGCTAACTCTTTATATTTTTCTGCCTCCTTAGTACCTCTAACGAACTCAAGGTTCCATTCGTGCAACTTTGTTAAATCTGCCATACCTCCACTTGCGAATGCTCTTAATAGATTCAACGTTGAAGCAGATTTATCATAAACTTGAATAAGACGCTCTGGGTCAGGCTCTCTTGCTTTTTTGTCGAATGCCATATCATTTACCATGTCACCACGGTAACTAGGTAAAGAAACATTCTTTATTTCTTCAAAAGGTGATGATCTAGGCTTAGAGTATTGGCCAGCTAACCTTCCTATTTTAACAACAGGCAAGGCTGATCCAAAAGTGAGAACAACAGCCATTTGTAATAATACTCTAAAACTATCTCTTATATTATTAGCGTTATGTTCAGCGAACGACTCAGCACAATCACCACCTTGTAATAAAAAAGCATTACCCTCAGCTACATCAGCCATCCTTTTTCTTAATCTTCTAGCTTCTTCAGCAAAAACTAAAGGTGGTCTAATAGATAATTCCTTTTCCACACTAGTAACTTTATTAAGATCACTATAATCGGGAACTTGCTTAATAGGAAGTTTTCTCCAACTATCTATTTTCCAATCCATCATGACTTTTCCTTTAAAAACAAATTAATACAAAATGTTAATTAACAATCTTCAAATAACAGAATTTAACTTTTTCTTCAAATAATGAGTTAAGTTTATCATTAAGATCTCATAGTGACAAACTCCTCAGCTGACGAGGGATGGATACCTATAGTATTGTCAAAATCAGACTTAGATGCTCCTGCTTTAATTGCTATTGCAATTCCTTGAATTATTTCTGCAGAATCTGGACCAATCATATGAGCTCCGATAACTTTTTGTGTTTTTTCGTTGACAATAAGTTTCATTAGAGTTTTCTCAAGATTTCCAGATATTGTGTTTTTTAAAGCTCTGAATTCACTTTTATATTCTCTTGCATTTATACCATTCTTTACAGCTTCGTCAAAACTTAGACCTACAACTGCAATGGATGGTTGACTAAAAACAGCACTAGGAACATTTTCGTAAGAGATGAATCTTTTCAATCCTCCAAATTCTCTATCTGCAAAACTATGTCCTTCTGCAATAGCTACGGGAGTCAATGTAATTTTATCTGTTACATCACCAATTGCAAATATTGATTTAATGTTAGTTTGGTTATGCTTATTTACTATTATCTCACCACGACTTCCTGTTTTTACACCAACCTCATTTAATCCAAGATTTAACACGTTTGGCAATCTGCCAGTTGCACCCATAACAGTTTCAACTTCAATTTTCTTTCCGTTTGATAATTTAACATTATGGTTTTTGTTATTCTTTTCAATTATTGAAATTGTAACTCCATTATGAATTGTTATTCCCTTTTGCTTCATAGATGTCATCAAAAATTGTCTTATATCTTTATCAAAGCCTCTTAAAGCCATATCAGCCCTAAAAACAAGATGAGTATCAACTCCAAAACCGTTAAATATTCCAGCAAACTCAACAGCTATATAACCAGAACCATATATAACAATTGATTTAGGTAGTTCACTTAAATCTAAAGCTTTATCAGAATTAATCATAAAATGATTGCCATCAAAAGTTGGAAAAGAAGATTCACCTCCTACTGCAATCATTATTTTTTTTGATGATAACTCAATAAT
>CACNFD010000017.1 GCA_902619615.1 uncultured SAR116 cluster alpha proteobacterium | reverse complement strand
ATATAATTACTAAATACCAAAAAAGAAATTTGATAGATACATATTATCAAAAAATAGTTGATGTTTCTAGACATAAAGTTTTTTACAATAAGTTGAAAGTTCCAGACACATTAGATGGACGGTATGATCTTTTAACTTTATTTTCTATAATACTTATATTTTCTCTTACAAGGTCAGATAAAAAAGGAATTGAGTTATCACAAATCTTGTTTGACAAAATTTTTTTAGATTTAGATTTAAGTCTAAGAGAATTAGGTGCAGGTGATGCTGGAGTGCACATTAAGATCAAGAATATGATAAATTCTTTTATGGGTCGTCAAAAGGCTTATTGTAATTGTTTTGAAAGCAATAATTTTATAAAGTTAGAAGAACACATCATTAAAAATGTTTACAGAAATGTCACTGAATTTAATAACGAACCAAAATTATTAGCAAATTATTGTATAAAATGTATATCTAAATTTGAAAAAAAAAAATTAGATTATTTTTTGTCAAACAATTTTAATTTTCCCAAGGTGGATGAATTTTTCAATTAAAAAAATTTCTTTAATTTATTAATTTGCATTAATCAAACGTTATTGTTAATAGTTTACTGTTTTATATTATGAAGTTTAAATAAATTTAAATGGAGTTATTTTGGCACAATCAATACACTTATCATTAGATGCTATGGGTGGTGATAATGCTCCTGAAATAGTTGTTGAAGGAGCAGCGCAGTCAAAAATAAGGTACCCAAATTTAATTTTTTCTTTTTTTGGAGATAAAGAAAAAGTTAGTCCATTAATAAGCTCATTTGAAATTCTAAAAAACTCAAATATCATTCATACAAATGAAATTGTTGGTGCTAATGAAAAGCCTAGCGTTGCTCTTAGAAAAGGTAAAAATTCATCTATGTCAATGGCTATTCAATTAGTCAAATCTGGTAAAGCTGATGCTTTAGTTTCTGCAGGAAATACTGGCGCTTTAATGGCTATGACTAAGCTGATTCTTAGACCAATGGATGGAATTACTAGACCTGCTATAGCTGCATATTTCCCTACTATAGTTGGTGAAAGTTGTATGTTAGATTTAGGTGCTAACATTGAATGTGATGCGCAGAATTTAGTTCAATTTGCCATAATGGGGCAAGCCTTTGCTAATATTGTTATGGGCATAAAAAATCCTTCAATTTCGCTTTTAAATATTGGAGAAGAAGAGCAGAAAGGTCTTGATTATATAAAAGAAGCTTCTCAAATCTTATATAGTTTAAAAAATCAAATAAATTATAGAGGTTTTATTGAAGGAGATAAAATTGCACAGGGATACTCTGATGTTGTTATAGCAGATGGCTTTAGTGGTAATGTTTCATTAAAAACAGCTGAAGGCACAGCTTTATTGGTAACTTCATATTTAAAACAAGCGCTCACAAGCTCTTTGAGTTCTAAAATTGGTTATTTCTTTGCAAAAAAAGCAATTAATAATTTCAGATTACAAATGGACCCAAGAAAATATAATGGTGCTGTGTTTTTAGGACTTAACGGTATTGCAGTAAAAAGTCATGGAGGTACAGACGCTTTTGGTTTTGCAAATGCTATTGGAGTTGCAGTAGATATGGTAAGATACAATTTTATTTCTGATTTAAAAAATAAAATAAATAAAATTGAGTATAGTCTATAAATGCAATATTTTTAGGAGATTTAAAAATTTCGTGTAAAATACTATTAACTGGTGTTGGCTCTTATTTACCAATAAATCAATATTCAAATGAAAGTATTACAAAATTTGTTGATACTTCTGATGAATGGATTGCAAAGAGATCAGGTATCAAAAATCGAAATTTTGTGTCAGATAACGAGACCACATCTGATATGGCTTTTTTTGCGGCCAATAAAGCAATTGAAAATGCAAAAATTTTAAAAAATGAAATTGATTTAATTATTGTTGCTACAACTACACCAGATAACACTTTCCCATCTACAGCTACCTTGGTGCAAAAAAAATTAGGTATTAATGCAGTTTCTTTTGACGTTCAAGCTGTATGTGCTGGATTTGTATTTGCACTATCGGTGGCTAAGTCAATGATGTCGGAAGGTATTTACAAAAATTGTTTGGTCATTGGTGCTGATTCAATGTCCAAATTACTAGACTGGGATGACAGATCTACATCAGTTTTATTTGGAGATGGTGCTGGTGCAATTATTCTCCAAAAAATTGTAAATACTGATAAAAAACATGATGATTGGGGGGTTTTATCAAATGTTATACATTCAGATGGCCAATTTTATGATTTGTTAAAGACTAATGGAGGAGTGTCTAGTAATCAAAAAACAGGATTTATTGAGATGATAGGTAAAGAAGTTTTTAAACATGCTGTAGAAAAGCTTTCATCATCTCTTTATGAAGCACTTGAAGCTTCAAATAAAAATATTAATGAAATAGATTGGTTAGTACCACATCAAGCAAACCAAAGAATAATTCTAGCTGTTGCAGACAAGATGAAAATTGATTTTAATAAAATTATTTCTACTGTAAAAGATCATGGCAATACTTCTGCTGCATCTATTCCATTAGCTTTAGATGATGCTATAAAGTCAAAGAAAATTTTAAATGGTCATCTAATTGGCATTCACGCAATTGGGGGTGGTTTAAGTTGGGGAGCATCTATTTTAAGAATCGGTAAACCAAAAATTTTTTAAAAAAAACTTTTAACTTATTAAAATTGTATTAATATAAAATAATGAAAAAGACTTGGACAAGAAATGATATTATTGAAGCAATTAGTGATAATGTAGGCATATCATTAACTGAGTCTTCTACTATGATTGAAGAAATTTTTGAGTTTATTTTAAGTGAACTTGAAAAAGGATATGATGTTAAAATTTCTTCTTTTGGAACATTTTCAGTAAGACATAAAAAAACTAGAATTGGAAGAAATCCTAAAACTGGTATTGAGGTCCCAATAAATGAGAGAAACGTTGTAACCTTTAGTTCTTCGAATGTATTGAAATCATACTTTAAGTAACTTAATATGTTTGATGATAATTCTTTTTTTACAATATCCAAAACTGCAAAAATTATAGGAGTTCAATCTCATGTGTTAAGATTTTGGGAAAAAAAATTTAATACAATTAAACCCAAAAAAAGTTTGAGTGGTAGACGTTATTATTCTTCGAAAGATGTTCAGTATTTATTAATGATTAAAAAATTACTTTATGACGAAGGTTTCACTATCAAGGGTGCGGTAAATTTTATTGAAAAAAAAAGTAAAGAAAAATCTTCTTTAAATGATAATACAATTATATTGAATTTAAATAAGGCCTTAAATTTAATGAAACAAGGTTCAAGTATTATTAAAAAAAATTTAGTCTAATTAGTAACTTCTGATTTAAAAATATAATTATCTAGTTCTTTATAGTTTCTTTTTAATTTATGTTTTAAAGCTAGCTCTTTTAAATAAATATTTGAAAAATCATTAAAGAAGCTTTTTGAAAAACTAATATTTAAATCATCATATATATCATTATTAAAAGTATAATTATCAGTTCTAGAGTTTTTAATTCTTACAGCTAATATAGTTGCTTTTGAGTTAATTAGTTGAATTTCATTATTCTTAATTTCAAATATTTTATTTATTAAATTTGGGTCATTAATATTTTCAAAATTTTTATCTGTTCTTTTAATAGTTTTTCTAGATGGTAGGTTATTGTTTTTTGAAAGAATTGATTCATTAGCTCTTTCTTTAGTTTTTAAAATTAATTCATTTTCCAACCAATTATTATAAACTTTATTTTTAACTAAACTAAAGTTAGGTGTTTCTTGATTATTTTCTTTAACAACTTGTATTAAGTAGTATGTATCATCATTTGAATTAAAAATTTCGCTTAATTCATTGATATCAGTGTTCCATATATTTTTTAAAAAAATTTCATTTTTATTTAGAAAAATCACTTCTTTATCATATGAATAAATTAAACCTTGCTTGGAAATATTATTAATTTTTTTTACTACAACTTTTTCTTTTAAAATTTTAGATTTAGAAATTTCATCAATTGTATTACCTTCTGCAATTAAATCTTCTATCTCATCAAGTTTTTCAAAAAGTATTTCTACAGACAATTCTTTTGTTAATTTTTTCGTAACATCTTTAATGACTTCTTCATGCTTTATTTGTTTTTTTGGTGTAATATTGACAACCTTATAAATACTCAATCCAAATTTAGTTTTAATTGGTCCTAATATTTCATTTAATTTAGACTTAAAAATTAAATCTGCACTTTCGATAGGAAGATCAGACTTTTTGGTATAGCCAATATTAATATCTTCTTTAGATAATTTGAATATTCTTTTTGCAAGTTCTTCAAAGCTTTTACCTTTTGTAATTGATTCCAAAAATTTATTTGCTTTAATCTGATCTTGAGTTGTTATTTGAAGAATTTCTCTTGTTTCCTCTTTTGTATAGTTAGATTTTTCAATTTCATACTTTTCATCTATTTGTTCTTTATTTAGAACTACTTGGCTTTCAAAAAAAGAAGGCTTTATCTCAATATAATTTATATTTCTAGTAACAGGTGTTTGATAAGGTTTTATATTTTTTTCATAATAGGATTTTAAGATTTTATCTGAAGGTTTTTCAATTTCATTTTTATCAATAATCTTAAATGTTTCATATTCAATATCTCTTATTTCATTTTGCCAATCCATGAATTTTTTAATTATTTTTTCATTGTAATAATCGTTTGACATAAATGGCATAGATATTTGTTTAAAATTTTTTTCAGTCTTAATCATTTCTATATATTTTCCTTCTGACAAACCTAAATTTTGCAAGGATTGTGTAAATTTATTTTGTGAAAATTTACCAAGAGGATCTTTGAAAGCTTTCTCATTTTTTATTACCTTCATTTGTTGAGATAAAGGTACATTTAAACTTAAATTTTTTGCTTCCGCATTTATTAAAATTTCTTGTTCAAACTTATTTAAAATATTTTTGTGAATACCTTTTTTTATTGCATCCTCAAAGCTTGGTCTGTTGGGTAATAAATATCTTGCTCTATTGATTTCATTTAACACTTCTTCAACAGTCACATTTTGGCTTTCAACACTTAAAATGTCTTTTCCTTTATAACCTCCTGTTAAATCTCCTACACCCCATAATGCAAACCCGCAAATGAGTAAAAAAAGAAAAAATTTGAAAAATATTGATTTTGTTTGATTACGAAGTGCTCTCAACATTTTATTACCTAGTATAATTGTTAATTTTTTTAAATTAATATACTATTTAAAATAAATTATAAATAACTTAATTTTTTTAAATTTATTAAATTCATAACATAATAGGATTAATTTTATGTTTGTAGCAGCTAATTGGAAAATGAATTTAGATAAAAATTCGATATTTGAATTTTCTAAGCATTTAAATAATTTCAAATTTTCTAGTAAGGTTGAAGCTTGTATTTTTCCTCCAATGACTTACATAGATTATTTAAATAGTCTCATCTCTAAATTGCCAATATCAGTTGGGGGACAAAATTGTCATTATAAGAAATCTGGCGCTTACACGGGAGAAGTTTCACCATTATTTTTAAAAGACACTGGATGTAAATATGTAATTATTGGTCATTCAGAAAGAAGAATTCTAAATAATGAAATTAATGATGAAATAAAATTACGAGCTCAATCCGCAATAAATAGTAATTTAAAAGTGATTTTGTGTGTTGGAGAAAATTTAATTGATCATCAAAAAGGTAGTGCTTTTAAGTTTGTTGAGAAACAATTACTTGAGTCTTTACCGGATAATTTTGAAAATTTATTGATAGCTTACGAGCCAATATGGTCAATTGGAACAGGAAAAATCCCTAGCGTAAATGTAATTGAGGAAATGCATCAACACATAAAAAAATTTATCTCTAAAAAAACAAATAAGAAAGTAAAAGTTCTTTATGGAGGATCTGTTAATCCAGAGAATATAAATAATATTTTGAATATAGTTAATGTTGATGGTGTTTTGGTAGGTGGTTCCAGTCTTAATGTAAAAGATTTTCTTGCAATTTACTCAGCAGCAGTTAAACATTTAGATAAATTCTGACAGAGATAGGATATCCAATGATTACATTCATATTAGTAATACATGTTGTTTTAGCTATTTGTATTATATGCGCTGTTTTATTGCAGAAAAGTGAAGGTGGAGGACTAGGTATTGGTGGTTCTGGTAATGCAGGTGGAGGTTTTATGACTGCCAGAGGTACTGCAAATTTTATGACTAAACTAACAGCTTTCTTAGGTGGATGTTTTTTCTTAACTTCGATCATTTTAGCATTATTATCCTCTCAAGATTCTAAATCTATTGCGACTGAGGTTAATAAAACAATTGAAAGTAGTTCAGATAAGGAGCCTTCCGTTCCTCTTGGAAATTAACAGTACTATTAGGCTTATGAATGCATAATACATCAGTAAAGTTTATTTTTATAACTGGAGGTGTTGTTTCTTCATTAGGTAAAGGCCTAGCTTCTGCATCTCTTGGAGCTCTACTTCAAGCTAGGGGTTATAATGTCAAGTTAAGAAAATTAGATCCTTATTTGAATGTTGATCCTGGAACTATGAGTCCTTATCAACATGGAGAATGTTTCGTAACCGACGATGGAGCTGAAACCGATTTAGATTTAGGGCATTATGAACGATTTACTGGTGTGCCTGCAAAAAAATCAGATAATATAACAACTGGAAAAATTTATTCAAATGTCATTGCAAAGGAAAGAAGAGGAGACTATTTGGGTGCAACTATTCAGGTTATACCACATGTAACTGATGCAATTAAAGAATATATCTTATCTGACATTAAAGATGAAGATTTTGTTCTTTGTGAAATAGGTGGAACTGTTGGTGATATAGAATCACTTCCATTTATAGAAGCAATTAGGCAATTAGGTAATGAATTAGGTTTATCTCAAACATGTTTTTTGCATGTTACACTTCTTCCATACATAAAAGTAGCTGGTGAATTAAAGACTAAACCAACACAACATTCAGTAAAAGAACTCCAGGGAATGGGTATACAACCTGATGTTTTGCTTTGTAGAACAGAAGATTCTATACCTGAGGAACAAAAATTTAAAATAGCATTGTTTTGTAATTTAAAATCTGAAGCTGTTATTGAAGCATTAGATTCTTCATCAATTTACGAAGTGCCAATATCTTATCATAAACAGGGGCTTGATGAACAAATTTGCAAACATTTTAATCTAGATTTCTCAAAAAAGCTTAATTTAAGTCGTTGGACCAAAATAACAGAAATACAAAGATCATCTGATGGAAATGTAAATATTGGCATTGTAGGTAAATATACTTCAATGATTGATGCTTATAAATCTTTGATTGAAGCAATCAATCACGGTGGTTTAGATAATAATGTAAAGGTGACGATTAAATGGATAAACTCTGAATCTTTAGAAGATCAAAATTTAAATTTAACAAATTTTTTTAAAGATATAAATGGGATAATTGTTCCGGGAGGATTTGGTGAGCGTGGCTCTGAAGGTAAAATAAACGCCATTAAATATGCTAGATTAAATAATATACCGTTTTTCGGCATTTGTTTTGGTATGCAAATGGCTGTAATTGAATTTGCTAGAAACGTTCTGAATATGAAAAATGCGTCTTCATCTGAGTTTGGGACAACAAAATTGCCGCTAGTAGGTCTTTTAACAGAATGGCAAACAAAAACTGGATTAGAAAAAAGAGATAAAGAATCTGATCTTGGTGGCACCATGAGACTTGGGGCTTATGATTGTAAACTTTTAGAGAATAGTTTTGTTAGTTCAATTTACAAAAAAAAGAATATTTCAGAACGTCATAGGCATAGATATGAGGTGAATAATAAATATATTACAGATTTTAAAAAAAATGGCCTGATATTTTCAGGAATGTCTCCTGACAACTTTTTACCAGAAATTCTAGAAGTTCCAAAACATCCCTGGTTCATTGGTGTTCAATTTCATCCAGAACTAAAATCTAAACCTTTTGATCCACATCCACTTTTTTCTTCATTTATTAATGCAAGTTTAAAGCAATCAAGATTATTATGATGTTAAATTTTTTGGTATTTTATTAAATGACACAAAACATTGTTGAAATATTAAATTTTAAAGTATCTAATGAACTTCCTTTATTTTTAATTGCTGGACCTTGTTCTATTGAAAGCAAAGAACACGCAATTAACCATGCTGGTATGATTAAAGATATATGTAAAAAATTAAATATAAATTTTGTTTATAAATCATCTTTTGATAAAGCGAATAGAACTAGCACAAACTCTTTTAGGGGAGTGGGTCTTGAAAAGGGTTTAAGTATTTTATCTGATGTAAAAAAAAGCTTTAATTTACCAATATTAACAGATGTTCATGAAACACATCAATGTAAAGATATTGAAGAAATTGTTGATATTATTCAAATACCTGCTTTTTTATGTAGGCAAACTGATTTATTAATTGCTGCTGCTAATACTAAAAAGGTAATAAATGTTAAAAAAGGACAATTTTTAGCCCCTTGGGATATGAAAAATGTATTAGACAAGATTTTAAATAATGGAAATGATCAAATTTTACTTACGGAAAGAGGTACGTCATTTGGTTATAACACCTTAGTTACTGATATGCGCGCACTTCCACAAATGTCTAGTTTTGGATATCCAATTGTTTTTGACGCAACTCATTCTGTTCAGCAACCTGGTGGATTAGGTCTTTCATCAGGAGGTCAAAGAGAGTTTGTTCCAACATTATCTAGAGCTGCAGTGTCAGTTGGAATATCAGGTTTGTTTATTGAAGTTCATGAAAATCCTGACAAAGCTCCAAGTGATGGCCCAAATATGTTAAAAATGTCTGAACTTGAACCTTTATTAGCTAGGTTGATAGAATTAGATAAAATTATCAAAACGTAGTATGTTATCCTAAATTGGAGTTATTATGATATATATTGAAGATGTTCAAGCTAGACAAATATTAGATAGTAGAGGCAATCCAACTATAGAAGTAGATGTAAGATTATCTGACGGAAGTGTTGGTAGAGCAGCTGTCCCGTCAGGAGCTTCAACAGGAAAATATGAAGCTTATGAGCTAAGAGACAAAAAAAGTAATTTATACAACGGGTATGGTGTTAGTAAAGCTGTTGAAAATGTGAATGTTGAAATATTTAATACCTTTTCTGGAAGAAATCCACTCGAACAGAAAAGTATAGATTATGATTTAATTGAACTTGATAATACAAAAAATAAAAGTCGCCTAGGAGCCAATGCTATGCTAGGTTTTTCGATGGCTGTTGCAAGAGCTTCTGCTAATTTCAAAGGTTTGCCTCTTTGGCATTATATAGGTGGTATTAGAGCAAACACTCTACCAGTACCAATGATGAATATAATTAACGGTGGTGCCCACGCTAATAATGGATTAGATTTTCAAGAATGTATGATAATGCCTATTGGATTTTCAACATTTACTGAAGCGCTTAGAGCTGGTGTAGAAATTTTCCAAACCTTAAAAAACATTTTGTCAGAAAATTCTCTTTCAACTGCAGTTGGCGATGAAGGTGGATTTGCCCCTAATATTAGTAATCTTGAAGAAGCACTTTCATATATTTCTAGGGCTGTGGAAAAAAGTGGATATAAATTAGGAGAAGAAATTTTTATTTCTATTGATGCTGCTGCAAGTGAATTATATAAGAAAGGTTTTTATCATTTAAGTGGTGAAAATAAAAAATTAAATAGTGATGAACTTTTCAAGTATTGGGAAAGTATTTGTAAAAAATTTCCAATTGTTTCAATTGAAGATCCCTTTGATGAAAATGATTGGGATGGGTTTAAGGAGCTCACAAAGTTTTTAGGTAACAAATTACAAGTCGTTGGAGACGATTTATATGTTACAAATAAAAAACGTCTTTTAAAAGGTATTAAAGAAAAGTCAGGAAACGCTATTTTAATAAAATTAAATCAAATTGGAACGGTTTCAGAAACTCTAGAAACTATTGAACTTGCTCATAATTATAATTTTGGAGTTATAATTTCTCATAGATCAGGCGAAACAGAGGATGTTTTTATAAGTGATCTCTCAGTTGCACTTAATGCTGGTCAAATTAAAACAGGTTCATTGTCTAGAAGTGATAGAACAGCTAAGTATAATCAACTTCTTAGAATTGAAGAGACACTTGGAGATAATGCTCATTACTATGGAAAAGATTTCTTTAATTCGAATACTTAAGGATTATATATGAATAATTATCTTATAAGAAAAAAATTTGTTTCAAATTCTATAACTTTTTTGACATTTATTATTTTTGTTTTTTTTATTTCTCATATTTTCTATGGCGAAAGGTCTGTTTGGAAAATTTTTTCGCTTAATTCACAAATAGCCGCAGCAAATAAAAAGTACAATAAACTTATAAACAATAAAAAAAATATTATGAGTGAGATTAATCTTTTAAGAGATAATAATTTAGACTCAGATTATATAACTGAAATTTCATATGATCTTTTAGGATTGATACAATCTGATCAAATAGTCATTTATATTAAATAATAGATTAAATTAGTATTAGAAATAAATTTAATTCTTTGTTAAAAGTAAAATGCTTTCACTTAAATTCATAGGAATAAAATGAATAAAAATATGGCTAAGAAAATATCAATTGAACCAAAAATGAACTATGACTTAAATTTATTACAAGATATGTATAAAAAGATGCTTCTTATTAGAAGATTTGAAGAAAAAGCGGGTCAATTATACGGGATGGGACAAATTGGAGGATTCTGTCATTTATATATTGGGCAAGAAGCTGTAGTTGTTGGTATTCAATCGGCTCAAATTGATGGTGATAGTATTGTAACATCTTATAGAGATCATGGTCACATGTTAGCATGCGACATGGACCCTAAAGGAGTCATGGCAGAACTCACGGGCAGAAAAGACGGTTATTCAAAAGGTAAGGGTGGTTCCATGCATATGTTTAGTCGTGAAAAGGGTTTTTTTGGTGGTCATGGTATTGTAGCCGCTCAAGTCCCAATAGGCGCTGGTTTAGCTTTTTCACATAAATATAATGGAAATAAAAATGTTTCGATTACCTATTTTGGAGACGGCGCAGCAAATCAAGGTCAAGTTTATGAGTCTTACAATATTGCCTCTCTTTGGAAGCTCCCAGTAGTTTTTGTAATTGAAAATAATAAGTATGGTATGGGAACGTCTGTAAACAGATCTTCAGCAGGAGAAAATTTATCTGATAGAGGTAAACCTTATGGTATTATGTCTGAGATAGTTGACGGAATGGATATTTTAGCAGTAAGAGAAGCTGCTATAAGAGCGATTGATTATTGTAGATCAGGAAAGGGTCCATATATTTTAGAAATGAAAACGTATAGATATAGAGGACATTCAATGTCTGACCCTGCTAAATATAGAACTAGAGACGAAGTTGATAAAATAAGAAAAACATCTGATCCAATAGAAAATATAAAATCTCTTTTAAATAAGATGGGAGTTGATGATAAAACTCTTAAGGATATTGATACAGATATTAAATCAGTCATTGCAGAAGCAGCCAAGTTTGCTCAAGGTTCACCTGAGCCGTCTGAAGATGAATTATTTACTGATATAACTATTAATTAATGGTGTTTTAATGACAATTGAAATATTGATGCCAGCCCTTAGCCCCACTATGGAAGAGGGCACCTTATCAAAATGGCTTGTAAATGAAGGAGATTCTATTTCATCGGGTGATTTAATCGCTGAAATAGAAACTGATAAAGCTACTATGGAGGTTGAAGCAGTTGATGATGGCAAAGTTGGACAATTATTAGTTGCAGAGGGCACTGAAGGAGTGAAAGTCAATACTCCTATTGCTTTGTTAGTAGATACAAATGAATTACCTCATGCCACTATTAAAAATATTGCTGATAAACCGTACTTAGAAAAAGAAAAGATTCCATCCAAACCTACAAATGACAAACCAATCTCAATTGAAGCTAATTCTAGTTTAATTACTGTAAGAGAAGCATTAAGAAATGCTATGGCTGAAGAAATGAGAGCTGACAAAAGTGTGTTTGTAATGGGAGAAGAAGTTGCTGAATACCAAGGTGCATATAAAGTAACTCAAGGTTTACTAGATGAATTTGGAGTTAAACGAGTATATGACACTCCAATTACAGAACATGGTTTCGCTGGGATAGGTATAGGGGCTGCTTTTGGAAATTTAAGACCTATTGTTGAATTTATGACGTTTAATTTTGCTATGCAAGCAATGGATCAAATAATAAATTCAGCAGCTAAAACACTTTATATGTCTGGTGGTCAAATGGGTTGTCCAATAGTTTTTAGAGGCCCTAACGGAGCAGCATCTAGAGTAGCAGCGCAACATAGTCAATGTTATGCAAGCTGGTACTCACATTGTCCAGGTTTAAAAGTTGTTTCTCCATGGTCAAGTAAAGATGCTAAAGGCCTTCTTAAGTCAGCAATTAGGGATCCCGATCCGGTAATATTTCTAGAAAATGAAGTAATGTATGGTCAAAGTTTTAGCTGTCCAGATGATGACAATTTTACTTTACCTATTGGTAAGGCGAACATTGAAAAAGAAGGAAATGATGTAACAATTATTGCTTTCTCCATAATGGTTGGAAAATCCCTAGAAGCTGCAGAAATTCTTAAAGATAAAAACATTAACGCAGAAGTTATTAATCTTAGAACATTACGTCCATTAGATATTGACACCATAATTAAATCAGTCAAAAAAACAAATAGGGCTGTAACTTGTGAAGAAGGTTTTCCTTTTTCTGGAATTGGTGCTGAAATTTCAGCTTTAATTTCTGAAAAAGCTTTTGATTGGCTCGATGCTCCTGTTTTAAGAGTAACAGGGAAAGATGTTCCAATGCCTTATGCTGCTAATTTAGAAAAATTGGCTTTACCGCAAGTTGACGACATCGTAAGTGCATCTGCACAAGTATGCTATGAAGATTAGGAATATTCAATGAGTGTAGATATCTTAATGCCAGCTCTTAGCCCTACAATGGAAGAAGGAACTTTATCAAAATGGTTGGTAAAAGAAGGTGATAAAGTCGAATCAGGTGACCTGATTGCTGAAATTGAAACAGATAAAGCAACAATGGAAGTTGAAGCGATCGATGATGGTATTATTGGTAAGATACTAGTTTCAGAAGGTCAAGAATCTATTAAAGTTAATTCTCCTATAGCTATCCTTTTATCTGAAGGCGAGAATCTTTCTGAGAACGCAATCCCTACAGTTTCTAATAAAGAAATAAAACAAGAAGTACAAAAAGAAGTACATAAAGAAAAAGAAAACGTTGTTCAGATTAACGATATCAAAAATAATGTTGAAATATCAAAATCAATTCCCAACAATACAACAGAATCATATTTTAAACCTGATAAACTAGAAAGAATTTTTGTTTCTCCTTTAGCAAAAAGGATTGCCAAACAAAGAGATATACCATTAAGCTCAATTAAAGGATCGGGCCCTCATGGTAGAATTCTTAAAATTGATGTAGATAATTTTGATGTCAAAAAAATTGAATATCCAAGCCTAAACAATCTAGAAAGTAATAATTTTGAAATTGTAAAAAATAGTGCAATGAGAAAAACTATTGCAGAAAGGTTAGTTAAATCAAAAAATGAAGCTCCTCATTTTTATCTATCTTTAGATTGTAATATAGACGAACTTTTAAAAGTAAGAAAAACGTTAAACTCTAAATCTAATGACGAATATAAAATATCTGTAAATGATATGATTATCAAAGCCTCAAGCGCAACTCTAATGAAGGTGCCTAAAGCCAATGCTAGTTGGGAAAATGAAAATACAAAATATTTCAGTAACACTGACATCTCCGTTGCTGTGGCTATTGATGGCGGATTGATAACACCTATTGTAAAAAATGTTCAGTCAAAAGGCTTGTTAGAAATTTCAAACGATATGAAAAATTTAGCTTTCAAGGCTAAGGATGGAAACTTACGGCCTGATGAGTATATTGGAGGATCTTTTTCAATTTCTAATCTTGGAATGTACGGTATTAAAGAATTTTCAGCAGTAATTAACCCACCTCAAGGTTGCATACTTGCTGTTGGGTCAGGTGAAAAAAGACCAATAGTAATTAACAATGAAATTTCAATTGCAACTATTATGACTGTTACTTTATCTTGTGATCATAGAGTTGTTGATGGTGCCGTTGGTGCAGAATTTTTATCAGAATTTAAAAGTTTAATTGAAAATCCCTCATTACTTCTATTGTAGGAAACAGATATGACAGATGTTGATTATGATCTTATTGTTATTGGTGGCGGCCCCGGTGGATATGTGGCTGCGATTAGAGCATCTCAACTAGGTATGTCAGTAGCATTAGTTGAGGATAAACATTTAGGTGGGATCTGTTTAAACTGGGGTTGTATTCCTACTAAAGCGTTATTAAGAGCTAGTGAAATCAGACACATACTAGATAATGTTGATGAATTTGGTTTTACAGTATCTGGCATAAAAATGGATATAAACAATATAACTAAGAGGTCTAGAAAAGTTGCATCGCAACTGTCATCTGGCATTAGTCATCTTTTGAAAAAAAATAAAGTACAAGTCTTTGAAGGATTTGGAAGTTTGGTTAAAGACACTTCAAATATTAAAAAAATAAGAATAAAAACCAAGAATAATAATACAGAAAAAACTGCTAAAAATGTTATCCTTGCAACTGGTGCTAGATCTAGAAATTTACCTTTTGTTTCATCTGATGGAGTAAATATTTGGGATTATAAAACCGCAATGACTCCGCCAAAGTTACCCTCATCACTTATTATAGTTGGCTCTGGTGCAATTGGAATGGAATTTGCCTCTTTTTATAATGATTTAGGGGTTGAAGTAACTATTGTAGAAGCTTTACCCTCAATTTTACCAAATGAAGACACTGATATATCTAAAATTGTAAAATTAAACTTTGAAAAAAGAGGTATTAAGATTAAAACTAATTCAGCATTAAAATCAGTAATAAGCAAAGAAAATTCTGTTTCAGCTGAAATAATCACTAATGAAAAGGTTGAAACAATAAACTCAGAAAAACTTGTTTTAGCAATTGGAATAATTGCAAATACTGAAAAACTAGGCTTAAAAGATTTTAATATAAAAATTGATAAAGGTCATGTTGTAACTAATGAGTTTTTAGAAACAGATGAGAAGGGAATATTCGCAATTGGTGACATTACTGATGGTCCTTGGTTGGCTCACAAAGCCAGTCATGAAGGTATTTTATGTGTAGAAAAAATTGCAGGTCATCGAAATTTAAAACCAATAGATAAAACATCAATCCCAGGTTGTACATACTGTAGGCCTCAAGTTGCTTCAATTGGAATGACTGAAACACAAGCGAGATCTAAAAATCTTAATCTTAAAATTGGTAAATTTCCGTTCATTGGCAATGGTAAAGCTATTGCTTTAGGAGACTCTGAAGGTTTAATTAAAACCATATTTAATAAGGATACAGGAGAATTAATTGGAGCTCATATGGTTGGTCCAGAGGTAACAGAATTAATACAAGGTTTTTCTATAGCAAAAAAATTAGAAACTACGGAATATGAGCTTATGCATACAATTTTTCCTCATCCGACACTTTCTGAAGGTATTCATGAGTCTGTTTTGGATGCCTATAATCAAGCAATTCATTACTAAATAGATTGGGAATAAATATTATTTATTATGAATGATTTAAAAAAAATAAGACATCCAGAAAAAATTAATAAACCTGATAATATATCACCCAAAAAACCTTTTTGGTTAAAAGTCAAAGCTCCTCAAGGTAAGATTTTTGACCAAACAAAAAATTTATTAGATGATCTTAATATCACAACTGTCTGTCAAGAAGCTAGTTGTCCAAACATTGGAAATTGTTGGTCAAAAAAACATGCCACAATGATGATCATGGGTGATATTTGTACGAGGGCTTGTTCATTCTGTAATGTTGCAACCGGAAAACCTAACAAACTTGATTTATCTGAACCAATAAGGGTTGCTAAATCAGTAGCGAGACTAAACTTAAACCATGTTGTTATAACCTCTGTCGATAGAGATGATTTATATGACGGTGGTGCAGATCATTTTGTTGCTACCATAAGAGATGTAAGAAAATATTCTCCAAACACTTCAATTGAAATTCTAACGCCTGATTTTTTAAAAAAGGATGGAGCTTTGGAAAAGGTTATAAACGCAAAACCAGATGTTTTTAATCATAATCTTGAAACTATTCCAAGATTATACCCATCTGTTCGTCCTGGAGCTAGATATTTTCATTCATTAAATCTGCTAGCTAAAGTGAAAGAGTTTGATCCAAATATTTTTACTAAATCTGGAATAATGGTTGGTTTAGGTGAAAGTCAAAATGAAATTTATCAAGTTATGGATGATATGAGATCTGCTGACATAGATTTTTTAACTATTGGTCAATATCTCCAACCAACCATTAAACATCATAAAGTAGAGAGATTTGTAACGCCAGATGACTTTGAACGATATAAAAAAGTTGCTTTGTCAAAAGGTTTTTCATTAGTTTCATCATCTCCTTTAACAAGAAGCAGTTTTCATGCAAGTGAAGATTTTGAAAAATTAAAAAAAATAAGAAATAATCAGTTAAATAATTAGAAAAGTAATCTTTAAAATGAAGCATGAAGAACGGAGAATAATAAAACATTCTCCAGACAATTTATATAATTTAGTTGCAGATGTTAAAAAATATCCAGAATTTTTGCCCTGGTGTTTAGGTGCAAGAGTTAAAAATACTACTTCCAAATCCTTCGAAGCGGATTTGATAATTGGGTTTAAAATTTATAAAGAGATCTACTCTTCAAAAATAACTCTTGATAAAAAAAAGAAAAAAATAATAGTTGATTACAAAGAAGGTCCATTTGAATATCTTCAAAATTACTGGTTATTTAAAGAAAATCCAGATGGTTGTGAGATAGAATTTATGGTTGATTTTAAATTTAAATCTGTTTTTTTGCAAACATTGATAGAAGCTTTATTTAATGAAGCAGTAAGAAAAATGGTAAAAGCTTTTGAGAGCAGAGCTAATGAATTGTATAGTTGAAAACTAAATTTTTGAAATCACATTGTTAGCTAATTTTAATGACTCACATGTAGTTTTTAGTCTAACTTCAAGTCTATTTCCGGTAAAATGATATTTGTTTGAAATAATTTTTTGATTAGTTCCAATTGCTATCCAAACAAGTCCAATGGGTTTATCAATGCTTCCACCAGTAGGTCCAGCAATTCCAGTAACTGCAATAGACAAATCTGCTTTTAATAATTTTAATGAATTTTTAGCCATATGGAATGCTACTATTTCGCTTACAGCTCCATTTTTCATAATTAAATCATTTGGAATATTAAGTAATTTACTTTTCATATCGTTTGAATAAACAACTACCGATGATTTAAATATTTTGCTTGAACCATTAATATGAACAATCGCAGATGATATCATTCCGCCTGTACAGCTTTCTGCTGTTGTAATTGTTAAATTTTTATTAATACAATTTAAATATAACTTTTCAGATTGAAAATTAATTATATCCCACATTTTTAATTCCATAATGTTTTAATAAAAATATTTTGATTTAAACTAGTTAAAATTGCAGCTTGAGTTACAAATGCAAATAATCCTGCAACAATGTCATCTGCCATAATACCAATACCGTTGGGTAAATTTTCAAATTTTTTAATGGGACCTATTTTTGTTATATCAAAAAATCTGAACAATATAAATGATAGTAGTAAAGATAAAAAAATATAAGTAAATTTTTCCGATTGTACACAAGCTAATATAACTATAAGCTGACCCGAAACTTCATCTACTACAACTTCTTTTGGATCTTTTTTGTTATTTAATTTTAAGTGAGCCTCACAAAGAAAATAACTTATTATTATAAAAAGAAATAAAAAGACTAAATAAAATTTTATATCCATATTTAATATTAAAAAGTAACCTACTACAATGCCAATTAAGGAAGCTATTGTGCCTGGAGCATATTTTGAACGTCCAACTGGGTATAGCTCGGCAATCTTAGAAAAATATAATAAAATTTTTTGATTATTATTCATTGAATATCAGTATCTTTAATTTGAATAGCAGTTGATACCATTGCTGCAATTCCCTCTTGTCTGCCAATAAAACCAATGCTTTCAGATGTTTTTCCTTTAATACTAATTCTTTGGCTATTAATATTTAGTATTTTTGCAATATTTTTTTGCATTTGTTTTGAATAATCCAATATTTTTGGTTTTTCGCAGATAATTGTAGCATCTATGTTATTTATTTTCCCATTTTCATTTTGAAGCATTTTTGAAGCATGTTTTAAAAAAATTGAACTGTCTGCATTTTTCCATTTTTCATCTGAAGGTGGAAAAATGCTTCCTAGATCACCTTTATTAATTGCACCTAAAATACTATCTGTTATTGCATGAAGCAAAACATCAGCATCAGAGTGACCAATTAATGGTCTTGTATCTCTAATTTTAATACCACCAAGTACAATAAAGTTATTTTTTAAATTTTTACTATTACCAAATCGATGAATATCAAAACCATTACCTATTTTTGTTATGTAATTTTTAGTCAAATGAGGCTCCAACAATTTTAGATCTTTATCATAAGTTATTTTTAATGAAAGGGGATCACCTTCAATAGCAATTACTTTCATTGAATTTTCAAGAAATACAGAGCTTTCATCTTCAAATATCTTTTTACTTTTCTTTAGATAATATTTAAGAATTTTATAATTACTTAATTGTGGTGTTTGTATTAAAACTTTATTTTCTTTTGTTATATTACCTTTTATTATATTACTTGAAATTGTTCTTATAGAGTCTCTTACTTTTAATACAGGCGCTACACAAAAAACGTCTTTTTTGCTATAATTAACCATTTCTTTAATAACTTTAGCAGAAATTATTGGTCTAGCTGCATCATGTACTAAAACGTATTTAGGATTAATTTTTTTTAGTGCTAAAAGAGCATTATAAGAACTTTTTTGTCTTTCATTTCCACCTAGAACAGGAGTTAATAATTGATATTTATTACATAATTGAGAAACTTTAGATAAGTCTTGTTTATTTGTAACTATTTGAATAGGAATATTTTTTAAGTGTTTTTGAAAATTTTTTATATTAATTTCTAAAACTGTAACACCGCTATAACTAATCATTTGTTTACTAATATTTTTGTTAAACCTTTTACCAACACCGCCTGCCAATAAAATTATTGCCATTTTAACATTACTCATACCTACCTCAATTTTGCCATAAAATTAGGCATTTATTTTGAAATCTTTATGAAAATTCAAATATTTGTATAATTTATAATCAAATATCGTTTTAAATTACCAATTTTAATTGCTACTATTCTCTAATGGAAAATAATATTTTAAATGAATTAAGAACTCCAGTTTTTTTAGTAAATAATTCAAATGAGATAATTTATATAAATGAAATCGGTGAAGAGTTTTTTGGTGTTAGTTCAAATATAATAGTTGGAAAAAAAATCGACTTATTCGTTCAGAGTGATTCTCCAATTTTAAATTTAATAAATAGAGTAAGAAATAACAAAGTTGGCTTAACTGAGGAAAGTTTAGATTTTAGTAACTTAAATTTTCCAAATAGAAAAGTAAGAGTTCATTTAGTACCTTTATCATTTGATAATAATCAGATCATTATTCAGATAAGTCAATTAGCTCTTTCAGAAATGTTTCAGTCTCAAAGAATAAATAGTAAAATTTCCAGATCATTTTCATCAATGATTGATATGTTAATGCATGAATTAAAAAACCCTCTAGCCGGAATTAAAGGTGCATCACAACTAATTGAAAGTGATTTAGAAGATAAATCTAATTCCTTTGAACTTACTAAACTTATATCAATTGAATGTGACAGAATCGAGTCACTATTAGATAGAATGGAACAAATTAGCAATAATAATATGAAATTAGATTATGAAAGTCTAAATATTCACGAAATTCTTAATCACTGTAGACGTGTTGCAGAAAATAGTTTTGGGGCAGAAATAAATTTTATCAATGAATTTGATCCATCTTTACCTAGGTTGTTTGCTAATAAAAATTTACTAATACAGATTATTATTAATTTATTAAAGAACGCAACTGAAGCTAGTAAAAAGAAAGGTAATATAAAAATTAAAACTAGTTTTAATTCAAACAAAATAACTTCTTTTGGAAAAGAAGATGTTCCCACTCCACTGCCTCTTCAAATAGAAATAATTGATTTCGGAATTGGAATTTCAAACAATTTAATATCAAGTATTTTTGATCCTTTTGTTACTTCGAAAAAAGAAGGTAAAGGTCTTGGTTTATCTGTAGTTGCTAGTGGTTTAGAAGAAATGGGAGCAGTTATAGATGTTACTTCAAATCCAGGTTTTACAAATTTTTGTATTAATTTTCCTTTAAGGAAATCTTAAATAAAAGGAGTTTTTATTAATGGAATCTAAAAATGTAAAAAATATTATAGTCGTTGATGATGATAGAAGTATTCGTGTAGTTATTTCAACTGCTTTGACTAGAGCAGGGTATAACGTTAAATCTAGTGGTACTGCTGCTGGCATGTGGAGGTTAGTTGAATCAGACTTTGCTGATGTTTTAATTACTGATGTTGGTCTTCCTGATGGTGATGCACTAGATATTTTGCCCAAACTTCAAAAAAACAATCCTAATTTAAAGATTATAGTAATGTCCGCTAGAACAACTTTATTGACTGCTGTAAGAGCAGAGAAAAAAGGGGCTTTTGAATACTTACCTAAACCATTTGATTTAGATGAACTATTAAATTTAGTTTCAAGCACATTCTTCTCATCAAAAACAAATAAACCCGAAAGCTCTAATCAAATTGCTAAAAATATTTATGATTCTGGTCCGGTTGTTGGCAAGTCGATGGCAATGCAAGAAATTTATAAAATAATTTCTAGAATAGTTAATACAAATTTTTCTGTGCTAATATCAGGTGAGAGTGGTACTGGCAAAAAACTTATCGCTAAATCAATACATGATCTTAGCTCAAATACAAATAACCAATTCATCAATTTAGACTCAAAATTTTTCGATGATTACTCATATCATAGTTTATTTGACAGAATTAATAATTTTACCTCGAACGAAATAAAAAATATCAATGATTTAAGTGGAAGTTCTATATTTATAAAAGATATTACTGAATTATCTGACATACAACAAAAAAACTTATTAAATTTTATTGAAAATGGATTGTCACAAATATTTCCTGAAAATTCAAATTTAGAAAAAACTAGAATTTTTGTTTCTACAAAAAAAAATATATTAAATGATGTTGAGAAAGGTTTGTTTAGAGAAGATTTGTATTATAGATTAAATGTTGTACCTATTAAATTACCATCACTAAAAGATAGATTTGAAGATATAACTGATTTAACTTCATCTTTTTTGAATAGAAACTATAAAAATAAAAATATAAAAAGATCTATTTCATATGAAGGTTTAAATTCTTTAAAAGAATATTCATGGCCAGGTAATGTAAGGGAATTAGAAAATGTAGTTGAAAGATTATGTTTGTTGTCTTCTACAGAAGATATACCATTAACCCTTGTTAAAGAAGTATTGTCAGAGGATAGATTTGATGAAGGAAATAAATATGAAGAAAATTTAGAATTATATTTTAAAAATTATCTTAAGAAGTATTTTAAAGATTTTGATGAGAATTTGTCATTAAATAATTTACACAGCAATTTTATATCTAAAATAGAAAAACCTTTAATTGAGACAACCTTAAACTTATTTCGAGGTAATCAAATAAAGGCATCTAAATGTCTTGGTTTTAACAGAAACACATTAAGATCTAAAATAAATTTATATGGCATTGAAGTAGTAAAAAAAAGAAAGCCTTAAAAATATGTATTAAAGTATTAATATAGACTATGGTATACAGTGCTATATTAGGTTATAAAATGAAACAATTTTTTTTAAATATTTACAGACAAAAATTATTTTTTTTATTTTTTTTAATATCTTTAGTATTTTGTTTATTTATATACAGTACATTATATCAATTTAAACTTTTTAAAGACAACTATTACTTATTTATTATTTTACTAACAATTTTTGTTTTTATTATTGCTTTATTATTTCATGTATTTTTTAAATATTTCTTAAATATTTTCAAACAAATAAAATTAAAAAAAGCAGGCCAAGAGCTTCAAAAGAAAATCTTAATTATTTTTTCTGCAATAGCATTGACACCTACATTATTCATAGCTTTTTTTTCAATTTTTATTTTTGACACTGCTTTAAGTGGCTGGTTTAATAAAAAAATTTCAACTGCAATTTCTCAATCTGTAGAAGTAGCAAATCAATATTTAAATGAACATCAAAGTGCAATTAGGGGAGATATTTTAGAACTTAATAATTTAATTAATTTAAATTCTACTTTTCTTTCATCAAATAAAACTAAATTCAATAACTTTCTTAATAAATATACTAGAAAGCATAATTTATCAGAGGCTGTAATTATTGACTCAATTGGAAATGTGTTAGCCTTTTCTGAATTTGTGTTTGAATACACTTATACAGAAGTTCCACAAAAATATTATGATATAGCAAATAGTGGTGAAATTTTTATTGTTAAAGAAGATGATTCAAATAAAATTCGTGCGTTTATAAAATTATCTCAATTTATTGATGCTTATTTATTAATAACTAGATTTGTTGATCAAAAAGTACTTAACGCAATAGAAAGTACCTCAATAGCAGTTTCTGATTATCAATCTATAGAATTAAAACAATTTGATATAAAAATTTCTTTCATATTTATTTTTATATTAATTACAATTATTCTATTATTTAGTTCATTAATTATAGGTTTGAATATAGCAAACAGGTTACTTGAACCAATAAGTTCTCTTATAAGGGGAGCTGAAGAAGTTGGTGGCGGTAATTTAGATTACAAAATATCAAATAATGTGTTGTCTAAAATTAATGTCAATGAAATTAAACGGTTAGTCCAAGCATTTAATTTAATGATTTCTGATCTTAAATCAAATAGAGTTGATTTAGAACATGCAAATGATCAATTAGATAAAAGAAGAAAGTTCTCTGAATTAGTTCTCTCAGGTGTTTATTCTGGTGTAGTTGGACTTGATAAAGATTTAAAAATTAATCTTCCAAATTTAACAGCTATGCAATTACTAAACATTTCAATTAATAAAGATTATGGTAAATCAATTTTAGAAATAGTACCTGAGTTTAAATATTTAGTAGAAAGCTTAATTAGAACAGAAAAAAATGTTGTTGAAGATAAAATTCAGATTATTAGAAATGATAAGGTTTTAAATTTAATAACTAGATTAGTAGTTCAAAAATCTGAAACTCAAATTTTAGGTTATGTATTAACATTTGATGATATAACAAGTTTGATTGAAGCTCAAAAAATGGGTGCTTGGTCTGATATTGCAAGAAGAATTGCGCATGAAATCAAAAATCCTCTTACTCCAATAAGGTTGGGTTCTGAACGTCTAATAAAAAGACTTAATAGTGGTAAAAAAATAGATAAAGTGTTTTTTGAAGAGTCTTTAAATATGATAACTCGTCAAGTCGATGATATTGATCATTTGGTTAATGAGTTTTCTTCATTTGCAAGGATGCCATCACCTAAATTAAAATTGATAAATATAAACAAAATAATACATGATTATATCAATCCAATGATTTCTTCATTCAAGAATGTTAAAATTGAAATTGACGAGGTAATGGATAAAGCTTTTATAATGGCTGATGAAAAGCAAGTAAGACAAGCTTGCACTAATTTAATTAAAAATTCATACGAAAATATTACATTAAATGAAATTAAAAATGGTCATATTTCAATTATATTTGGAATAGACAATGATATAGTATTTGTTAAAGTTAATGATAATGGGACTGGTATTGAAAATTCTATTATTTCAAAAATCACAGAACCTTATTATACAACAAAGGTAGGTAATTCAGGTCTAGGATTAGCAATTACAAAAAAAATTATAGATGATCATAACGGATCAATGGTAATTAAACCACTTAAAGACTCAAATGGAACATCCGTAGTTCTAAGTTTTCCACTTGTATCAAAATTTAAAAAGAAGAAGAAAGTAAATGTTAAAAAATAAAATTTCTATTCTTGTTGTAGATGATGAGATTGATATTTGTGAAATGGTTGCAGAAATACTTAAAGATGAAAATTATAATGCAATAATTGCAACAAACTTTGATATGGCAGTGAATATTCTTAAAAATGAAAATATCACTCTTATGATAACTGATATATGGATGAACAATGATACTAACGCTGGTCTTAAACTTTTAAGTTTTAGCCAAAATTATGATCTACAAATTCCTGTTTTAATGATGTCTGGTCACGGAAATATTGAAACAGCTATGAAAGCTGCAAAAAATGGTGCTTATGATTTTATTGAAAAACCTTTTAAAGCTGATCGTTTAATATTAATGGTAGAAAAAGCTCTTAAAGAAAGAAGTTTAAAATTAAAAGTTTTAGATTTTGAGTTAAAAGAAAATGAACGTATGAAGTTAATTGATAAATCAGTGATATTTAAAAATATAAATCAAAAAATAAATAAAATAGCCTCTACTAATAGTAGAGTTTTAATTACAGGCCCATCTGGGTCTGGGAAAGAGCTTATTGCACGATGGATCCATAAAAAATCTAATAGGAATTCTTTTCCTTTTATAGTTGCATCATGTGCAACTTTGTCTCCAGAGAGAGTTGAGCAGGTATTATTCGGTTGGAATGAAACTAATATCGAAGAAAAAAACAATCAATCTAGTGTAGGTTTGTTTGAACAAGCAAATTATGGAACACTTTTTTTTGACGAAATTTGTGATTTACCCATACAAACACAAGGCAAGTTAGTTCAAGCAATCCAAGATCAAAGTTTTTATAAGATTGGTTCCAATAAAAAAATTAATGTTGATGTTAGAATTATATCAGCTAGTAATAAGAATTTATTAAAATCTATGCAAAATGGTTCTCTTAGAGAAGATTTATTTTATAGGCTTTCAGTTGCTCCAATCGAAGTTCCACCACTAAATAAAAGAGGAGAAGATATTAATGGATTAATTAATCATTTTTTGAACTTTTTATCAAAAGATTTTGGAAGTAACATTCTTAAATTTTCTTCTGAAACACGTGTGATTCTAGAAAATTATGAATGGCCTGGTAATGCAAGACAACTAAAAAATATTATAGAATGGTTAATTATTATGTATGGCAATCAAAAAAATTTTATTATTTTGCCTTCACATTTGCCACCAGAGATATTAGGTTACAGTAATAAAGCTAAACCAAATGCCATTTCAAACCAATTAAGTTTGTCATTAAAAGAAGCAAGAAAAGTTTTTGAAGAAAATTATTTAAAAGAACAATTAAAAAGATTTAAAGGCAACATTGCAAAAACTTCAACATTTATTGGTATGGACAGATCCGCATTACACAGAAAATTGAAAGACTTAGATATAAATATTAATAAATAAAATCAATTAAATTTTTGGGTTATTAGATGAAGCAAAAAATTATAATTTGTGGTGCTGGAAGGGTTGGGACTTCCATTACTGAACATCTTTCTAATGAAGGTTTTGATATAACAGTAATTGATTCAAATTCTGAAGCCATACAACGTATTACAGAATTATATGACGTTCAAGGTGTGTTGGGTTTAGCTTCTTATCCAAATGTTCTTGAAGATGCTGGGATAAAAGATGCTGATCTTATAATTGCCGTTACTCAATCTGATGAGATAAATGTTGCGGCTTGTCATGTAGCCAAATCGATTTTTGCAACTCCTACAATGATTATAAGAATAAGATCTAAAGAATATCTTGACCCTAAATATTCAAATTATTTATTAAAACATGTAGGAGTAAATAAAATTATTTCACCAGAAGACGAAGTTGCTAATGCTATAGTTAATCAATGGAGAACACCAGGAGCGTTTGATGTTGCTGAGTTTGCAAGATCCCTTGTAACTATGTTAGGAGTTTCCTGTAAATCAGATTGCCCAATTCTTGATACTCCATTAAGAAATTTAGTAGATTTATTCCCAGATCTGTCAGTTACAGTAATGGCAATAATTAGAGGTACTAAATTGATAGTTCCTAGAGGTGGAGATGATATAATTTTAGCTGGTGACAGAGTTTATTTAGCTTGTCCTACAAAACAAATAAATAGAACTTTGAATGCCTTTGGTCACATAGAAACTACTGCAGAAAAAGTAACAATTTCAGGAGCTGGAGCAATTGGCATTAGAGTTGCTGAAGAGATACATAAATTATCTCCAGAAACTAACCTTACAATTTTAGAAATAGATAAAGAAAAGGCAAGATATGCTGCTGAAATGTTAGAATATGCTACAATTATTTCTGGAGATTCCCTAGATCCTGAAATAATTTTAGAAGCTAGGTTAGGACAAGGTGAGACATATATAGCAGCTACCAATAATGATGAAGTTAATATTCTATCATCTTTATTGTCTAAAAGATCAGGAGCGTCACATACAGTCGCATTAATTAATTTACCTGTATTTATTCCACTTTTTAATTCATTGGATTTAGAAGGTGTGGTAAGCCCTCCTAATCTAACAGCTTCATCTATTCTGCAGGAAGTAAGAAGTGGTCAAATTGAACATGTTCATTCTATAATTGAAGAATTTGGTGAAGTTATATCATTTGAAGCCCTAAAATCATCTTCAATTATAGGTAAAACTCTTAAAGATATAAAATTACCAAAAGATGTTTCTATAGGAGCTGTAGTGAAAGATGATGAAAGCATTGTTTCACCAAGAGGTGATACAATAATCAGAGCTGGGGATATAGTTGTTATGTTTGTGCCAGTAAAATCAATGAAAAAAGTAGAAGAACTACTTTCAGTTAATTTGGATTTCTTTTGATGGCAAATATATCTTATATAGATGGAGTATATTGTAATATTCAAAACGCTAAAATTCACATAAATGACAGAGGTTATCATTTTGGTGACGCTGTTTATGAAGTAATTTTTTATAATAGCGGCGTTTTCTATGATTATGAAGGTCATATAAATAGATTATTTAACTCTCTAAAGTTAATAAACATCAAATTTCATTTATCAAAACAGCAACTTAAAATTATTATAAAAAATCTATTTAAATTAAATAGAGTTAATTTTGGTAGTATTTATATTCAGGTTTCAAGAGGTATTGCTGACAGAAATCATAGTTATTTCAAACTCAATTCTAAACCAATATTAACAATGATTGTTTCACAGAAGAAAAATAACATAGACGACGATATAAAAGGTGTAAAGGCAATTACTGTGTTTGACAACAGATGGTCTAGACCAGACATTAAAACAACTCAGTTATTGCCAAATGTTCTTGCTAAAACCTATGCTAATCAAAATCATGCTTATGAAGGAATTTTTATTGATCATGAAGGTTATGTAACTGAAGGATCTAGTTCAAATATTTGGATTATTAATAACAACAATGAAATTTTAACTCGTGAAATTGATGGAAAAATCTTATCTGGAATTACTAGGAAAACTATTGCCCAATTTGCAAAAAACAATAATTTTAAAATGTTAGAAAAAAAATTCACAAAAGACGAAATGTTAGAGTCTAAGGAAGTATTTTTAACTAGTGCTTCTTCATTTGTTACGCCAATTATTGAAATTGACAATATTAAAATTAGTAATGGTATAATTGGCAAAACATCAATTGAATTAAGAAATTTATATTTCAAAAAATTTTAGAGTTATTAATATTTAATGATTAATTATAATACATTTTTAATTCTTCCTATTTTTAAAAATAACAAATTTTCGCAAAATGATATTTTTAACCAAAAGAATTTCATTTCGCGTTCGTCTGAAACTAGAAGTCTTGTACAAGCATTAGATGCATCCATTGTTTTTGAAAAAGTAATTAATATCAGTATCCCAAAATCGTCATTATTAATTAATAATACAGTTGCTAATGAAGTTAAAAATAATTTTGATCTAAGCTACGTAGATTTAATAGTTTTTGATTGTTCTTTATCTCCAATACAGCAAAGAAACTTAGAGAGAATTTTTCAAAAAAAAATCATAGATAGGACACAACTTATTATTGAAATTTTTGGTCTAAGAGCCAAAACTAAAGAAGGTAAATTACAAGTTGAACTAGCTAATTTAAGTTTTGAAAAAACTAGACTTGTAAGGTCTTGGACACATCTTGAAAGACAAAGGGGGGGATTAAGCAAAGTAGGTGGCCCTGGTGAAAGACAGATAGAATTAGATAAAAGAATAATTAATTCAAAAATTAAACAATTAAAAAAATCACTTTTAAAGGTGACACAAACAAGAGAAGTTCAAAGAAAACTTAGAAAAAATGTCTCTTCTTTGATGTTTTCATTGGTTGGTTATACCAATAGTGGAAAGTCAACAATTTTTAACAATCTTACATCTTCAGACATATTAGTTAAAGATATGGTTTTTGCAACTTTAGATACAAAAATGGGTTCTATAAAAATGTCTGATAATAGAAAGATTATAATTTCAGACACTGTTGGTTTTATATCAGCATTACCTACAGAGTTAATTGATTCATTTAAATCTTCTTTAGAAGAACTCTTTACAGCTGATTACTTATTGTTAGTTCATGATTTATCAAATCCTAATATAGAAAACCAAGCAAAGTTAGTTTTTGATACATTAATTTCTATTGGTTTTACTGAAGAAGTGTTAGAAAAGAAAATAATAAATGTTTTTAATAAATGTGATTTAAATTCCGACGTGAGTAATATTAGAATGAAATATAAGAATAACTCTGTTAAAACCTCAGCTTTAACTTCTAAAGGCATTGAAAATTTAAAAAATTATATTGAAAATTTAGCGGAAAAAAAATTTACTAACATTCTTTTTTATATACCTGTTGACGCATATAAAATTTCTTCATGGTTGTATAAAAATTCATATGTATATAATGAAACCTTTTGTGATATAAATTTTGTAGGTAATAAAGTTAAAGCTAAAATATCTAATGACAAATTAAATTCATTTAAATCATATTTTCCTGAAATTGAGTTGTATACTATCTGATTAATATGAATGATATTTCAATTCAAAATAATAAAACAAGAAGTGAAATCATTGCTTTTATAATGAATCTATTAATAAATGTTAATAAAAAAATTATTTTACATTATTATAAAAATTTGAAATCTGAGGATATAAGTACAAAAACATCAAATGATGATTTTGTAAGTATTGCAGATAAAAAAAGTGAAAAATTTATATTAGAGCATTTAAAAGGGTTTTTAAATGTTAATGATATATTAGGTGAAGAAACTGCTTTTTTACAAAAAAAATATGATAAATATTTGGATATACCTCTACTGTGGGTTGTTGATCCAATAGATGGAACTAAGAACTACATTAATGGAAAAGAAAATTTTTGTTCTATGATTTCACTTGTTAGTTTTATGGTTCCTATAGCCACATTTATATATTGTCCTCTAAAACACAAATTTGTTTACGCATTTAAAAACTTTGGAGCTTATCAAGTTGACACAAACACCAATATATTATCTCAACTCTTAATAAATCCATATAAATCACTAAAATTAATTGGTTCTGGTGGAACTAAAGGAATACCTGAAAATTACAGAAAGTCTATTCTCAATAATTTAAGAACTAGCACAGAAAGATTATTTATTGGTAGTGCAGGCATCGAAACAATTATGTTAGCAAATAATGAAATTCAATTTATTTTTCACGGAAGAGTTACTCCCTGGGATCATTCTCCAATGGACTTGATCACAAAAGAGGCTGGCGGTTGTGTTTATATGGCAATAAATAAAGATGAATTTAATATAAAATCTAAAGGATCAATTTTAGCTGCAAGCAATGTTCAAATTTGGAATAATATTAGAGATTTAATTATTCCATCTGATAATCCTTACAGGAAATACAAAAATTAGCCATTTTTTACAATATTAAAAGGGTTAAAAGCTTGATCTCCAGCCATTATTTCAATTTTATTAACATTTATATTTTTAGGTCTTGTGGCCACCCAATATATTGTTTCTGCAATATCTTCTGCTTTTATTGATCTTGTATTTTGATATACCTGAGACGCTTTTTCTTTGTCTCCCTTAAACCTAACAATAGAAAATTCTGTTTCTGCTAAACCTGGCTCTACAGACGTTACGTTAATGCCTTTGCCAACTAAATCAGCTCTTAAATTTAAAGAAAATTGACTAACGAATGCCTTGGTTCCTCCATAAACATTACCTCCTGGATAAGGATATGTGCCAGCGACTGATCCTAGATTAATTATATGACCTTCTCCGTTTTCAACCATCAATGGCAAAATAGTTCGAGTGGCATACACTAGCCCTTTTATATTAGTATCAATCATTTGATCCCAGTCATCTAGGTTTGCATTATCAGCACCCTCTAATCCAAGAGCTAAGCCTGCATTATTACATAAAACAGATATATTATTAAAATTTGGAGATATATTTTGTATGGCTGAATTAACTGCACGCCTATCACTTATATCAAAAGCAAGTGGTAATGATTTGTCGCCCAATTCCTTTGCAAGTTCTTCTAAACGATCAGCTCTTCGACCTGTAATTATTGTTTGCCAGCCATTTTCATTAAATAGCTTTGCCGTTGCCTTTCCAAAGCCTGAAGTGGCCCCAGTAATAAGTATAGTTTTAGGTATGTTATTATTCATTAATTCCTCTTTGTTTATTTTTTACTTTATTCCAAAGATTTTTAAAATCATGTTTTTTTAAATTATGCCATTTTAGTTTGTTGCCTTCAATAAAGTTTTCCATCTCATTAAATCTGGTAGTAAATTTTTTATTAGCTTTTCTTATTGTTTGCTCTGGATCTAAATTTAAATTTCGTGATAAATTAATAACAGTAAAGAATAGATCTCCTAACTCTTCTTCAATCATTTTTTTGTCATTTAACTTGAATGCATTTTTTAATTCAAAAATTTCTTCATCAATTTTATTTAAAATTTGAGTTTCATTTTCCCAATCAAAATTCAATGATGCAGCTTTTTTTTGTAATTTAAGAGTTCTTAGTAAAGTTGGAATATTTTTTTCAACTTGGTCTAATGTATTTTTTGTATTTGTGCTTTTGTTTTTTTCTAATTTTTTGATTTTTTCCCATGTTTCATGAGGAAGATCATTTTTATTGTAATTTTTATCAAATATTTGTGGATGTCTTCTAATTATTTTTTTTGATATCTCATTAGCAACATCATCAAAATTAAAATCTCCTTTATCATCAGCTACTTGTGAAATTAAAATAACTTGTAATAATAAATCTCCTAACTCTGTTTTAATCTCTTTGATATCATTGTTTTCTATTGCATCTACAAGTTCGTAAGCTTCTTCAATAGAATAGGGAGCCAATGAATTGTAATCTTGTTTTAAGTCCCAAGGACAACCATCAATTGGATCTCTTAATATTTGAACTACTCTTCTTATTTTTGAGATAGAATCTAACTTATTTAACTCACTTAACTGTTCATCTGATAATTTTTTCATTTTTAAATCTTTTCATATTGGTTTTGTGTATTTATTTAAATAACTTATAATATTTATAACATCAGGAGTTTAAATTGTCTGAAGAAAAAATAGGTTTGTTTGCAAGATTTAGAAGATATTTTCTTGCAGGTATTTTAGTCACATCTCCAATTTTAATAACAATCTACGTTACTTGGATCATAATTACTTTTATAGACTCTCAAGTTGCTGGTTTATTACCTGATAGTTTGGATTTTACTAAACAGTTACCACACCAAATACCTGGAATAGGATTAATTATCAGTGTTGTGGTTATTACTTTTATTGGAGCTATAACTCCTGGATTTATTGGTAGAACTTTGCTTAAGGCTGGGGAAAGAGTGCTTGATAAAATGCCTGTTGTTAGAAGTATATACGGTGCAATTAAACAAATTATGGAAACAGTCATGTCTACTAACTCAGACAGTTTTAGAGAAGTTGTTTTAGTTGAATATCCAAGAAAAAAAATTTGGGTTATTGGGTTTGTCACAGGAGAAACAAAAGGAGAAGTTCAGAACTTAAAAGATGAAACCTTAATTAATGTTTTTATACCTACTACTCCTAACCCTACAAGTGGATTTCTTTTATTTGTCCCCAAGAAGGACTTAATATATATGAAAATGAAAGTTGAAGATGCTGTGAAAATGGTGATTTCTGGTGGCATCGTTACTCCAAAAATAAAGAGTAAAAAGATTAAGTGACTATCAACCTCCTTTTAATAATTTTATAGCATCATTATTTTCGAAAATAGATAAAAGAACATTAATTTTTTCTTTATCATCTTCATTTTCCAGCATTTTTCTCGCTTCATCTCTTGCAACAGGAATCATTTGGTTGTGAACATACAAATCTACAAACTTAAATTCAAGATTGCCAGATTGTTTGCTTCCAAGAATTTCGCCTGGTCCACGTAATTCTAAATCATATTCAGAAATTTTAAATCCATTGTCATTTTCTTTTAAAATTTTTAACCTTGAATGAGCAATTGAGCTTAAATTAGAATTATATAACAATATACATGAGGATTCTTTATTACTTCTTCCAACTCTTCCTCTTAACTGATGTATTTGCGCTAATCCAAATCTTTCTGCACATTCAATCACAATTATTGTAGCTTCAGGAACATCTACTCCAACTTCGATTACCGTAGTTGCCACAAGAATTTTACTTTCACCAGATTTAAACTCATTCATTGATGTTTCTCTTTCAATCTGATTTTGTTTTCCATGAATTAATGAAACATTAATGTTTTTAAAATTATTTTTTAAAAAATTATATCTTTCGTTAACTGCAATCAGATCTGAATTCTCAGAATCTTCAATTAGAGGACAAACCCAATATACTAATGCTCCAGCTTTAATTGCTCTTTCAATAGAAGATAATACTTCTGCAATTTTGTTTTGTGATAAAACGTATGTGTTTATTGATTTTCTGCCAATCGGTTTTTCTCTTAAAACAGAAATATCCATATCACCATAAGCAGTAAGTGCGAGAGATCTAGGTATAGGAGTTGCTGTCATAACTAGTACATTAACGTTATTACCTTTTTCTGTTATTTCAACTCTTTGTTTAACGCCAAACCTATGCTGCTCGTCAATAACAGCTAAAGATAGGTTATTATATATTATTTTTTTTGAAATTAATGCGTGAGTTCCAATTATAATTTTAATTTCACCGTCTGCTATTTGTTTAATTATATTGGATCTAGTTTTGTTATCATAAACAGATCTACTTTCTCCTAATAGAAGAATTGGTTGAATTTTTATAGGTTTTAGTAAGTTTGTAATTGTATTAAAATGTTGAATTGCAAGAATTTCTGTTGGAACCATCAATACTGCTTGAGATCCATCTAATATTGCGTTGAGCATAGAAATTACAGCAACAATTGTTTTACCGGACCCAACATCTCCCTGAAGCATCCTAACCATAGTTTTATTACTATAAATATCCTCTTTGATCTCATCAATAACTTTTATTTGGTTTTCAGTTAACTCAAATGGTAAATTTGAATAAAAATTTTCAATTAATTCAGAGTTGCTATAAGGTTGTTTAATTTCTTTTATTTTAGAAATTTTATTTTTTATTAGTAACATTGAAATCTGATTTGCAATTAATTCATCAAGAGCAAGTCGTTTTCTAAAAATACTATTTAAGTTTAAGTCATCATTGTTTTCTGGATTATGTATTCTAGATATACAAGTATGCCAATTTGGGAATTTGTATTTTATTAGTATATCTTTTCTCAACCATTCAGGTGTTGTTGGTATTTTCTTTATACCTTGATTGATAATTTTTGATATGAATTTTTGGTTTATTCCAAAAAATAAAGGATAAATTGGTTGAAACAATGGTATTAATTTTTTCTCAGTTTCTTTTACAACATAGTCAGGATGAGCAATCTGTCCAAGCCCATTAAAGATCTCAAATTTTCCACTTACAAAAACTCTATTTCCGACTTTGTAAATATTTTTTAAATATTGTGTATTTTGCCCAAAATAAATAATGTCTAATCTAACATTTTTTTGATCATTGATACCAAAGGTTATTATCCTAGACATATTATTTTTTTTTCTGAAATTAAAAGGAGGAATATTTATTTCTACAACCTCTACTTCACAAGTTAATATGTCACCATGATTTACTTCTTTTAATGATATATTTTGGTATCTATTAATAGACTTGTGAGGCAAATAAAATAAAAGATTTATTAAATATGGACCAATTTTTTTTTCTAAAAGGTTTAATTTTTTTTCTCCAACACCACTTAAATTTCCAAGTGATGAGAATAATTCAAAAATCTCTTTTGGTCTTTTAATAATTACATTAGACAAGAAATCAAAAACCTTTATTTATAATAAACAATAACAAAAAATATCAATAAAACGAGAAAAAATTGAGTAATAGAACTATTTTTATAAAAAAATTAATTTATAGATCTAAATATACTGGTACTAGAGAAACCGATATTTTATTAGGTGATTTTGCAGAAAATCATTTAAAAAATCTCGATGATGATGATTTGTTAGCATACCAAGATCTTCTAAATTCAGGAGATCCTAGAATATGGCGTTTATCCATAAATATTGAAAAATCCAAATCTTCTAAAGAAAACTTTTTAATAGATCTTATAAAAGAATTTAAAGGTTATTAAATTGTTTAATTTTAATAAAGATTTAAATAAAATAAGAGAAATCAATGGCATTAGAGATAGCTTAATACCTTTCTTGATTTCTTCTCTATCTCAAAATCACAATATATTTTACATAGCAAAAAATGATTTAGAGCTCTCGAATGTTTATAATTTTTTATATTCCAATTTCAAAGAAATAAACATATACAAAATCCCAGCATGGGATTGTTTGCCTTATGATATCTCATCACCAAATCTCAATTTAATTGGAGAGCGTATAAAATCATATACAGATCTTTGTTTTTTTAAAAAAAATAAAAATAAAAGCAAAAACGTTATCTTAACTACTATTAATGGTTTATTTACAAAGACAGCGCCTAAAGATTTTTTTTTAAAACATTTTGTAAATTTAAAATTATCATCAGATTATAAATTTCAACTAATTGTCGAGTTTTTAAATAACTCAGGATATAAAAGAGTGCAAACAGTAAGAGAGTTTGGTGAATTTAGTATAAGAGGAAGCATATTAGACGTTTTTCCTGTTGGTAACAAAAGTGCATTTAGAATTGACTTTATAGGTGAAAATATAGAATCAATCAAAATAATGGATCCTCTTACACAAAGATCAAAGGATAAAATAAATGATTTTGATATTTATACATCAAATGAATTTATATTGAATGAAAAAAGCATAGAGAATTTCAGAAAAAGATTTAGGAGTAAAAATGGAGCTGCTAGTATAAATAGTTTATTTTATGAAAACATATCTGCTGGTATTAAGTTTAACGGTATAGAACATTTTTTACCTTTATTTCATGAAAAACAATTAAATTCAATTTTTGATTATTTATCACTTGATGAGGGAATTATATGTTTGCTTACAAAAAATTTTGAAAATCTAATACAAGAACGAGAGTTAGAAATAAATAATTTTGGTAACCAAAGAAAAGATGAAAACACTGATTATAATGCTTTTGAAATTGAAGAATTATATATTACAAAAAATAACATTTTAGATAATATTAAAAAATTTAATGTTATTCAATTAAATGAATATGACAAACCTAACAGTACTAAAAACAATGAAATA
>CACNFD010000016.1 GCA_902619615.1 uncultured SAR116 cluster alpha proteobacterium | reverse complement strand
TTCTATCAGGGTCAATTCCTTGTATAACTAGATAGTCTCTTACTGCAGTTGCCCTTTGTTCTCCTAAAGCCAAGTTATACTCTCTAGTACCTCGTTCATCACAATGACCTTCAATAATGAAATTAAGGTCAGTGTTAGCTCTCAGGAACCTTGATTGTGCATCAAGAAGTATTTTTGAAGTAGAATCTAATTTAGCAGAGTCATAGTCAAATAATACTCTGTCACCAACAGCAATTAATTTTTCAGCAGCAGTTTGTTTAGCTTGAGCAAACAAACTTTTCTTTTTTTCAACTGAGCTTGAAGCTGAAGCACTACTAGTACTACCTGAAGTTGCAGATGTACTACTAACTACCTTTTGTGAGGCAGTCTCACATGCGGAAAGAAATAGAAGAGAAGAAATAGCAGTTGCTAATAAAATTTTATTTTTCATTTGATTTTCCTATAATATAACCATTTTTAATTATTTTAGTAAATAACCTAGAAACAGAGTTTTTCGGTAGTTCGCAGTATTTTGATTCAGTAACAAATCTATCATTCACAGCATGCTCACTTAAAAAAATTTCTTCAGAACTTTCAGATTTTAGTTTGTAGTGAAGTATACCATTTAAATATTTTTTTCCAGTTATAGAATAAACAATATCTAAATTATCTTTTCTAAAAATTTTTGTATTTAATTCAATTTCGGCCATTTTTATTACACCTACAAACAAATAAAGTAAGGAACCATTTTTTTTACTAGGGAGCGGCCACCTAAATAATCGACAAAAGTATATTGTTTTTTTTTAATAGTCAATCTGAAATGTTTCACGAAACGTGAACGGATATTCTTGATTTACAATCAAATTTTAAATTAACGATAGTGAGCTCAGTAAATTTTCCAACTAGCATTCCTGTTTTCACATCATTAACATTATAACAAATTCTATATAGATATTTTATAAGCTTTGTTTTAACCTCATAAAGGTTGTTGGAGGACTGTTTTTGAAAAATGAAATGGAAAAATTTTTGCAACAAAACTTTGTTGCTGTCTGGCACCATTTTCTTTATTTTGAGATAAATAGATCAAGATTTGCTGTTGAAAATTTTGGTAGTGCAAACGCATATTTGATTTTTCAAGTGATTGCGTGGCATTATATTTTAGTAATGATGGATAAAGATGAAGCTAAAATTAGAGACGAAGCAGTAGAACTATGGTTTCAATTAACTGAAACTGGATTTAAGACACGTACAGTTTTAACTTACAGTCTTATATCATCATTAACTTCTTTAAGTATTGAAACAGTAAGAAGACACGTTAAAAAACTAGAAAAAAATAGCTGGGTGTCTTATTCAAAAAAAGAGGGTGTAAAGTTTAGTCCAAGTGGAGAAAATAATAAGTTTCTGGCAGACACTTTTAATGCTAAAGAAGTCAAAGATTTAGGACGTTTTCTTGATATTATCGAAAAACAAAAATAAATACAATAGGATTAAAATTTGGAAATAAAAAACAAAGTTATTGTTGTTACAGGTGGATCAGGTGGTATTGGTAAAGCCTTGGCCACAAGCTTTATAAATGAAAATGCAAAAGTTGTTGTAGTTCTTGATATAAATTTTGATAATTTCAAGTCAGAAAGTAACAAACTAATTCCTATAGTTTGCGATGTAACTAATGAAAACCAATTAACTAGAATAATTGATGAAATTAATCTTGAATTTGGTCTTATCGATATCTTTTGTTCTAACGCTGGAATACTGAGTTTAGGTAATGAACAGACACCTATTGAAGATTGGAATAAAAACTGGAATTTACATGTCATGTCACATGTTTTTGCTGCAAAAAAACTAATACCTGAAATGTTAAAAAGAGGTAATGGATATTTTGTAAACACATCGTCTGCAGCAGGTTTGCTGAGCCATATCGATTCTGTTACATATTCAACTACTAAACATGCTGCCATAGGATTTGCTGAATGGATTGCAATTACCTATGGAAAACAAGGTATAGGAGTTTCAATCTTATGTCCTCAGGCTGTAGAGACAGCCATGACAAAAGGTAGAGAAAACGAAGTATCAGCTCTTGATGGAATGATGAAACCAACTCAGGTGGCCTTAGATGTCATAAAAGCTGTTAAAGAAGAAACCTTTCTTATTTCACCACATGAGCAAGTTTTAGGTTACTTTCAAAAAAAAGCTAATAATTATTCTAAGTGGATTGGTGGCATGCAAAAATTACGGCAAAAACTAAAGTCTTGAGTTTTAAATTGCATCTGCAATCGCAGAACCACAACTAATTGTGTTTGCTTTTCCTCCTAAGTCGACAGTTCTATACTCTTCCTTTTCTAAAACTTCTTCTATTGCTCTAATAATATGTTCTGATGCTTCTTTAAATCCAAGATATTCAAGCATCATAGCACCTGCCCAAATTTGACCAACAGGGTTGGCAATTCCTTTTCCAGCAATATCTGGCGCAGATCCATGTACAGGCTCAAATAATGATGGAAATTTTTTCTCAGGGTTAATATTACCAGATGGAGCAATACCTATTGTTCCAGTGCACGCAGGACCTAAATCTGATAAAATATCTCCAAACAAATTTGAAGCTACCACAACATTAAATTTGTCAGGGTTAAGTACAAAATGTGCACAAAGTATATCAATATGATATTTATCCCATTTAACTTTTGAGTATTGCTTGGCCATTTCTTCAACCCTCTCATCCCAATAGGGCATCGTTATAGAAATACCATTAGATTTTGTAGCAGACGTTAAATGTTTTTTTTCTGTTTTATTTGCTAATTCAAAAGCAAATTTTAGAACTCTATCTACGCCCACTCGTGACATAATAGTTTCCTGCATAACGATTTCTCTTTCAGTATCTGGAAACATTTTACCACCTATAGATGAGTATTCTCCCTCGGTGTTTTCTCTAATAATATAAAAATCTATATCCCCTGGTTTCCGATTTGCCAGAGGAGAGGGAACACCAGGCATTAACTTAACTGGCCTAAGATTTATATATTGGTCAAACTCTCTTCTAAATTTTAATAAAGATCCCCATAATGAAATATGGTCAGGAATTTTATCAGGCCAACCTACGGATCCAAAAAACAAAGCATCGTGTTCTCCAATTTGCTTTTTCCAATCATCTGGCATCATTTGACCATGTTTTGAATAATATTCATAAGAGCTAAAATCAAAATGATCAAATTGTAGATTTATGCCATATTTGTTAGAAACTATATTCAATACTTTTAGAGCTTCAGGCATAACCTCTGTCCCAATACCATCACCAGGTATTACAGCAATATTATATTTGTTTTTGTGCATTATATTTTCCTAAGCAGTTTCATAAGGTGTCCATGGAGCAGCAGTCATTAGTTTGTTTTCTTGTGTTAAGACAAGTGGTCTAAATTCAGAGGCAAATTTTATAAAATCTTTATCATTATATATAGTATTCCACAATTCTCTTCTACTATTATCGTCTTTAAATTGCCAGACATGAATTATTTGATTTAATGCACCGACATCACCAATATAATATCGTATAATATTATCCTTATATTTTTTTAAAGCTGGCCAACCTAAATCCTCATAAATTTTCATAGCTGTTGATAATTTACCAACATGTAATGTGTAAGTTCTTAATTCAAAAATTTTCAATATTTCCTCCAATTTAAAATGATCCTTATTTCAACTGCATTATTGAGTTTTATTATATTTTATTTAATAATGTATATTAGAAATGATGGGAAGATTTAATGGAAATTTTAGAGATTAAAGATTTAGAAACGTTAGCTAAAAAGCGTGTCCCCAAAATGTTTTTTGATTATGTAAATTCTGGTTCATGGACTGAAACAACATACAATGAAAATGTTTCTGACTTTCGAAAAATTAAACTTAGGCAAAGGGTTGCAATTGATATGTCAAATAGAACTCTTGAAACTAAAATGATTAATCAACCCGTTTCAATGCCAGTAGCAATTGCTCCAACAGGTTTGACAGGAATGCAAAGAGCAGACGGAGAAATATTAGCTGCACAAGCAGCAGAAGAATTTGGTATTCCTTATACTTTATCAACTATGAGCGTTTGTTCTATTGAAGCAGTAGCTGAAAAAACAAAAAAACCATTTTGGTTTCAACTTTATGTCATGAAAGATAAAAAATTCATGGAACGCCTCATTGACAGGGCCAAAGAAGCTAAATGTAGTGCTTTAGTTTTAACACTTGATTTACAACTTTTAGGCCAAAGACATAAAGATTTAAGAAATGGACTATCAACTCCACCCAAATTAATTCCCAAGCATATATATCAAGTATTAACTAGGCCAATGTGGTGTTTAAGAATGCTAACAACTAAAAATCATTTTTTTGGAAATATTGTTGGTCATGTTGAAGGAATAAAAGACGTAAGATCTTTAGGTTCTTGGATAAGTACTCAGTTTGATCAAAAACTTGATTGGAAAGAAGTAGATTGGATTAGGAAGAGATGGGGTGGTAAATTAATAATAAAAGGCATTTTAGATTCTGAAGATGCTCTGTTAGCTTCCAAAACAGGAGCTGATGCTATAATTGTTTCTAATCACGGAGGAAGACAACTTGATGGGGCATCCTCTACTATAAATATTTTACCCGAAATAGTAGATAAGGTAGGTAAACTTGTTGAAGTTCATCTTGACGGAGGTATAAGATCTGGTCAGGATGTTATTAAAGCAATTTGTTTAGGGGCAAAAGCAACGTATATCGGTAGAGCATTTTTGTATGGTTTAGGAGCCCTTGGAAAAGAAGGTGTAAAAAAAGCTCTCAACATCATTAAAACAGAAGCAGATATGACAATGGCTTTATGTGGTAAAAGAGATATACACGATTTGAATAGAGACAATATTTATACCCCTAAATAATTACAATTAAAATTTTTAATTTTTGATTTACCTTGATACAAATAATTATTAATCATTTAAGCTTTGAAAATATTGCAATAGCCGCCTCACTCATTTCTTTTATGCATATTAGAGCTGTTGGCAATTGTACAGAATTACTCACAAAAGCGTGCATTTGTCCCGGGAACAGACGATAATGAACTTCATTTCCAAAAGACAAAAGTCTTCTTTTATAAGCATCACCTTCATCAACTAGAGGGTCTAGACCAGCTCCAAAAATATAAGTTGGTGGCATGTTTTCTAAGTTAGGTGTTAAAATTGGAGATGCCCTCCAATCTACTTGTTCTTCATAAGAATTTAAATAATGATCAACAAAATACTTTATAGTTTTTTTATTAAGTATCATTCCCTCAAGATCTATATCCATGGATCTTCTGCACATAGTCATATCTACCCAAGGATAAACTAATATTTGGCCATGTACTTTAGGGATTATTTTATCTCTTGACATAATTGTACCAATAGTTGCCAAAGCACCACCGGCACTATCTCCACACAAAATAATTTTATTTTCATCAATGTTTAGTTCACTTGATTTTTTTATAATTTCTGTAATTGCATCTTTTGTATCAGTAATTTGGGATGGAAATTTGTATTCAGGAGCAAGTTTATAATCAACTGCTATTACTATTGCATGAGTTTGTTTGCATAGATGCCTGCATACCAAATCATGGCTTTCAAGATCACCCATTACAAAGCCGCCTCCATGAAAATATATTATTAAAGGTAACTTATCATTATTAATGTTATAAGAAGACTTGTTAAAATATTTTCTAAGTGGAATAGTCCCAAGAGTGCCATTAACTGAGAAATCTTCTACATCTGTTATATCAACCTTCAACTCTTCAGGAGTTTCTGCCATTTTTGCTCTTAAAGCTCTAAGCTCCTGCGGAGTAAAGCTCTCAAGAGCAGGTGCATTATTATTTATACGTTCATTAATTAAAGCTTGTGTATCTTTATCAATTTGCATGCAGTTACTCTTTTTTATTTATATATTTATAAACATATTAGAATTAATTTTAAATCAAATATTTCAAATCTAAATAAATTTTAAAAAAATTAAAATTAGCCATGACTAACTTTATTAGTATATTGACGTCATCATTGCTGTGTGCAATATAAAGTGCATAAACAAAATTTTATAGAGAATTCATGAATTATAACTCATCACAGGCCACCATATACCCATTTATTATTAGGTATCAGCAAATATTTAGTTATTTCTTTTTATTTGTTGGAGTTTATCTGTTTTTTAATATGGATAATCAGACATGGGAAATTATAAAATCATCAGTTTCTGATGCTTACATAGGTGTTACCAGTTTTGTGGCTGGAACATTATTGCTTTTTTTTACATTAGAGAAGTATCTAAAAATTGATGTAAAAAATATTCTCTTAAATAAACCAAAATTAGAAGTCTTTATAAGTTCCTTTTTAGGAGCTCTCCCGGGCTGTGGTGGAGCAATTATTGTTTTAACTCAATACTCAAGAGGCAAAGCATCGTTTGGATCTGTTGTTGCAGCTTTGACTGCTACAATGGGTGATGCGGCTTTTCTGTTAATTGCAAGAGAACCAGTAACTGGATTATTAATTTTATTAATTGGTTTTTTTGTAGGATATGTGTCCGGTTTACTAGTTAATTCAATTCATGGAAAGAGTTTCATGAAGATGAATGGTTGTGATTTGATTAGATTAAATTGTAAACCATCAAAGTATAAAACATCAAAAACTTTAGATTTAGTCTGGCTAACCTTAATGATACCAGGCATGATTTTTGGAATTTTATCTGCTTTTCAAATTGATCTTGATGCCTATTTTTCAAATAACTTTATTGAGAATCCAATAACATTTTTTGGCTTTTTTGCAGGTTCTCTGTGTTTTATTATGTGGATTATACCAATCATTAGTGGTTTTAAGTATAGCCCTTCAGGACCTAATGAAAAGATAATTAGAAGAACTGTTTCAGATACCAACTTTATAACAGGTTGGGTGATACTAGCTTTCCTTGCTTATGAATTAACTGTTAATTTTGGAGGTTTTAATTTAGAAACTATCTTCAAATCATATTATATATTAATTCCATTTATTGCTATTCTAATAGGTTTTTTACCTGGTTGTGGACCACAAATATTAGTTACCACTCTATACTTAAATGGTATAATACCATTATCTGCACAAATAGGTAATGCAATTTCAAATGATGGTGATGCATTGTTTCCTGCAATTGCATTGCACCCCAAAGCTGCCTTCATAGCTACAATCTACTCAGCTTTTCCAGCAATAATTGTCAGTTATGGTTACTTGTTTATATTTGAATTTTAAAATTTAGTGCTTTTTTCAATCATCATACTATTTTCTTTAATTTAATAATAAGTGATACTTGATGAATGGAAATTGTAAAGTTAATATAAATTACCATTTAAAAATTCTAATCAAATATAAAGTATGCTAAATGAATTTTAAACCAGCTAATATACCTTCCAACGATGCACTTAGAGTTAAAGCAGTTCAAAGAACTGGTGTATTAGATGAAAGTAGAGAAGAATTATATGAAATTTATTGTTTTCTTGCAAAAGAAATAACTGGTTGTCCGGTAAGTTGGACTGGGGTTATTGATAATGAAAAACAGTTTGTTTTAGCAAGAGATGGTTTTCCAGATGAAGTGCCAATGGAAATGCCAAGAGAACAAACACTTTGTCAATTTGCAATTGAAAAAACAGAACCTTTAATTATCAATGACATGACTATTGACTATCGCTTTAATAACCATCCGGCGGTTGTTGATTTTGGAGTAAAGTTCTATGCAGCATTCCCTGTTACTACTTCAGATGGTTATACTCTTGGAACGTTATGTGTAAGTGATACTAGAGTAAGAAGATTAACAAAAAACAAAATAAAATTATTAAAAGGTTTGGCTTCGAAGTTGTCTTATCAACTAGAAGTACAAGTTAATCAAAGAAAAGGCACTGCTGAGTCTGTAATAAATGTATTAAACAAATTAATTGGAAATTTTAAAAATCTTCAAATAATAGAAGCAATTGCAATTTTGAAATTTATTATAAATGAACAGATTTCAAGAGATGATGAAGAGTTATTAATGCAATTTGGTATTGCTCATAAAAAGAATGATATTCTTGAACTATCTTCACTAGGGAAGAATTTAAAATCAGAATTAAACCTAAACATAGGAACATTAAAACGTATAAAAAATCTTTCATCTGACAATGAACAACTTATGAATATGTTAGATCAAATTAAAGGTTAAAAATGTTTGGAAAAATTTTAAATTTTAAATTTACATCTGTAAGCGAAGCAAAATTGGCTGCCTCATTTTGCTCTGAAAAGTTTGGTTCTAAAATAAGTGAATATAATATTGTAGGTCTTAATATTTTCATCAGTCAATCAGGTGATCTAAATGTTTCCATTAAATTTGAAAATCCGGATGCATTGAAAAGCTTTGAATCTAATTATCTAAACATTATTGCAGATCTGAAAGGAAGTTTGGTTTTTAAGGAAAATAATTTTGTAGGTGTTTGTACTTTTACGTATGAGAAGGAAGCGACAAGTACAGAAATGTAGATCGATTTCTAGAAGGTTTTATAAATGATCAAAGCATCAGAAACATTTGAAGGAACATGGCCATTTTTGCCTAATTTTTTTGATGGAAATGGTTTTCAAATGCATTACGTAGATGAGGGGCCAAGACAGGCTAATCCAATTATTCTGCTACACGGCGAACCTACCTGGGGCTATTTATATAGAAAATTCATACCTGAATTGTCAAAATCATATAGGGTTATTGTTCCTGATATGATGGGTTTTGGTAAATCAGAAACTCCGCAAGATAAAGAATATACTTTAAAAACTCATGTAGAAAATTTGAGTAGATTAATTGACTATTTAAAATTAACCAATATTACGTTTGTTGGTCAAGATTGGGGTGGTCCGATAACAGCTGCATATTCAATTAGAAATCTTAATAAAGTCAAAGGTTTCGTTTTAATTAATACATTATTTGGTTATAGCAAAGAAGAAAGACCTAAAGATTTATCTCCTTGGTTTCAGTGGATAAACAAACATTATCTAGATAAAACATTAGAAGGTATTCTAGGTGAACTAGGATCAACAATTCTTTCTGTTATGAAAATACCGAACTTTACAAATAATAATATTATTAATGATACATGGATAAATGCTTATTCATCTCAGTTTCCTGATAGAGCAAGTTGTATAGGAGCTATTAATTTCCCATTAGATGCTCTTTTAAATAGGATTGTTCCTTATATTGTAGAAGGCATTAAACAAGGTGACCTTAAGTCTTTATGTTCGAAACCAGCCATTTTGGCATATGGAATGAAAGATAAAGCAATTGAACCAGACTATGCCATAAGAGATTTTAAAGCTCTTTTTCCTGGTTCTAAGGTTGTTGAAATGCCAAATGCTGGTCATTATTCTCAAGAAGATGAACCAGAGCTTTTAATAAACTTAATAAAAGAATTCATGACAGAAAATGAAAAATTATGAATTTAGTTTATAAAGTCTGTTCTAAAGATGAATGGGATAATGCAATTTTAAATAAATTTTATGGCGGGTCAGAAATCGATAATAAAGATGGTTTCATTCATTTATCTACAAAAAAACAATTGAATAAAACGGTAACAAAACATTTTCGAGGAAAGAAAAATTTGTTAGTTATCTCCTTTAGCACTAAAAAAATACAAGATAATCTTAAATGGAAAGTTTCTAGAAATGGTGATCTTTTTCCTCATTACTATGGGAATTTAAAAACAAAATTTGCAGAAAAGACTTATAATTTACACTTAAATGCTAATGGCATCCATGAATTTCCTGAAAACTTTTTCTCCTAAAAAACTTTTTAAAAAATTTTTTTCTGCTTGAAGTCCGTATTTTTGTCTTAAATTTTTATTATTTATAGCTTCTTTTAAAACATTAGCCAAATTCTCTTCATTCATAGGATCTACACACCAACCTGTTTTTGAGTCAATTACAGCGTCTGTTACTCCTCCATCTAAACCTGCAATTGACGGAATTTTGTAAGCAGCTGCTTCAATATAAGAGATACCAAAACCTTCAATAGAGTTGTTAACGTTATATGATGGCATTACAAAAACATCAGAACTTTCTAAAAATTTTTGTTTCAAATTATCGTTTATTTTTCCAATTAAAGATACTTGGTCTGTTAAATTTAATTTTTTAATATTTTCATTTATTTCCTTAAATTGTAATCCTTCACCACAAATATTCCAGTGAAATGGCTTTAATAACTTATTTTTATTTAAATTTGATAAACATCTTAATACTGGAAGAATACCTTTTCTTTTTTCAAGTCTACAAATTGTTAAAAGAGAGACGGTTTTTGAAACTTCTCTAGATTTTGTTTTCTTTTCTGATGATTTTTCAAGTGAATAGGTAGGAGGTATAACTATCTTTTTTGTATTTGTAATTCTTAATTTATCAATTAAGCTAGATGTGTAATTAGAACTACAAATAATACAAGAAGCTCTGTTTAAAGATATTTTTATTTTTTTAATTTTTTTTTCTTTTGATAAAAATTCTTGTCCATGAGCAAAGACATATACTTTATTGATAGTTTTTGGAACCGCATTTAAAGATTTCCAACTATCGCAAATAATAATATCATTACTTTTGCAAATTACTTTTAATAAAAATTTTTTAATAAATGGTCTTAATATTTTAGGAAAAAAATTATTATGAATATGAATGTTCAAATTTGTACTACTATAATCTTTGGATAAATAGTGATCTGGAAAAATATGTGTTTCATCATAAACTGACAATCTTTTGCTAATCGAATCCATTACATTTTGCATGCCGCCAGTCCTAGGAGGAAAAGTTTGTGTAACAATCATATATTTCATAAATATCAACTATAATTAAAACTATATTAAATCAAAATGTATGGTTAAATGCTATCTCATATTATAATATAAAAAAATTTATGAGGTTATTATGTTAAAATTAACTTTTAGTCCAGCTTCCCCATATGTACGTAAGGTTCTATTATCAGCTTACAGGGCTGGAATTCAAGATGAAATAGAACTTGTAGATTCAGGTACTGAATATGACAAATTATTGAGGAGTAAAAATCCTCTCGGAAAAATCCCAGTCCTTCAAAAAGATGACGGAGATTTCTTATTTGATAGTAGAGTAATAGTAGAGCATTTAAATAAATTAGGAGGTGGATTAATACCTGAATATGGCTCTGAAAGAGATATAATATTGAGAAGATCAGCTCTTGCTGAAGGGTTAACAGATGCGTCCCTTCTTGTAGTTTACTCAGAGAGATATGCAGGAGGTGAGATACCTTCAAAATTATGGTTAGACTTACAAATAGGTAAAATAGACAGAACATTAGATTATTTAGAAATTGATATTATTAATTGGTCAAACCCCACAGGATTTGATGCATCAAATATTGCGCTAGCCACAGCGCTTGATTATATGTCATTTAGGAATGTAAGAGACTGGAAATTAAACAGGTCAAAATTAAGTCAATGGTTTGATAATATGTCATCAAGACTTCCAGGTTTTGCTAAGACATCTCCTAAATCATAATTAAATCTAAGGTTGAATTAAAACAGCTCTAAAGTCATTTACATTTGTTAAGGTAGGTGAAGTAAAAATCAAATCGTCAATTTTTTTAAAAAACTCATATGAGTTATTAGCAATTAAAAAACTCATTGGATTCATTTTCATCAATGATGCTTTTTTTAGAGTTTCTTCTGAGACATATGCTCCAGCGTTATCCTCAATACCATCAATCCCATCTGTATCAATAGCAAGGCAATTTATACCATTTGCATTTTTTAGGTGAATTGCCATTGATAGCATAAACTCAGTATTTCTACCTCCTTTACCATTACCCTTAATTGTTACAGTCGTTTCTCCACCAGATAAAAGTAATATTGGCTTCTGTAGGGTAATATCTTTATATTTTTTTTCTTTTTTAATTTTTATTGCTAATTCAGCCATTTTTTTACCCTCAATTTTAGATTCTCCCTCAAGTGTATCTGAAATAATGATAGGAATGAAATCTTGTTTTTTAGCGGCTTCAGCAGCTTTTTTTAGAGCCATCATTGGGGTTGCAAGCATATATTCAGGAGATTTATTTAATTTTGGTAATGTATTTTTTTTAATAATATCCCTTAATTGGTTATCAATAGAAATTTCATACTTTTCTAATATTTTAATTGAATCTTCATTTAAACCATTTGCTTGTATGGTTGGACCAGAACCAATATAAGCAGGGTCATCTCCAGGGATATCAGATATCATATAAGTCGAAAGTTTTGCTGGATAGATTGCTTGAGCAAGACGACCTCCTTTGATTTTGGATAAAGATCGTCTTACAATATTCATTTCATCTATTGGTGCACCACAACGTAAAAGTTCTTTATTAATCCTTAGTTTTTCTTCAAAAACTACTCCTTTTGCAGGAAAGGTTAGTAAAGAAGATGCACCTCCAGAAATAAGAAAAACAACATGATCGTCTTTTGATGATTTTGTGGCTAATTCAAATATTTTTTTAGATGCTATTAAACCATTTTTATCTGGTTCGGGATGAGAGGCTTCAATAATTTTTATAAAATTAGTTTTAGTATAATGACCATACCTTGTTATAACTAAACCTTCTAGAGTACCATCATAAATATTTTCGAATTCTTGTGCCATACTTGCACCTGCTTTACCTGCACCTAATACAATTAATTTACCTTTTGGCTTTTGAGGGAGGTTTATAAATTTACCGTAAGGTTTAGCTGCATCAAGAGCAGATTTCATAATTAATTTGAGTGATTTTTCAAAATTCATAATAAGTTTGCAATTTTAGTTAGTTTCTTAAAGAATGAATTATTAAGTTTTAAATTTAATCACAAAATAAATTAAAGTACAGGAATGAAATGGCTATCATAGAAAATAAATTAATCGGAAATACTTTATTAGTAACTATTAATAATCCTTCTAAACGAAACTCAATGATTATTGGTTTTCACGATGAATTGCAATCAACAATAAAAATGGGTGAAGACAATAAGAATGTAAACTCAATTATTATAACAGGTGCTGGGGACTTTTTTTGTGCAGGTGGTGACTTAAATGGTCTTAAAATAAGAAGATCAATGACAGAAGATGAAAGATATGATGCATTAGGTCAGTTAAATGGTACAATTCAAGCGATATATGAATGCTCAAAACCTATTATTTCTGCAGTTGAAGGTGGAGCAGCTGGCGCAGGTGTTTCATTAGCAATGGCTTGCGATTTAGTAGTAATGAGTGAACATACTTTTTTTTCTTTAGCTTACGTTAAAATAGGATTAACTCCTGATGGCAACGCAACTAAATTCTTATCTGAAACTATGCCGCGTCAAATGCTTTCTGAAATGGCAATGATAGGGGATAAAATAGACGCTTCTAGATTATATCAAATAGGAGCAATAAACATTTTGTCTCAAAAAGGAAAGGCAAAAGAAACTGCTTTGGAATTATCTAAAAATTTTGATAATCTTCCAAAAAATTCAATTTCTAGGATAAAGAAATTATCTAGATCTGCTTATGGAAATAATTTTTCAGAGCATCTTAAAATGGAAACTGATTTAATGGTAAAATCTATGGGTGACAAAGAGAGCATAGAGGGTATTGACGCTTTCTTAGAAAAAAGGGAACCAGATTATAAAAAATTAAGAAAGTAGATTGTATGGCACATTGATTGCTTATAAGAAGCATGAAATTACTCAAAGCATCTATAATATTTACTATATCATTTCTATTATTAATAAAGGAATCAAATGCAGATAATATTGAAAAATTAAAATTATGCGAGAATACAATCGAAAGTATAGAAACACAAACTGATATTCCAAAAGGGCTTCTCCTTGGTATAGGAAAAGCTGAGGCAATTAGAAAAATAAAAAATAAATTCGTTATTTGGCCTTGGACATTAAATCATGCTGGCAAAAGTATGTTTTTTGATACGAAAAAACAAATGAGAAATTATGTTTTTAAAAATTTAAAAAGAAATGATTTTAATATTGATGTTGGTTGTATGCAGATTAATATCAAATGGCATAAAAATAATTTTAAGAAGATTTCCGACATGTTTGAGGTTAATCCTAATATTTCATATGCAGCTTCATTTTTACTACAATTAAAAAATAAATATGATTCATGGGATAAAGCAATTAAGCACTACCACTCTTCTGATCCAAAAAAAAATAAACCTTATCTAATTAAAGTTAAAAGTTTTTGGAAAAAAGTTGAAGAAGATAAAATAATCAAAGCTAAAAATATTAAATATGAAAGTTTTAAAAAAATAAATGAATCTTCACTCGCTAATATTATTAGAAAAAGACAACCTTATTTGTTTGAGAGAATTGAGAAAGTTGAATTTTTTAGAAATATATTCTCACAAAATTAAATTAATTAATTGATTAAAGATTAAATAAGGTAAATAGTTGAACAGTTAGTTATTTAATTTTTATTGTGAGGTTTTGAGCATGAATGTAAAGGAAGCTTTCATTTCAAGAAGATCAGTTAGAAGGTTTCTTCCAGACCCAATACCAAAAGAAAAGATAAAAAATATTTTAGAGTGTTGTGCTTTTGCGCCAAGTGGACATAATATACAGCCTTGGCATGTATATGTTGTAGAGGGTGAAAAAAAACAAGCAATTACAAATTCTATTATGGATTCTATTGAAAATGGTTCTGCAAAAAATTTTAAACAAGAATTTGATTATTATCCAACTGAGTGGTTTGAACCATTCATTTCTAGAAGAAGAGCAGTTGGTTTTGAACTTTACAAGCTTCTTAACATTAAAAGAGATGATTTTGAAGCTAGAGATAAACAAATGCAGGAAAATTTTCATTTTTTTGGTGCCCCACTTGGGATGTTTATAACCATGGATAGACGACTTGCCACAGGAACATTCATGGACGTTGGTATGTTTATTCAGAGTATATTAGTGGGTGCTAGAGGAGAAGGATTGCATACCTGTGGTCAAGTTGCTTTTACGAGATTTCATACTTTAATTGCAGACCATCTAGGATTCAAAGAAAACGAAATGTTAGTATGTGGAGTTTCAATTGGTTACGAGGATACAGATGCTCCTGAGAATGCCTTGCGAGTTGAAAAATTAAATTACACTGATTTTACTACTTTTTTGTCATAATTAAATTTATCTTACAAAAGACCTATAAATATGAAATTACTAAATCTTGATAGTTCTAAAACTTACTCAATACCAGATCTATATCTTAATATAGGGCATTTGTTAGATCATTTTATGATGCTTATTTTTGCCAAGGCAGCATTTGATGCGGGTAGAGAATTTGGGTTGTCTTATGAAGAAATTATTATTTATGGAACTTTAGGTGTGGTTTTATTTGGAGCTGCAGCACCCTTAGCGGGTTGGTTGGCTGACAAATTTTCAAGAGCTATACTAATTACAATTTATCCTTTTGGTTTGGCCCTAGGTGCATTTCTAACTGCTTTTTCAAATTCTGTAGAGATTTTAGGAATATCATTAGGCATACTGGGATTTTTTGCAGCTATTTACCATCCTGTTGGTATAGCAATGATTACAAAAAGACCAGGTAAAGTAGGTTTGAGGCTTGGTATAAACGGTGTTTGGGGTAATATGGGGGTAGCTTTAGCACCAGTCCTAACAGGATTTCTTATAGCTTATGCCGATTGGAGACTGGCTTTCATGCTACCTGCAATTTTTTGTGGTATATTTGGAATTACTCAATTACTTTCTTTTATAGAGTTAGAAGAAAATTCCTCAAATTCAAAATCAGAAATTCAAAATGAAAAAAATCAAGTTGTAAAGGACGGATGGCAAACAGTCCTTATTTGCTTAAGTATTGTTACATTATCTGGAGGATTTATCTTTGGTTCAATGACATTTCTAATACCAAGATTATTTGAAATAAATTTATCAGAAATTTCAAATGATATTGCAATAACAGGTATATTAGCAGGATTAGTTTATGCGTTTGCTTCATTTGCCCAAATTGGAACAGGTTGGTTGGCTGATAAAATTCCTCCAAAATATGTTTTATCAGCTATGGGTGTTGGTCAATTAATTTTCATTTACCTAGCAAGTTTTACATTTGATTACAGTTTATTATTCATTATGTTAGCAGGTATGTTATTTGTCTTTGGGTAAGTTCCCATAACAGATATTATTTTGGTAAAATATGTTCAAGATAGTTGGAGAGGTCGAGTGCTTTCAATCAAGTTTATGGTTAACTTATGTGCTGGTGCTGCAGTTTTGCCTGCTATATCTATTTTGTTAAAAAATGGATTTGATTTTTCTCACGTTCTAAAATCATTGGCAATTATATCAATAGCTGTAATTGTTTCGGGAATGCTTTTGCCTAATAAATCATCAAATTTTATTACTGCTAAACAAAAATCTTTATAAAAAATTAATAATCACTAACTTGTCGCCATGAAAAATTGTCAAATATTTATTTTTACAGACCTTGATGGTTCATTATTAAATCATAATAATTTTGAGTTTAAGGAGATAAAAGATTTTATTTTAGATTGCATTAAAAATGGTATTAAGATTATACCAAACACTAGTAAGACAAATTCAGAAATTCAGGTGTTTCTTGACCAATTAGGACAAAATCTTCCTTTTATTGTTGAAAATGGTGCCGCAATACATAATCTCGACTTAGTTCATCCAAAAATCAAAGTTAAAAATAACTCTCTTGTTTTCAGTAGATCATTACCTGAAATTTTAAAGTTATTTGAAAAAAAAATTCCTATAGATTTCCAAAAAAGATGTTTTTTTTTAAAAGATATGAGTTCAATCGAACAAATGAAAATTCTTGGTCTTAACAAAAAATATTTGCCGTTTGCTCTTAAAAGAAATTATTCAATACCATTAGTTTTTGAAGGCTCCAAAGATATAGTCAAAGAATTCACTAATCTTTTAAAAGACATTGGCATGAAACTGCATGAAGGTGGAAGAATTTATAATATATGTGACGATTGTTCAAAAGGTAAAGCGATGATGACATTAATTGAAAAGTTAAAAAATGAATTTGATTCTAACTCTTATACAATAGTTGTAGGGGATAGTCCAAATGATATTTCAATGTTAAATGTTTCTGATCAACCTTGTATAATTCCTTTACCAAATAAAAAGAATTTATGTCATTTAAAAGATAAAAAAATAATTAGAGCAACTCAATCAGCACCGCAAGGATGGGAAGAAGTGGTAAGAGCCTCGCTTAATAAAATTAATTTTGAATTAGAAGGATAGTGATATGGGTAGTTTTTATCAAAATGGTATAGTTGCAAATTTACATGATTTTTCATATGGAACGTCTTCGGAAGCGAATTATAAAAAGTTAGAAAATGATTTAATGAAATTTTCTAAAAACAATCCAATGGAATTAATTCTACCATGTTTATTTTCTGAAATAAGCGGAAAGGCATTGCCTAAGATTGTTAATGAAATTAATAAAACCAAATTTTTAAACCACATAGTAATAGGTTTAGATAGGGCAAACAAAAATCAATACACAGAAGCTTGTAACTTTTTTGAGAATTTAAAAATACCTCATTCCATTCTTTGGAATGATGGACCAAGATTAATGGAACTTGACAAAGAATTGAAAGAAAAAGGTTTGTCACCCAAAGAATTTGGAAAAGGTAGAAATGTGTGGTTCTGCATAGGTATGACCCTTGCTAGGGGCAAGGCGGAATCTATTGCTTTACATGACTGTGACATCTTAACATACGAAAAATCTTTATTAGCAAAATTACTTTACCCTGTTGCTAACCCAGTATTTAATTTTCAGTTTTGTAAGGGATATTATCCTAGAGTTGCAGATGGGAAAATGAATGGAAGAGTTTCTCGTTTACTTGTTTTTCCTTTATTACTCGCAATGGAAAAAACAATTGGTCGAAGTGAATATCTAGATTTTATGAAATCATTCCGATATCCTCTAGCCGGAGAATTTTCTTTTCGAAGAAACTTGTTGCCAAGATTAAGAATACCTTCTGATTGGGGGTTAGAGATTGGAGTTTTGTCTGAAATGCAACGAAACCACGCTAGTAATAGAATCTGCCAAGTTGATTTAGCTCAGAAATATGATCATAAACATCAAGATTTGTCAGAAAATGACGATAATTCTGGATTATCAAGAATGTCTATTGATATAACCAAGGCATTAATAAGAAAACTTGCAACTCAGGGAAATATTTTTACTTTAGAGACATTCAGAAGTATTAAAGCAACATACTACAGGGCAGCACTTGATATGATAGATATATATAGAAGTGATGCACAAATGAATGATTTGAATTTTGACTCTCATATTGAAGAAAAAACTGTAGAATTATTTGCATTAAATATAATGAAAGCTGGGGAATCTTTTTTTGAAAATCCAATGGAGACACCTTTTATTCCAACGTGGAACAGAGTCTTGAGTGCAACCCCAGATTTTTTAGATAGATTGAAATTAAGTGTTGAATTAGATAATGCAGAAGTCAAATAATAAATTTAAAGAAAATATTAATTTAGATATTTTAAAAAGATTAAACTACATTTACGATACGATAATTTCTAAAGAGAAAACTTTAGAGTACTCAAAAAAAATTAATAGACTTATTAATCATTACAAAAAATTGGAAGTTAAAACTGAAACAAAAGATGCTTGGTCTGAAAGTACAATATTACTAATCACATATGCAGACAGTATTAGAAAAGGTATGTCAGGCAAAAGCCTTAACAACTTTAGGACATTCTACAAAAAATATCTAAAAAAATTTATTAATAGTATTCATTTTCTTCCGTTTTTTCCGTCAAGTGGAGATGGAGGTTTCTCTGTCAAAAATCATTTTGAAGTAGATGAAACTTATGGTACGTGGGTTGATATCAAAGAGTTGTCAAAAAATGCTAACATAATGACTGATTTAGTTTTAAACCACGCATCTTCTGAAGGTCAATGGTTTAAAAATTTTTTAAAAGAAAAAAGACCGGGCAAAAATTATTTTTATATTGTAGATAAAGATTATGACTGTAGTAAGGTTGTAAGACCACGTGACCATAATCTTCTTTCAGAGATAAAATTTTTAAATGAAAAAAAGTTTTTATGGTGTACTTTTAGTCATGATCAAATTGATTTGAATTTTAAAAATCCTGAAGTTTTATTAGAATTTATTAATCTAATACTCACATTTTCATCGTATGGAATCAAAATTTTTCGATTAGACGCAGTTGCTTTTATTTGGAAAAAGTCTGGAACGACTTGTTTAAATCTAACGCAAACTCACGAAATTATTAAATTATTAAGATATATTGTAGATCAACTAGAGAAGGATATAATAATTGTTACTGAAACCAATTTACCAAAACAAGAAAATTTAAGTTATTTTGGCAAGAATGATGAGGCTCACTGGGTATATAACTTTCCATTACCACCTTTAATTATAAATACTTTTCTATTTGAGGATTCAAGCGCCCTTACAAAATGGAGCATGAAAATGCCGCCCGCTCAGATAGGAAACGCCTATCTTAACTTTATTGCATCACATGATGGCATTGGGATGAGACCTGCTGAAGGTGTATTAACTGATAAAGAAATAAAAAAAATGCTTCAAAGATTAAAGAAAAATGGAAGTCAGCTTTCAATGAGAAAATTATCTAATGGTGAAGAAAAAGTGTATGAGGCCAATATTTCATTATTTGACGCTCTGAAATTTACCGATAATGATAAAAAAGGAAAATTTGACTTAAAGAGATTTATTGCTGCTCATTGTATAATTTTAGCAATTGAGGGAGTTCCAGCTTTTTATTTTAATTCATTGTTTGCAACAAAAAATGATGAAAAAGCTTTTGCTAATTCAGGAATTAAAAGAAACCTGAATAGATATAAATGGGACTATTTATCTTTAATTAGTTTATTAAATGAAAAAGATAGTATCGAGTATAACAGTTATGATGCATTTAAAAATTTAATTTCTATAAGAAAAGTACAGCCAGCTTTTCATCCAAATGCAACTCAATTTACTCTTAATTTAGGTAAAAATATTTTTTCTGTTTGGAGACAAAGTAGAGACAGAAAGCAGAGCATTTTTGCTTTAACAAATGTGTCTTCAAAAACTGTAAAAGTTGATAGTAACCAGATTAATTTAATTGATGATGAACAATGGTTTGACTTATTAATCCCAAATGAAAAAATAACAGACGGGCAATTTATAAAACTTAATCCTTATCAAACTGTATGGATTACAAATTTTAAAGTTTAAAATTAAATTTTAATTTAAGGACAATCCACCTTGTTCATTTAGAAAAGATGTTATTGAGTCTACTCCAGTATTATTTCTCATCTGACCAAAAACATAAGGTAATTTGTTTCTAGCTATTTCAACATCATTTTTCATTTTATCAAGATCAACGCCAACATGTGGTGCAAGATCTGTTTTGTTTACAAGCAAAAAATCTGATTTTGTAATAGCGGGCCCTCCTTTTCTAGGAATATCACCGCCCATTCCTACATCAATTACATAAATAGATAAATCTACCAATTCAGGGCTAAAAGTAGCAGCTAAATTATCACCTCCTGATTCAATTAATATTAATTCTAAGTCAGGAAACTTCTCTTTTAATTCATCGACTGCTAACAAATTAATTGAAGCATCTTCTCTTATAGCGGTATGTGGACATCCACCTGTTTCAACTCCTTTAATTCTTTCCAAAGGAAGTGCCTGTGCTCTCATTAGATATTCTGCATCCTCAATTGTATAAATATCATTAGAAATAACTGCCATAGAGACTTTTTTAGAAAGTTTTTTGCATAAAGCCTCTGTTAAACTAGTTTTCCCTGCACCTACAGGGCCTCCAATTCCTACTTTAAGTGGTCCAAAGTTATTAATCATGTTTGATATATCCTATTATTTAATGCTTCATGATACATGCTACTTAAGTCAGACAAAAAAGCAGAACTTCCTAAATTATTGATTTGTGCAATTTTATTTATGTTTGCTTGTTTTTCAATCACTGACAATAAGTTAATCAGAATTTTCTGTCCCTCGCTCTGACCTAAGGGAATATGTTTAATCCCAACGTTAATAAGATTTGATACAAAGCTTTGTAGAAAAGCAATTAACAATTTTTCTAGGGGTATTTTAAAATATGAACCAGCTTTTCCAATAGCTATTGGATAAGCTAAATCTGTATCAATTTTATAACCCCAATTTTCTCTAATGTTTTTACAAAAAGCTTTTCCTAGATTTGAAGTTTCAATCCATCTTTCTTTAGAAGGGCAAAGAGCAAATGCAAGTTCATTTACTTCTTTACCATTATAAGCGTTGGCGATTAAAATACTGTCAGTTTTCCCAGTACCATTTACAATTAAATGTTTTGTCCATTCTTCCAAACTAATTTTATCATATACAAATTCAAATTCAATTGCAGCTTCCAAACCATGAGAAAAGTTAAAGCTACCTATAGGAAAACTGGGTGAAAACCAAGAAAGTAGTAACTGATGATAATCAAAAGTTAGTTGTTTTTGTTTAATGCTTGTGTCCATGAGTTCTACCTAAACCATACGCACCACCTTCTGGGTTAAATTCTTCTTTTACTTTTTTTACATGTCCACCCAGTTTTATGATTAATTTTTCAATTACTTTATCAACTTGTATTAAAAGTCTCTCATTTTCAATCTGACAAGGGATATGTCTATTACCAATATGCCAAGTTATTTTCATAAGATTATTACTTGTAATTTCTAATAGCTCTTCCTCAGCAGATTTAATTAAAATAATTGATCCATTATCAAGTAAAAATCCGTCATTTTTTTTTAAAGAAACAGTCTCTGATAAATTTACTAAAAACCCAAAATTATTGTCAGAAACAAGCTTTTTTCTTCGAACAAACCTTTGATCATAAGTTAAGGTTATAGTATCTTCTATTTTTTTATTTTCTGGATTAACTAAAATCTTCTCTGAAATCATTATTTTCTCTAAAATAAAAAATATCTCTGAGCCATAGGTAATTCTGTAGCTGGCTCGCAGGTAAGAATTTCCCCATCAGCTGTAACCTCATATGTTTCAGGATCAACTGAAATATCTGGGCAATAATTATTATAAACCATATCTTTTTTTGAGATATCTCTTGTTTTCTCCACCGCAACAGTATTTTTAGCAAGTTTTAATGAATCTAAAGTTCCAGATTCAATAGAATCCTTACTTACAAAAGTAATTGAAGATGTCTCTAGGGACCTTCCATAAGAAGAAAACATTGGTCTTGTATATACAGGTTGTGGAGTTGGAATTGATGCGTTAGGATCACCCATTTGAGCACAAGCAATGCTTCCACCAAGCATCACAATCTCTGGCTTTACTCCAAAAAAAGCTGGATCCCATATCACAATATCAGCTCTTTTACCTTCAGTTATTGAACCTATATGTTTAGATAGACCGTGAGTTATAGCTGGATTAATTGTATATTTAGCCACATATCTTTTAACTCTAACATTATCATTATCACCTTTTTCTTCCTGTAGACGACCTCGTTGAACTTTCATTTTGTGAGCTGTTTGCCAAGTTCTGATAATAACTTCTCCAACCCTTCCCATTGCTTGACTGTCGGAAGCTATAATTGAAAAGGCACCTAAATCGTGGAGGATATCCTCTGCAGCTATAGTCTCTTTTCTAATTCTGCTTTCAGCAAAGGCAACGTCTTCTGGAATTGATTTATCTAAATGATGACATACCATAAGCATATCCAAATGCTCTTCTAAAGTATTTATAGTATAGGGTCTTGTTGGATTAGTTGATGATGGTATTACATTTTCATTCCCGCATACTTTGATGATATCAGGAGCATGGCCTCCACCAGCACCTTCAGTATGAAAGGCATGAATTGTTCTATTATTAATAGCTTTTATAGTATTTTCTACAAATCCACTTTCATTCAATGTATCTGTATGTATCATTACTTGAACATCCATTTTGTCAGCTACATTTAGACAGTTATCTATAGCACCAGGAGTGGTTCCCCAATCTTCGTGTAATTTCAGTGCGCAAGCTCCAGCATTTACCTGTTCAATTAATCCATCTGGTTTAGAAGAATTGCCTTTACCAGCAAATGCAAGATTCATAGAAAAAGCATCCGCTGATTGTATCATTTTACCTATATGCCAAGATCCAGGCGTGCATGTTGTTGCCAATGTTCCATGAGCAGGTCCAGTACCACCTCCTAGCATTGTTGTTAAACCTGAGTGCAGAGCATCGTCAATTTGTTGAGGACATATATAGTGGATGTGAGAGTCAAATCCTCCTGCTGTAATGATTTTACCTTCACCTGCGATTATTTCTGTGCCAGGTCCAATAATAATATCAATTTTTGGTTGAGTATCAGGATTTCCAGATTTTCCAATTTTTTGAATAATACCATCTTTAATTCCAATATCGGCTTTAAATATTCCATTCACATCAACTATCAGTGCGTTTGTAATAACAGTGTCAACGGCGCCATCTTTTCTTGTAACTTGTGACTGGCCCATACCGTCTCTAATTACTTTTCCACCACCAAATTTTACTTCCTCGCCATAGATTGTTAAATCATTTTCAACTTCTATAAACAAGTCTGTGTCAGCCAATCTAACTTTGTCACCAGTCGTAGGGCCAAACATTTCTGCATATGATGATCTTGTTATTTTTGAACTCATTACAAGGCTCCCATAATTTTCTGATTAAACCCAAAAATATTTTTATCACCTTTGATATTGATTAAATTTACCTCTCTTGTTTGACCTGGTTCAAAGCGAACTGCAGTTCCAGCTGCAATATCTAGTCTCATTCCTTTTGTTTTATTCCTGTCAAAAGATAAAAATTCGTTTGTTTCGTAAAAGTGATAGTGGCTACCAACTTGAATTGGTCTATCGCCTGTATTTGAAACTTTGATCTTTAAAGCATCAGAATCTTTATTTAAAACTATTTCATCAGATTTTGTAATAATTTCTCCAGGTATCATTTAAATCTCCATTATCTTATAGGATGATGAACTGTGACTAATTTTGTGCCATCGGGAAATGTGGCTTCAACTTGAACTTCATGAATCATTTCAGGAATTCCACTCATACATTCATCCTTTTTTACAACATGAGCACCAGCTTCCATTAAGTCTGCAACGGTGCGTCCCTCTCTAGCTCCTTCAACAACAAAATCTGAAATTAAAGCTATAGCCTCAGGGTAGTTAAGTTTAATTCCTCTACTTTTTCTATTTCTTGCAACTATTGCAGCTAAGCTAATTAAGAGTTTATCTTTTTCTCTAGGTGATAATTTCATGTCCTCTCCCTAACTGTTCCATACTTTTGGAATGTTATCATGAGCAAATATTGATAATAATTTTTTTTGTATTGATTTCAAATCATAAGCATCTTTGGCAACCATTCTGACTAAAATTTTATCATTCCATATAGAATGAGACAACAAAACTGTTTCTGAGTTTTTTAGAATTTCAGGTAAAGTATTCTCATAGGATAATAGTTTTTTTCCGTAGATAAAAATATTAGATATTGCAACTCCATCCTTAGCTGAAGCAATATTTGATAGAGTTTCTCTAATATCTCCATTTAAATTTAATGCTTCAGCGTGAATCAAATTTTTATTTACATTTATTCTCCAATTATCATTGAAATAACCCTTTTCAAGATATTCACCCATAGCTGTTCTTCCAAATATTGTGGTTTCAGCTAATAAAAAATTTGAATTAGGATTTAAATTTACTTCAATGTTTCTATCAAAATTACAATTGTTAAATAAAATTAATTCTTGTGGTATCCAAAAAAGATTACTTGTTTCATCTACTGTCAATGAAATTTTAATTTTAGCCTTTTTATTAAATCCCTTATAAGCTCTTTCTGCAGTTTGCGTAGTTAAAAAAATTTTGGATTTATTTACAATTTCAAAATCATAAGAAAAATTATCACCACTTGTAATTCCACCAGCAGTGTTGACTAAAACTAATTCTTTAAACTTTTGAGAAGATTTAGGGTAAAATACTTTTGCAGAACCTGATTGATAGAAGCGATTTATTTCATTATTATTTATTTTAACATCAATTTTACCGTGAGCTCTTTGAAAGGTTGCTTTTTTATTTAACATTTATATGTTTATACCCTTCGTTAGTTTTATATTATATTTTGCTCTTTATAATCATATTTTAGAATAATGAACTGTCCCACGCTCATCAACTTTACTTTTGGCTTGATTGGTTACATCTAGGTGGATTAGATGAGCTCTTGCTTCTCCAATTGCAAAGTGCATTTGTTCATCACCAATTTTTCTATCAAAAATAATTTCAATAGAATCCATAATAGTTATATCTTTTTCATTAAGGGCATCTAATATTAAACTTAATCTATGATTATGATGTTTAATTAAGTCTTTCGCTCGTTGATCACCATTTGTAAATGGCCAATCATGACAAGGAAATACTTTTGTATCTGGTTCCATGGTTGATATTTCATTTAGATATTTAAAATAACCACCTAATCTATCATCTAATGGGTCAAAAAAATTATCAGAAATGTTTGGTGAAATCCTAGGTAACAAAAAATCTCCTGAAAGATATAACTTTCTTTTATGATCTATTAAAGAAATATGTTCAGGTGAGTGACCAGAGTCTGTCCTAGCTATCCATAATCCATCATTAGACACAATTTCGTATCCAGCTTTAATGATTTCAAACTCAGGTAGTTCATACACTCTATTTTTGTATAGCCTTGTTGCTGGGCCCTTAGCAAGAATATCTTCTTCACTCATTCCAGCTCTTACAAAAACATTACGAAATATTTTTGCATATTCATCATCTGGCATTGATCTAAAAGTATTGGCAGTGAATAATTCTTTTGCTGTTGTATAACATTTAATATCTAATTTTTTTTGAAGCCAGCCTGCCATTCCAATATGATCAGGGTGATAATGTGTAATTAATAAACCCGCAAATCTTTTAGATTTTAATGGACCATTTATAAGCGCTTCCCAATGTTCTTGAGAATGTTCAGATTTTAGGCCAGCATCTAATATTAATAGTCCCTTAGGAGTATCCATTAAAAATAAATTTACATGGTTTAATCTAAAAGGAAGCTCAAAATGTACCCAATATAAATCAGAAGCGATTTGAGTTAATTCACCAAATTTAGGTTTATCAATTTCTAGTTTCGTCATTTATTGCTCGTCAAGAATTATCGTGGTAATTTTTATTTAAGATGTTAAGAATATACATTAAATCTAAATTAGATCTAGCAAATCTAAAATAAAATTTTAAAAATGAAAATATAGGGTTTTTACCGTATATTTTTCTACTAACATATAGATTAAACATTAAGAGATACATTATGAAAAATTCATTAGACGGAATAAAGGTATTAGATCTAACAAGAGTTTTAGCAGGGCCTTATTGCACCCAAATGCTTGGTGATCTTGGTGCAGAGATAATAAAAGTTGAAAGGCCAGGAGGAGGGGATGATACCAGAGGATTTGCTCCACCATTTGTAAAAGATGAAAACGGAGAAGAGACGGATTTAAGTGCGTATTATTGTGGAGCAAACAGGAATAAAAAATCAATAACTGTCAATCTTAGTAAAAAAGAAGGGCAGGATTTAATAAAGAAACTACTTAAAGATTGTGACATATTAGTAGAAAATTTTAAAACAGGTACATTAGAAAAGTATGGACTTGGTCATAATGATTTAAAGACTGAGTTTCCTAGATTAATTTATTGTTCTATCACTGGTTTTGGACAGACTGGTCCTTATGCATCTAGACCAGGCTATGATGGTTTAATTCAAGCAATGGGCGGTGTAATGGCTCTTACTGGAGAACCTAATGGGGAGCCAATGAAAGTTGGAGTTCCTATTGGAGACTTGATGGCAGGAATGTTTGCATCAGTAGGAATTCTTGCAGCTGTTAGACATCAAATTCAAACTGGAGAGGGTCAATTTATTGATATTGGTATGTTAGACACACATGTTGCATGGCTTGCTAATCAAGGAATGAATTATTTGTCTACAGACAAAAATCCTGAAAGACTTGGCAATCAGCATCCTAATATTGTTCCTTATCAAGTCATGCCTACATCTGATGGATATATCGTCCTTTCAGTTGGAAATGACCCAACTTTTGAGAGATTTTGTAAATTAGCTGGAGAAGAAAAGTTAATTAATGATCCAAAATTCAAAACCAACGCGGACAGAGTATCAAACAGAGAATTTGTTACTAATGTTTTAAATGAAATTACCAAGAAACACACATCCGAGTGGTGGCTAGAAGAGTTAGAGAAAGAAAAAATTGGATGTGGTCCAATTAATACATTAAGTCAAGTTTTCTCAGACCCGCATGTTAAAGCTAGAGAAATGATAGTGAATATGGATCATAAAAAAACAGGCAAATCTCCTCTAAAATTAATAGCAAACCCAATTAAAATGCGTGAAACGCCACCAAGTTATAGAATGCCGCCTCCTTTACTTGGAGAACATACAGATGAAATTTTATCTGAAGAAATTGGTCTCAGTGAAACTGAGATAAAAAATCTAAAAAATAATGAGATAATTTAATAAATTATTTTAAAAGAATTTATGGTTCAGGCACAAAACAAAAATCTCATTTCTGATATTGAGTATGACAGTATAAGGTCTTGGATTAGATTAATTCTTTTATTTATTGTTGGTGTTGTAGGTATTGTAGGTATGTGGTCCGTTGTAGTTGTAATGCCAGCATTAGAAACTGAATTTGCTATTGATAGAGGTAAGGCAAGTTTGCTTTATGCTACTACTATGGTTGGTTTTGGATTAGGTAATTTTTTAATTGGAAAAGTAGTAGATAAATTTGGGCTTAAATTTCCAATTATTGTTGGAGTTATTCTCCTTTCATCATCCTATTTAGTAGCAATGATTTCCAATGAATTTTGGCATTTATTGGTTTTGCAAGTTTTTATGGGTACAGCTGCATCAACTTTTTTTGGTCCCTCTATGGCGGATATTGGAAATTTTTTTGAAAAACATAGAGGACTAGCAGTAGCTATAGTTGCTAGCGCTAATTACGTAGCAGGTGGTTTGTGGCCACTCTTTATTAGTCATTTGCTAGAGTTTAGTAACTGGAAAGAAGTCTATTTTTATATTGCAATAATCTGTTTGGTAATCATCTTTCCAATTTCATTAATTTTGAAAAATAATATTGTTACTTCGAATAACCAAGAAATTAATTTTAATAATGAAAATAATACTATCAAGAATCTATCACCTAAAACATTACAAATTTTGTTAGTATTAGCTGGTATTGGTTGTTGTCTTGCGATGGCAATGCCTCAAGTTCATATTGTTGCTTTATGTGTTGAGCGAGGCTTTGGTCTAAATGTTGGAGCTCAAATCTTATCTGTAATGCTATTGTCTGGAATGATAAGTAGGATTGGTTTTGGATTTTTATCTGACAAAATTGGCCCAATATATACCATTCTCATTGGATCATTATTACAAATGTTTTCTTTAGTTTTTTTCTTGCCATTTGATAGTCAGTTGTCACTATTCATTGTGTCCTTGATGTTTGGTTTATCTCAAGGTGGGATTGTTCCAGCATATGCAATGATAGTTAGAAAATATCTCCCAATTGAAGAAGTTGGAGAAAGAGTAGGCTTGGTTATAATGGGAACTATCGTAGGTATGGGGTTAGGTGGTTGGATGTCTGGAGAAATATTTGATCTTACTCAATCTTATAAACTTGCATTTGTTAATGGCATATTTTGGAATTTAACAAATCTCCTCATTGTCACATTTATTATGTGGAAAGTTTACTTCCAAAAGGATAGATTTATCTACAGTTAATTGAAGAGTTTTATATGAATAAAATAAAAGAACTTACAAAATCAAGTTTTGAAATCACTTATGAGTTATTCATCGTAATGATTCCTACTTTGATAGTAGTAAAAATACTAGATGAAATAGGTTTTGTTGAAATTTTAAACAAGATGTTTGCACCTTTAATGTTTTTGTTAGGATTACCAGAAGCTATTTCATTAGTTTTTACCACTTCAATGTTAACTAGTCCTTATGCTGGTTTAATAGTTTTCTCAGGACTTCCAGCTGATATGCCATTTACTGCTGCTCAAGCAAGTGTTCTTGGGCTTCTTATTTTATTTACGCATTCTTTACCAATAGAAGTTATTATTTGCCGAAAAGCAGGTGTTAGAGCACGTGCTATGATATTTATTAGATTAGGTTTGGGGATATTATCATGTTATTTTTTAAATTTGTTTTTTGAATTAACAGGATATATGAATTATCCTGCTACTATTTTATTACCAAGTCTTGAAAGTGCGCCCAACCTTTTAAGTTGGGGGATTTCTCAATTAAAAGGTCTTGGAATGATTTTCATTATTATAGTTGCTCTTGTCATTATTTTAGATTTTTTAAAATATATTGGCGTTGAGAAACTAATAGAAAAAGCCTTAAAACCATTTTTAAATTTTCTTGGTGTTGGCGAAAAAGCGTCAACAATAGCCGTTGTAGGAGTAACATTAGGTATAGGTTTTGGAGCTGGTCTTTTAATTAAAGAAGTGAAAACTGGAAAACTTCATTACAAGGACGTGTTTGGTGTGTTAGTTTTAGTAGGAATGCTTCACAGCATTATTGAAGATACTGCGGTCATATCACTAATAGGATCAAACATAATTATAACTTTGTTTCTAAGGGCCGTACTTACATTGTGCATCGTTTACGTGTTTATGAGGTTGGGCGCGCATTTTACTAAGGAATTTTGGCAAAAACATCTTACAAATTATAATATCCCAGAATATAAACCAAATTCTTAGTAGGGTATTATTGTGTTGTCCCAAGCAAATATTTTGCCATTATCATTTACTGTTTTTGTATCAATAACGTTCATTAATTTCTTAGCTGAAAATTCTGGAGAAAAATACTCCTTATTCTTTTTCTGAAATGGTCTCGACAATTTTGAATCTACAGTACCTGGATGAAGCCCAAAAATAATACTGTCGTGATTTGATCTTTGTTGTTCAATTGATAAACCTTTTAAAATCATATTTAAGGCTGATTTTGAAGCTCTATATGAATACCAACCACCAAGTTCATTGTCCTGAATGCTTCCAACTCGTGCAGAAATTGATGCAAATTTAGTTTTCCTATCCCTGTAGAGGCAAGGTAAATAGTATTTAGCAATCAATGCAGTTGGTATAGTATTGGCATTAAACATATCTAAAAATTTTTCAGTAGATAAATCTCTGATTGATTTTTCTGGATTATCTAATGCACCAATAGCAACTATAATTATATCCAATTTAATTTGTAGAGAGGAAGCGGCTTCAGCTAGGCTTTGTTCGTTGCAATAATCAACTTTTATCGATTTTATTAGATTATTTTCAAATCCTTCACCTGATCTTGAATATGCAATAACATTATCAATATTTGGTTTATTTATATATTCAATACATAAAGCCTTACCAATTGCTCCAGAGCATCCGAAAATAGCTACATTTAAATTTGTCATTGGATAAACTTTTTTTCTTACAATTGAATTTTTGACCGATATACTTTATTCGATACATATAGTCATCTTATAATAAAATACAAAGAGACAAATATGAAAAATAATAAACCTCATTTCTTACTAATTCACGGTGCTTGGCATGGAGGATGGGTTTGGAATGAAATATCTGAAATATTGAGCTATCAAGGGTACAGTGTTTCAACGCCTACTTTAACTGGTCTAGGTGAAAAAAAGCATTTATTATCATCTAAAATCACAATTGATACGTTCATTGAGGATGTGGTTAATCATATTATTTTTGAAAATCTTAATAACATTATACTTGTCGGGCACAGTTTTGCTGGAAGTGTAATAAGTGGTGTTGCAGATAAATTAAAAGATAGAATACAAAAATTAATTTACTTTGATGCTGTGATTTTAAAAGATGGTCAAAAACCTTTTGATATTGCTCCGAAAGAATTAGTTAAACAGAGAATTGAATTAGCAAAAAGATTTGGAAATGGTATATCAATCCCAGCTCCAAGCGCAGACACATTTGGAGTTTTTGACGTAAAAAAATCATTATTACTTGAAGAGAAATTGACACCACATCCACTTAGTACATATCAGTCAAAACTTACAATTAAAAATGAAATAGGGAATGGTATTCCTTTATTCTACATATTTTGTAATGATCCTGTTTATAAAAGTCTTGAAAGTTCTAGAAAAGTAGTACGTAAGTTGAAATGGCCAATTTTTGAACTAAATGCAGGACATGATGCTATGTTAACTCATCCAAAAGAAACTTTAAATTTACTTATGAAAATTTGTAACTAAAATATGAATATTGGAGGTTAAAATGACAGCTTGTATAACTGGATGGTCTCACAGCAAGTTTGGTGTAAATTTAGAACAAACTTCTGAAAATATGATTGCAGACGTTGTTGAAAAAGCTATCGAGCATGCAGAAATTTCTGCTAAAGAAATAGACGCTATTTTCGTTGGAACATTCAATAATGGCTTTCAAAAACAAGATTTCCATGGTGCACTACCCGCTGTTTCACAATCTGATTTAAGACATGTACCTGCGATGAGAGTTGAAAATGCATGCGCTACTGGTTCTGCTGCCATACATACTGCAATGAATGCAATTGAAGCAAAAAAAGCAAAAACTACTCTAGTAGTCGGTGTAGAAAAAATGACAGATGTATCTTCTGAAAAAGTTGGCGATATTTTACTAGGTGCAAGTTATAGACCCGAAGAAGGTAGTACAAAAGGTGGGTTCACTGGAGTTTTTGCATCTATTGCTAAGTCTTATTTTCAAAAATATGGTGACAAATCTGACATACTAGCAAAAATTGCAGCTAAAAATCATGAAAATGGTTGTTCAAACCCATTAGCCCATATGCAAAAAAATCTTGGCTTTGAATTTTGTAATTCTATTTCAGAAAAAAATCCTTATGTTGCAGAACCTTTAAGAAGAACTGATTGTTCTATGGTATCTGATGGGGCGGCGGCACTAATAATACAAGAATTTGATTTGTCGCTTTCTGCAAAAAGGGCTATTGCATTTAGAGCAAGAAGGCATGTTAACGATATTCTTCCACTTAGTAAGAGAGAAAAAACTGAATTTGAAGGTGCGCGTCAAGCTTGGCACCATGCTCTTTCAGATGCTAAGATAACTCTAGACGATTTATCTTTTGTTGAAACTCACGACTGTTTTACAATCGCCGAACTTATTGAGTATGAAGCAATGGGCTTAACTAAAATAGGTGAGGGCTATAAAGCTATTCAAGAGGGTTGGGTTCAGAAGACTGGTAAATTACCCATAAATCCGTCTGGGGGACTTAAGTCAAAAGGGCATCCCGTTGGTGCAACTGGAGTGTCTCAACATGTTATGTCTGCAATGCAATTGACTGGAGAAGCTGGAGATATGCAAATCAATAAAGCAAATTTAGCGGGTATATTTAATATGGGTGGTGCTTCTGTTGCAAATTATGTGTCAATTTTAGAAAGATTACGCTAAAAAATATTTTTGATGATTCTAAATATTAATATTTTATTGCATCATGAGTTCTTATAATTAGGTTTTCTCTTTTCTAGTAGCGCATCTATTGCTTCTCTGTGATCGTCAAGTTGTTGTAACATGCTTTGTTGGCTGGCGGCCATTTCTAATGCATCTTGCAATGGAACGTTTTGTGACATTCTTAGTAAACGTTTGGCTCGTCTAGATGCTTCTGGAGGTTGCGCGGTAATTTTTTTAGCTATTTGTTGAGCTTCTATTATCAAATTTTCGTTGGGTACTACTTTTGAAACAAGACCCCAATCCAGAGCTTTGTTAGCATCTAGAACATCACAAGTTAGGATCATTTCATTAGCTCTTGCCAAACCAATTATTTTGGGCAGGAACCAAGATCCTCCATCTCCTGGTATAATTCCTATTCTTAGAAAACTCTCTGAAAATTTTGCATCCTCACCAGCTATTCTGATATCACACATTGTACAAAGATCATTACCTGCACCTATAGCATGACCGTTAACTGCAGCTACAACAGGAACATCAATAGAATTCATAGTTAAAGGAATTTTTTGAATACCAAATCTGTACCAATCTTCAAGTTGTGCTTGAGTCATTTGATCTTTTGTAGTCATATCTTTTATTTCTTGAAGATTGCCACCAGAAGAAAAACTTTTTCCAGCTCCAGTCAAAATTACACACCCAACATTTTTGTCTTTATCAGCTTTTTGTATATATTCCACTAAGCCTTCTATAATGTCCCCTGAAAGTGCGTTTCTTGTATCAGGTCTATTAAGTGTAATTTTGACAATTCTATCATCTTGTTCATATAAAACAGATTTTGACATATTTCACCTCAAGCTTTCTTTGAAATTAAGTTAAATATTCCCATAAGTTTTTATTATTTTTTTCAAGAAATCTTCTGCCTAAAAATTCCTCCCAAAAAGATTCATTTCCAAAGTCATTCCTCCAACTATTTAAATTTTTTGTAAAATAAGATAATTCATACTCTTTGGTAAATCCAATTGCTCCATGAACCTGATGAGAAATAGCAATAATTTTTCCAGCTGCATAACCTGCTCTAATTTTTAATATCGCTGTATCGTTAGAATTTTTTTCACCTAAACCTAGTTCGGTAATTGTCGATAGGGCTGCAGAGGAGGCTGACAATTCAACTGCCATTTCTGAAATTTGGTGCTGTATAGCTTGAAACTTTGATAAAGTTCTACCAAACTGTTTTCTTTCTGAACAATAGTTTATTGACAAATCAACAACCTTTTCCATTGCACCGATCATTTGAGCAGATCTAAGAATTGCACCTAAAAAATTAAAATCAATATTATTTTTAATGGGTTTCACTTCAGAAATATTTAAATTCTCTACCTTGATATCGTACCTTGGTTCAGCTAAAAAGTTTTTTTTATCTATAATTTCTCCATTAATTTCATCGATTAAAATTGCTTTCTTGACATTGTTAAATTCATGAACAATCAATAAATTTTTAGTAAGTTTAAGGTATGGAACTGATAAAATCTCTCCAGAAATCATATTGTTTTTAATTTGTAAATTTTTTGTATTAGTAGCAAAAGTTACTATGCCGTTTGGTGGATTTATATCTGACTCAGATAATATATAATTTGATAAGATTGTTTCAGATAAGGGTAAAGGAGTTCCATGATTATTTACAATTTTAATCAAAGGTAAAATTGAAAAAAATGGTATTTCATAACCACCAAACTTTTCTTTCACTGAAATTTTTGGAAGTCCGTTTTTTTCAATTTCATTCCACAAATTTAATATATCAGTATTTTCAGAAACTATATTTTGTCTTAAATTATGATTTACGTGTTTTTGTAAAATTTTAGAAGTTGTTTCTAAAATTATTTCTAATTCTTCAATCATCTTAGGCCTAACTGTCTAGCAATTATACCTTTCATAATTTCAGTTGTGCCTCCTCTTAGAGAGTTTGATGGAATTCTTAATGTTGCATCTTCAAATAGATTTTGTAATTGATTTGGCCATTCATGAAGCGGAACGATATTTGAAAATTCTCTTAATGTTTCTATCATCATCTTTTCAAATTTATTACCTAATTCTTTTACAAATGCTGCTTGTGTCTCCGGAAATTCACCATTTTGAAGCATTGAAGCAACTGAAAAACTCATTCTTCTTAATGTTTGTATTTCAGATATTAATTTACCAACTATCTTTGTGCCTGAATGAATGAGTGAGTTTCTAAATTCATTTATAAAACTATCTAATAATGTGAAATGAGAGAGAAATCTTTCTGGACCAGATCTTTCTAGGGCAAGTTCACCAACAACTTGTTTCCAGCCTTTGCCTTCTTCTCCTAAAAGGGAATCATCTGATAATTCAACATTGTCAAATAAAGTTTCATTAAAATGTCTTTGACCAGTCATATCAGGAATCCCAGTAATCTTTACGTTTGGAAGAGATAAATCAACAAGAAATTGAGAAAGACCTTCATGCCTATTTTTCTCAGATGCTGGACTAGTTCTAGCTAGAACAATCATATAATGTGCTAAATGAGCGCCGGTAGACCATATTTTTCTTCCCTCAAGTTTCCAGCCATTCTTAGTTTTAGTGGCTTTCGTTTTTACTGAGGCTAAATCAGAACCAGAGTCAGGTTCACTCATTCCAATAGCAAAAAAACACTCGCCAGCTGTTATTCGAGGAATAATAGAAGATTTCTGTTTTTCATTTCCATATCTCAAGATTTGACTTCCACTCTGTCTATCAGCTATCCAATGAGCTGCTACAGGAGCTCCTGAAGACAAGAGTTCTTCTGTTACTATATATCTTTCTAAAGCTGTTCTTTGATGTCCGCCATATTCTTTAGGAAATGACATCCCAAGCCAGCCTTTAGATCCAAGTTTTTTACTAAAGCTTGGATCAGCTGAAAAAACCCAGGCATCTGGAGATGGTGTAAATTCATTATTATTTATACAGTTTGTTATAAATTCTCTTACTTCTTTTCTAAGATTTGAGAGTTCGTTTGTTTCTTTTATAAATGGAAAATTGAATTTTGACATTAATACTTCTTTACAGTTGGTTACTACAATTAAACTAAATAATTAAAGGTAAACGTCAATAGAATTAATAGAATATTTATAAGTTTAATTATTGATATTAAGAATTTCATAATTTAATCTTTTTACGATTAAGGAGGTAGAAATGTCGATTGATGAAAATATCTTGCAAAGGTTAAGGAATATAGCAACACCTACATTAGCCAATGCGCTTGACGATATAGGTTTCAATGGAGTTATGAATAATTTACATCCTGCAGGTGTGGGTATGAAAATAGTTGGTAGGGCAGTAACTGTACAGGAGGTTACTGGGCCGTATGGAAGTTTTTCTACTGAAGAATTCAAAGTTGGGCATATGATTGATGCCGCTAGCCCAGGTGATGTTATAGTAGTTGCAAACAATGGAGCACAAGTATCAACTTGGGGTGGAATGGCTTCTTACTCTGCAAAATTAAAGGGCATAGCAGGACTGGTAGTTGATGGTGGAGTTAGAGATCGAGAAGAAATAGTCGAATTTTCTTTTCCAACTTTTTCAAAACACATGGTTCCAACTCCTGGTAAAACTCGAATAAAAGTTCTATCAATCAACGAGCCAATCATTTGTGCAGGAGTAAGGGTTAGACAAGGAGATATAATTATAGGAGATGGAACGGGAGTTTTGTGTTTGCCAATTGAACATGTTGAAAAAATAACAGAGGAAGCTGAAAAGTTTACTGCTGATGATAAAAAGGCTATGCAAGAGATGAAAAACGGTCTGACTTTTAGAGAAGCACTTAAGAAATTTTCAAAAATTTAGGTTTTTCCTCTAAGAATTTGCAAAGCTCTTTTAAAAAAATCAGGTTGACCAAAATTCCCTGATTTTAAAGTAACTGAAATAGGTTTTTTACAATTTGAATTTGGTGACCAAAGAGCAGGAACTCCATGAGCAATTTCTTTTCCAATTTTAAATTCTTGTATACCTATTCCATTGACTACAGCACCTGATGTCTCTCCGCCGGCAGATATGAAAATACCAAAAGTATGAATTAAAAGTTTATTCGACAGTTTCTCAAAAAAACTTTCAATCTTATTCGCTAATATTTCTTGTCCATACTGAATTTGTTTTTCTTTAACAATTTTTGGATCTGCAGATGAATAAATTAAAGGTGATAGGGTTTTATTGTTTTTAAGCCATTTTATAACATCTTCAATTAAGTTTTCGTTATTCATTACTTCGTCGGCAGAAATAAAATATGATGGATTATCTTTTTTATAAACTTCAATTTGATTTAAAGTGGCAGATGAACAAGAGCCTGATAGAATTACTGCATTTGTTGTATTTTCAGGAATTTGAAAATCTTCATCCGAGAGTAGACCTTCTTTTTTATAAATTTTTGGTAAACCTAAAGCAATTCCCGATCCACCGGTTAAAAATTGTAAATCTTTTACTCCGTTACAAATTATGTCAAAATCTTCATTATTGGTTGTATCAACTATTGCGTATTTGCAACCTTCAATTTTCAATTTGTTAACTTTCTCTTTAACACTTTGTGAACCATTATTTATTGTTTCATAGTCAATTAATCCAACATTATGTTTAGTCTGATAGTCTAGCCATCTAACTAAATTATGGTCAATCATGGGTGTTAAAGGGTGTTTTTCCATCCCTGATTCATTGAGTGGTTTTCCATTTACAAACATATGTCCGAAAAACACTGTTCTCCCTGCATCGGGAAAAGAAGGACAGGCTATGGTAAAATCAACATTTAATTCTTCCATTATAGCATCAGTAACTGGACCTATGTTTCCCTCTTTGGTTGAATCAAATGTAGAACAATATTTAAATATGAATTGCCTGCAACCAGCATTTTTTAACCATTTCAAAGCATTTAGACTCTCTGATACAGCTTCATTTATTGGAATTGTCCTTGTTTTTAGTGCAATTACAGCAGCATCAGCATTAGTTAGTGATGCTTTGTTTTTAAAGGAGGGAACACCGGCAAACATAGAAACTTGCATTCCAGACTTTTTTAAATTATTTGCTATGTCTGATGACCCTGTAAAGTCATCTCCTATAATTCCAAGTATCATGTTTAATCAACTTTATAGTTTCTGTTTTTCAAGCTGTGTAACAATTTTTTCTTTAACCCAAGGTGTAACCTCTTCATTAAAAGCTAAATAATGATCGCTTTGAAGGTGAATATCAAAAGCATCTTTATCAGTATATGTCTCATATAAAAAAACTACATTTTGGTCATTTGGATCATGACATACATCAAACTCATGACAATCTTTTTCAAGTTCAAGAGAGTCTCTAGCTTGTTGTAAAATTCTAGTTTTAAATTTATCTATATCTTTTTCGTGAATTAAGAATTTTACTGTAATTACAAACATTAATTTATTAATCTCCTCTTAAGTTAATATTTGTTTTTGAATTTCATTATCTTTTAATAAACCACTTAAAGTTTCAGTTATTGCCGTTGTTCCCATATCACCTCCAAATTCTATTGGTCTTAATTCATTTCTTTCAAAACCAATTTCAATTGCAGTCTCAATTAATCTGGAACCTAGCAAAGTACTTTTACAATTTATTTTATCAGATAAGTATTCGAGCATCATAGATGCACTTAAAATAGTAGCTAGCGGATTAGCCTTGTCCTGTCCGATTATATCAGGCGCACTCCCATGGGCAGGTTGAAATAATCCGTGATTATCACCTATTTCAGCACATGATGCCATGCCCATGCCTCCTATAAGGCCTCCTCCTAAATCAGATAATATGTCACCAAACATATTTTCCATCACCATTACATCATATTCCCAAGGATTTCTAATTAAGTTGAGTGCCATTGCATCAACATAGCAATGGTCAGCATTTATATCTTTGAATTTAACTTTTCTTTCATCAAATATTTTTCTGAAAAATGCTTGTGATCTAAAAACATTAGCTTTATCAACGCATGTAACTTTACCTAATTTACCTTTTTTCTTTCTTTGTCTTGCTAACTTAAATGCAAAATCATGTAATTTTTCAGTAGTTGCTCTAGTTATTTTCATTACATCTTGCACTTCTTGATCATTTTCTACAGGACATCTATTGTGAACAGCAGCAGTATAAAATAATCCTTCAGTAGATTCTCTTAAAATAATTAAATCTATATTTCTTGATAATTCATTACTTAATCTATTAGGTATATTTTTGTATGCTTTAACTGGCCTTACACCCGCATACAATCCAAACATTTCTCTAAATCTTAGGTGAGGGCATATTTCAGTTCCATCTTTATGACGAACACTAGGTAACCCAATTGCACCTAAAAAAATACTATCGAGTTCATCAACTTTTTTTTCTCCTCCTGGTTCAACATCTTTTCCAGTCAAAGAATAATATTCTGCTCCTGCTTTGATCATATGCCATTCGCATTTAAATCCACCTGTTATTTTTGAAGACAAGTCAACAATTGAAATAGCTGAATTTACTATGTCTTTACCTATCCCATCTCCAGGTACGGTAGCTATCTGAAATTCATTATTATTCATGTGTGATACCAAATTTGTTTAATAAAATATTACTTGGGTCGATTAACATTTACAATGATTTAATAGATGTTTGTAATCTATAAAAAAATCTTTTAGAGTTATAAATTT
>CACNFD010000015.1 GCA_902619615.1 uncultured SAR116 cluster alpha proteobacterium | reverse complement strand
AATCATCTAAGTCAATTGCTTTTGTTGCATCAAGAATTACATAAGTATCATAACCTAAGGTTTTAGCATCAATAGCAGAATAATAAACGCAAAAATCAAGTGCTAAACCACAAAGATACACTTTTTTAATGTTATTCTGTTTTAAGAAACCATCTAATCCTGTCATGGTCTTTTTGTCGTTTTCGTAAAAAGCTGAATAGCTATCGATTTGTTTTCTATATCCCTTTCTAATAATTATATTTGCTTTGGTTGTATCAAGGTCTTTGTGAAATTCAGCACCAAAAGTTCCTTGTACACAATGATTAGGCCACAAAACTTGAACTCCATAAGACATTTCTACTGTTTCATAGGGTATTTTATTGCTTTGATTAGAAGCAAAAGACAAGTGGTCTAATGGATGCCAGTCCTGAGTTAAAATAATTGAGGAAAACATTGTTTGCAAAGAGTTAATTTTTTTTATAATTTTATTACCTTCATTAACAGCCAAAGAGCCATCAGGACAGAAATCATTCTGCATGTCGACAATTATTAAAGAACAATCTTTTTCAAAGTTCATAAATTCCTCATATTTTTTTTAATCATCTGATTTAATTAGATTTTATAGGTTCATAATTATTCAGTCTACAATTTAGTCTACAATTTTCATTTTTTAAAACCAATGAAATCCCCTACCTGTGTTACCTATATTTATTATCTCTCAAGGAAAAACTGGCAAGGAGAATGGCTCTCTCCCAAAATAGGATTAAGTTTATAAAAAAAAGATTTTAGAATTAATTATTAGTCATAAATAAAAACATTACTGATCAGAAGCAGTTATAAAAAATTCTTCTAAAAATTTAAAAAGATAATTAACCCTGGTCAGTGTTCCATGGACTACGGTCAATGGGCAGACTAACCAAAGAACCTGGGGAGATTAGTATTTGTTACATTTTAATATGTCCTAGAAAATATTAAAAAATACAGAAATTAATTTCCATTACATATGATAATTCAAAAAATTTAAATTATTTCAACTTAAATTTCCCTGTTGAGTAATCCAGAGTTACTTGAATGTTACCCTCGTTAAGTAACCATGGCCTAATTGTAAAGCTTCTTGCGCCTGACTTGTGCATAGGGTCGGAACTGGCTATCTCTTTGGCTTGATCAAAAGAATTTGCTCTTATGATAACCATTCCTTCTCCATTCCAGTCAATTTCATTATCTTCCCAAAATGGCCCTGCTCCAAACATAATTCCTTGTTTTTCTAATGAAACTTGAAATTTTAGATGGTCTTCTAGATTTTCCATAACAGGGATCATTCCATTAATTGGCTTTGTAAACACAACATACAAATCCTTATTAAGCATTTCGCTTGAAGCATTTAAAACATCTTGTTTTGTAATCTTAGGTTCGCTCATTTTCTAGTCCTTATGCTATTCGTCAATGAAATCATAAAAAGCATCAAGTTGTTTTCCTATAAAGTCAACTGTTATATCATCTGTTAATTTACCAGAGCCTTCATCGAATTTTTGCTTTGCAAATGTAACAAATATTTCATGTTTATTCATTACCTTGGCATTTAAAAATACTAATATTTGTCTTAAATGATACTGAACTCTAGCCCCACCAAGAGGTCCTAAAGAAGCAGATTGTATACAAACTGGTTTTCTGTCTAGAGGCTGGTTAGGTAATCTAGAAATCCAATCAATACAATTTTTTAAGTAACCTGGTACTGAAAAGTTATACTCAGGTGTTACAAATATTACTCCATCAGCTTTTCTTATTTTATCTTCTAATTCTAATAAGGTATTTGGCCAATTATCTTGATTGTGATCATCTGTGTTATAATGGGGCAGGAGATTAAAATCAGAAAATATTTCAAAATTAAATTTTTCCTTTCCAATTTCAATTAAATTTGATGCCAGATATTTGTTAAAAGACTTTGCTCGCAGGCTTCCGCCAATAATTAATATATTTTTTTTCATTTTTTATCTCCATTAGTAAAAATAGGTTTAAAAGATAGTTATTTAATAAGAAAAACTCATCCAGATAGTACTTAAGAGTTAACGTGCATTTTCTTTACCAGGCACTTCAATTATGAGAATCTCAGAATTATTCAATGCTTTAAATTCTAATGTTGTTTCGTCTGAAATAGATAGCCCATCTCCTTTTTCAGTTTTATTACCGTTAACGTCAATATTTCCCTCAGATATTAGAACATAAGCTTTACCATTCACATTGTGTGTTATTTTTTTACCTTTGTTCAATCTGCCAGTATAAATTCTGGCATCTTGATTTATGTTTAGGGGGGCTGTTTTGTCTCCTGAAACTAATAGTTGCAAAGAATCTTCAACTGGTTCTTTGGGGAATTCAGCCATATTCCATTCAGGTTCAATACCAACTGTTTTAGGCTTTATCCAAATCTGATAAATATTAGTTTCTTCATTTTCCAAATTAAACTCTGAATGATATATCCCGGTTCCGGCACTCATAACTTGAACATTTCCTGCAGTAGTCCTACCTTGATTACCTTTATTATCTTTGTGTGTAATAGCTCCTTTGCGAACGTATGTGATAATCTCCATATTCTGATGTGGATGTGTATCAAAACCTGTATTAGGGGCAATTCTATCATCATTAATTACCATTAATTCTCCATGGCATAATTTTTGTGGATCATAGTAGTTAGCAAAGCTAAAATGATGCTTAGCATTCAGCCATCCATGATTGGCTCCTCCAAGATTTTCAAATTTGTGATGAGTAATCATAATTTATCTCCTTTTAATTTATAATTTAATAAAAGGGACAAAATTAATTTGTCCCAAATGATAGTTAAGCTTTAATTTTGAAGTTGAGTTGGAAGAAATGTATTCAAAGGATTAAACTTTAAATTTATTCTATTACCAGAACCCATAAAGATAGTGGCAAGTGCTATAATAGATAAAGATGCTGGAAATTCCCATCCGCCACCCTCAGCTGAAAAAAGCCAACCATTATTTAAGTGAACAAATGTTGCTCCAATTAAGATTGGCAAACAGAACAAAGCTGTAAGACGTGTTTGTATTCCTAAAATTAATGTTATACCACCTATGATTTCGCCAAATATGACTAAATAAGCAAAAAAACTTGGTAGCCCAAGACTTGCAAAATAACCGACTGTGCCAGCTATAGTGAAAACAGATATTTTTAGCCATCCATGGGCAAGTAAAATTATTCCTAAATGAATTCTTAAAATACTTAATCCCCATGATTGATCATTTGTTTTTGAGTTTGAATTTGACATTTATATCTCCATTAATAATTTACATGGTGTAAATATATTATTGATTATAAAATGTTAATATGTTTAAAAGTTATTATATTAATAACAATTGGTTAATAATACATGGTTTTTCAAAATAGTTTTGATGTGATGATAGAGGTTTCAAAACATAAAAGTTTTGCGAAAGCAGCTAATAAACTTGGAATATCTGGGGCTGCGGTAAGTAAACAAGTAAAAGCTTTAGAAGACCGTTTACAATTAGTTCTATTTAACAGAACCACAAGAGTGGTTACATTAACTGACGCTGGAGAACAGTTATATGAAACCCTCACTAGGAGCGAAGAGGAAATTACTGGTGTTATAAAAAAAATTACTAAAGGTCTTGAGCATCCTTCAGGAAAATTACGAATTAATGCACCTATGGCATTTGGAGAAAGATTTTTAGTAAATGTAATAGCTGATTACTCAAAAGATTATCCAGATGTTAAATTAGACGTAGATTTTGATGACAAGTTTATAAATGTAATAGAAGAAGGTTACGATCTGGTAATTCGTATTGGTAAATTAAAAGACTCTGGTTTAATTGCTAGGAGGATTTGTAATTTTCCTGCATATATTTGTGCAAGTCCAGGATTTATAAATAAATATGGAGAGCCATCAAACCCAGAGGATTTAATCAAAATGCCTTCAATAAATTATAAAAATTCTAGTTCACCATATAGTTTAAGTTTTAAAAACAAAAATACCAAAGAAGATATAACAATTAATACAAATCCTATTCTTACGACTAATACATTAGCTTTAATGCTTAAAGCTACAATTGAAGGTATTGGGTATTGCTTGCTTCCAGAAGTATTTTGTAAAGATAAAATCAAAACTGGTGAATTAATAACTTTACTTCCTAATTTTACATTATTGCCAGAAAAAAGTGTATATGCGGTTTATCCTGATAGAAGATATCTTCCAATTAAAGTAAAGTTATTTATAAATGCAATAAAAAGACACCTTAGTTGAAAAATTATGCACCATCCATTTTACATGGACTACGGTCAATTGGCAGACCACCCCCTGACCATTGACCAATGTTGATTAGGAAAAGGGGGCAGTAACCCCCAACAATATTTGAGTTTAAGATTACACTTTATTGTGGGTAGATTTGTGGGTAAAAAATATGTTAAATATAAAAATATAATAATATCAATATATTAAATACATATTATGGCGGAGAGAATTTCCCCACTGTTTCATTTTAATCATCTGATTTCTTTACATTTTATAGAGTAATATTTATTCAGTCTACAAATTAGTCTACAACATACTTTAATTTAGTTTAGATTTGAAAAAGTCTTGATGTTAAAAGCTACTCTTATCTAAAAAATTAGACTACCCACAAAGACTTCGGTTTTGTGGGTTTTTGCGATAAAACTATGATATAGGTTTATTATATCATTCATAATAGTATTTCATTAATCATGTGAAAAAGTACCATCAGAATATATTTTTTGAGCTTTATATAGTATTCTATGGTCTTGGCTTAGTGATTTATTTGCACCTATATCTAAAACAACTTCGCCATTTGAGTTTATTTCAAGTAAATGACTTCCAGTAACAACAATAAAATTACCATTTTTTAATTTATCAACATCCCTAATAGTTCCGTATGCTTTGCTTTTTGGAGATCGCCATTGCCAAACAATTTCATGTGTCTCAGGATTAAATTCAATGGCTCTATTAGGGTTTCTTAAACCAACTACTATATTGCCATTTTGAAGTTGTTGTGGTTCGTGAGGATTACAACCTTTTATTTTTCCTGAAGTCAAAAGTGCTCTTTTTTTTGCAGAACACTTAAAAATATATTTTTTTAATATATCAGCCTTTCTATTTATCCAAATTATTTCTTGAAAATCACGCATAGAAATCAAAAAAGTATCATCTTCAAGTGCAGTTACACCATTATTGTGTATCCAAGTTTTATTGGAACCAAAAATTTTTGAATCTGAAGCATATGCGTCAGCGAATGGTTCAACGTTATGCGTTTTCATACCATCCCAACTCCATACAACATTTTTGTTATTATCAACTTCTATTATTTTTTTACTACCTTTGGCGCCCCATGCATAATTTATAAGAATATTTCCATTCGTTAATTTATCAACATCATGACTAACTTTAGTTTTGTAAGACCAAATTACTTTACCTTCTCTATCTATCTCATAAACTCCTTTTTCAGCAGCGATTAAGATTGTGTTTTCATTTGTTAGTTTAGCATCGTCTAATCTTCCAAATGAACTATTCCCATCATGTTGCCATATAATTTTGGCATCGTTAGTAATTTCTAGTACTCGACCGTATGAATTTTTTTGAGGGACCACTAATAAAAACGTCCCATTTTGAATACTATTAGGTTCATATTTTAATAATTGCAAATCTTTACCAAAAGGAGAAGTTTTAAAAATTTGAGAAGTTTTTTTTCTATTATCAATTTTAGTAGAGACTTTTTTTCCAAGATAACTTTTACAGGATTTAATAACTTTTTTTGCTTTTTTTCTTAATGATTTTTTGTCTGGTCGACCGTTTTTTAGTATTTCGATTTCACTCTCATTTAGATTGTTACTTTGAAAACATTTTAAAACTTCTTCGTTCGGACTAGAAAAAATATCCCACTTACTAGCCTGGCTAGTACCAACAGTAGTTATAAAAATTACAGTAATTACTACTTTACAAAATTTCATTTAAGTTCCTCTTTTGTTATATCACTTTTAATATTATTTTAATATGGTAAGTCCAAAGTAAATATTATAATCATTTTAATGAGTTATTCTCAAAATATTTCTTTTTATGATAATTAAGAAATTCAATATCTATTTTATGTCTTGGATGAATGTTTAACTTTTTACTTTTAAAGTCTTCTAACCCAATTATTTCAAAATTATCTGATTCAATGTAATAGGAATAATAATCAAATTGGTCATGATGATTAGGACACAGACAAAGCATATTTTCTATTGCATCTGGTCCGTTATGAGGCTGACCAAGACCTTTGATATGAGCGCCTATTGCGATTGGTCCTGAAGGAGAATTAAGCCTAACACCACAAACTTGGCATTTATAGTCATAAAGTGTTTTTATATTTTCACTTATTTTTACATTTCTTTTAAGACGACTAATAGTTGAGGTTGCTCTAATTGTTCTCTCATAAGAAGATTTTAGAGAAGGTTTTAGTTTATTTTCTAGTTGATTAATACTATCTTCACTTTGTAGGTGAAAGCGACAAATATAAAAACCTCTTTGACCAATTATCCTTTCATAACTCTCAACATAATATAGTCCATCATATCTATATCCAAATTGAGGGCCATTTTTTATTTGGTGCCCCCTAGATACTCTGACTGGTAGATTGTACTGACAGCTTAATTGCAGCCCTTTGTTTCCTTTAGAAAATGTTTGGTCTGCAATTTGTTTTCCACCTGGAGCATCCTGTCCACCTTGTCCAGTATATAAGATATAGTTAAGCTCATCTATGTCATCCTCATATCCACCAGACAATACTATAGAATATGCACCTTCTTGTGCCCCCCATATACCAGCCATTAAAGGAGCATGAACACCAGCATCCGCTAGTTCTTTACGAGATTCAAACGTGTCTCCAACTTTTATTCCTTCTATATGACCAAACTGCATCTTAAAACCTACTTTAAAAATTAGTACTCAAACTTTTACCATTTATCATTTAAGGTTTTTAAAGTTGCAAATTTTTTGTTTAAAAACTCATCTATACTATTAACACATTGTTTTCTTCCAGGACCCTTTACACTTAAATTGCTTATTGTAATTCTTGCTTTTCCATCTTTGACTTGAAAAATAACATCTGCGTTTACCCACTCATTTTGTGAAGGCATCCATCCTGCAAATGATATATTACATCTAAGTTTTCCCGTTTTAGCTTGTTCTAGACCAGACTTCCACCCATCACCTCTAACTGTATTAAGTGCATCATTCATTTGAGACATTGTTCCTACTCTCACATCTATTGTTGGGTCACCATATGCCTCCTTAATTTGAGCACCGGTCATCTTTGGAATTTCATACACCTTTTGAAAGGCAACCTCAGCATTTACATTTTTTGAAAACACAAAGAGTAAAATTGAAAATAAAGTGATTTTTTTAAACATTGTCATTTTTCTCGCTAAATTAAAATCAGTTTTAGTTTTTTCAACTTTAACCACAAAATTAAGAACTGTTAATAGTTAAATTTTAACTCTAAATTTTCCTAGTTCTGCATATTTAAAAAGATTATGAGATGACTTTTGAGTTATATCATCTTTACCTCTAATCAAACTCATATACCTAAGAGCTAAATTAGCTTTTTTAAATAAATCTAATTCTTCATTATTTAGGGCCTCATTAATTACATTCTGGGAATGAATTAAGAGATTTTTATGAGTCTCATCAATTTCTCTTAAAACAGCCTCTGTAGCTTCTTCTAATGCCTCTTTAAATTCATCAATTTGCCTCCAACGTGATAATGTTTCTTCTCTTATGTCAATGTGTTTAGCAATAACTGAAGCTTTAACGCCAGAGGCAAGTAAATGAACTGCAATAAGTTGATTTTTATTGAGTTTTGTTGACATTGTTGTCTCTTAAAGGCTTGTGACCATAAAAGCCCCTAATCTTTTTTCTCTCATTGATATAGTTTTCTATTTCAATCCTATCCCACATAACTGTATTTGGTCCTAGGAGAAAAGGTTTTGGAAAGTCTGGAATTTCTTTAGACCATCTAGTGACAGTTGAAGCACTCTTGTTAAATATTCTAGCCACCTCTTTTTTAGGTATATAAATTGGTTTCATAGGCGTATTCCCATTAAAAGTTAAATTAAAAAGTTTGGAACCATCGCCGCTAGATTTATTAATCTATTTCGAAGTGTTAGCATGTTTACATGCGCGTAATCACTCCTTAGGTTTTCGCCTGACCGTGATTTTAGCCCACAAAAATTGTGAAGTCATATATTTTTAAACATTTTAACATACTCTGTTATTTCAAACAACATCAAGCTAAGTTAGAAAGTAAATATTTTTCCCAATCATTCATAATTGTTGTTCTAGCATCAATTAAGTCTGACCTTAAATATGCTTTTTCAACTTTGTTCGGTAATTCGTGTGCCAAACAAAACTCTATTGCATTATGTTGATATTGACCTATTTCTTCTGCCCAATCTCTAAATGAAGACCTGAAACCATGAACAGTAATTTTGAGATGAGGGAATTGCTTTTTTAAGAAAATTAGCATTGCTCCATTAGATATATGTTTACCAGTTGCAGGATTGGTAAATACATGTTCATGGTTATGTTTTTTTCTCATCAATTCAATTATTGAAATGGCTTCATCTGATAAAGGCACTTTATGTTTTTTTCTAACTTTCATTTTATCAGCTGGAATAGTCCACATTTTCTTTTGTAAATCAAATTCATCAAACTGAGACTCAATTACTTCTTTGGTCCTAGTGGCTGTTAAAATTAATAACCTTAATGCATAGGCTGACAACATTTCAAACTTACATAGGTCTTCATAAAATTTTGCAACTTCAGTAAACTTAAGTGAAGCGTGATGTTTAACTTTTTTTATTAAGTAAGGGTCTGGAAGTATAAATGAGAGATGTTCTTTCCAGGATGCTGGATTATCATGAGTATACCATTCTCTAATTTTGGCAAATGCAAATATGAGGAATAGTCTTTGTTGAAGCTTTCTGGCAGTTTCAGTCTTATCTCTCCAAATAGGATTAAGAACACTTATAATATCATCTCTATTAATATCATTTAATGGTTTTCTATCTAAGATTGGTGATACATAAGTATTAATTGTATTACGCCATTGTTGTTCACTTTTAGGGTTTGTCCACTCAGGTTTTTTCTTTGTTTCAATATATAGATTAGCTATATCGGAGAATTTCTTACTTTGCTGTTGCCTTAAAACTTCAGCTCGGTTTTTTTCATCTATTGGGTCAATCTTTTTACTTAATAATTGTTTGTTACTTAAAGCATGTTGTCGTGCCTCTAATAGTGAAACTTCTGGTAAGCTACCTAAACCCATTTCCCTAGCTTTTTTATTAAAGGAATATCGAAAACTCCATTTACCTCTTCCAGGTTTGTAAATTGAAAGATAAAGTCCATTTCCATCAGGGTATTTGCCTATTGGTAAAACTAATATTTGTTTTGCATTTAATCTTTTCATGTCATCTCCAGTCTACAACTCGGTCTACAAGTTTGGTTGATTAAAGATGATTTATAATGAAATAACTTAGAGAGCTTTCGTCAACAACCTCCAGTGTTTCCTTAGGTTTGTGACATAGTATGACATAAGGAAGTTATCTTAATGGCGGAGGGAGGGGGATTCGAACCCCCGAAAGGGATTGCTCCCTTTAACGATTTAGCAAACCGGCGCCTTCAGCCACTCAGCCACCCCTCCGCGGGCTCGTTTATGTCTTGAGTATCCTACTTCACGCTATATGCTATCTCGTAATACAAAATGACAAAAATTATTTCAAGTTTTATTAATGTATTATAGAAAATAAAATTTTTTATGATAAATATAGATTTATTTAGAGGTAATGCATGGATCTAATATCTGGAATGAGAGTTTTCGTTTCTATAGCTGACAATGGTTCACTTGCAAAAGCAGGTAGAGAATTAGATTTATCTCCCTCCGTAGTTTCAAAACATATTTCTGCATTAGAAGATAGATTAGGAGCAAGATTGCTTTATAGAACAACAAGATCTGTGTCACTTACTGAAGTTGGTTTAGCTTATCTTGATAGAGCTAGGAGGATTATTGGCGACGTAGATGAAGCTGAGGCAGCTGTTTTGAGTGCTACTAATGCACCTCGAGGACATCTTAGGATTACTGCACCAGGAACATTTTCTTACAGGCACATAGCTCCACACCTTCCCTTATTCAGAGAACGCTTTCCTGAGGTAGAAATAGAAATGATTATTTCAGATGAGGTTGTTGATTTAGTTGATAACAATATTGATCTGGGTATCAGAATTGCGGTCATGAAGGACTCGTCACTTATTGCAAGAAAACTGGCTCCAAATCCAAGAACTTTGTTTGCTTCTCCAGAATATTTAAAAAAACATGGAAAACCAAAACATCCAGACGACATATTAAACCATGATATTATTTCATTTAGGAGTGGAAGTCCTTATAATGAATGGCATTTTTTAGTAGACGGTAAAATCAAATTGATACACGCAAAAGGAAAGTTACAGTTCAACCACGGTGATGCGATTCTTAGGTCAGCAATTAATGGTGGTGGGTTAGCAATGTTATCTAGATTTGTTGTTGGAAGGCATTTGGCTACTGGGGCATTAGTATCAATACTAGATGAATATGTTCAAGAAGATGTTCCAATCTATGCTGTCTACCCAAGTGGCAAACATTTATCTCCTAAGGTAAGGGCATTTTTAGATTTTTTAATAGAAATTTATGGACCTATACCTTATTGGGATGAAGCTGGTGATCATACTTCAGATGCAGCAAAGCGTACTGTTATTTAATCTAAACATTCTGACCTGCAACATAGCCACTTGACCAGGCCCATTGAAAATTATGTCCTCCTAAATGTCCAGTGACATCAACTACTTCTCCGATGAAATATAATCCTGAGTATTTTTTACATTCCATTGTTGCTGAATTGATTTCATTTGTGTCGATACCACCTAATGTAACTTCTGCGGTCCTGTAACCTTCAGTGCCAGTTGGCAAAACATTTAATTTATTTATAAAATCAGAAATTTTGTTTAGTGTGCTATTCGATGCTTCTCCTATTTTTTGGTTTGTATCCAACAAACTAGTAATAGCCATTGCTAATTTATTTGGAAGAAAATCTGATAAAACATTTGAAATGTTTTGTTTTGGTGTTTTCACTCTTCTTTCTTTTAAAGTTTTATCCATTGAATTTAATGATAATAGGTTTACTTCAATACTCCTATCAGGTTTCCAGTAAGAAGAAATTTGTAAAATTGATGGTCCACTAATACCCCTGTGGGTAAATATTAAACCTTCATTAAAAATTGTTTTATTGATTTTAACTGAAGCTTCAATTGAAACACCTGCTAGTGATTTACAAAACTCTAATATATCGTCTTTAAAAGTTAATGGGACAAGAGCAGGATAAAGGTTTGTAACTTTTAAGTTAAACTGATTAGCAATCTTATATCCATAATCAGACGCTCCTATTTTGGGTATTGATAATCCACCTGTAGCGATAACAAGAGATGAACATTCGAATTTCCCTTTGTTTTCTGTTTCTAATATATATAAATTTTTTTCGCGGATTACTGATTTGATTTCAGTGTTTAAACTAATCTCAACTTTTTGAATTTCACATTCAGTAATTAACATTTCAATAATATCTTTTGCAGAATGATCACAAAAAAGTTGACCAAATTTTTTTTCATGAAATTTAATTTTATGTTTTTTTACTAAATCTATGAAATCATTTTGCGTATATTTTGAAAAAGCAGATTTACAAAAATGTTTGTTGTTTGATAAGAAATTTTCACTATTGCTGTATAAATTTGTGAAATTGCATCTTCCTCCTCCAGAAATTCTAATTTTTTCTGCAATCTTGGAGGAATGTTCTATAATGAGGACTTTTTTATTTCTTTTTCCTGCTTCGATTGCACACATAAGACCAGCTGCGCCTGCTCCAATTACAATAACCTCAAAATTTCTATTCATTGTAAATTATTTTCTTTATTATTTATTTTAAGTGCTAACATAAATAAAGTTTCTAATGCTTTACTTTATTGATATTGAAGACTAAAACAACAATCTAGTTAATTTTAAAGAAATATAGAATGTATTTCTTACAATGTGTCTTTAATCTGAAAGTTTATCATGTTGAAAAATTCTGGAATTCCTGATTCTATAGCCGAGGCAATGATTCAAAAAGGTTATGAAAAATTAACGCCTGTTCAAGAAGAAGTTATAAAAAAAAATTATTCAGGATTAGATTTATTAGTTTCTGCACAAACTGGATCTGGTAAAACTATAGCCTTTGGTTTTTCAATAGTAGAAAATATACTTGGTAAAGATAATTATTTTAAAAAATCAAAACTACCTCAAGCACTTATTATTGTTCCTACTCGAGAATTAGCTCTGCAAGTAAAAAATGAATTAGCTTGGTTCCTGGAAAGTTGTGATGCAAATATTATTTCTTGTGTTGGAGGAATGGATATACGTGCTGAAAAAAGAAACTTAGAAACAAAACCTAATATAGTAGTAGGCACTCCTGGAAGATTAAGAGACCATATAGAAAGTCAAAAATTAAATCTAAAGGATATTAAAACTGTTGTTCTTGATGAAGCTGATGAGATGTTAGATATGGGTTTCAAAGAAGATTTAGAAGCCATTTTGGATACCACACCTGAAGAAAAACAGACCTTAATGTTTTCAGCAACTGTTCCAAAAACCATTGCTAAACTTGCAAAAGATTATCAAAAAGATGCTGTTAGAATTACTGTTGGTAAATCTAATGCACAACATGTTGATATTGAATATAAAGCATTCAAAATTGTGTCAAGTGATCAAGAAAATGCTATTATTAATACGTTACGATATTATGAAGCTACAAATTCTATAATTTTTTGTGCTACTAGAATGGCTGTAAATCATATGACCAGTCGTTTAACAAACAGAGGTATTTCTGCAGTAGCTCTTTCAGGTGAATTAAGCCAAAACGAAAGAAATATGGCTTTGCAAGCAATGAGATCCTCAAAAGCAAGGGTGTGTGTTGCCACAGATGTAGCAGCTAGGGGACTGGATTTACCAAATCTTGATTTAGTCATTCATGCAGATATACCAAGAACGTCAGATACATTACTTCATAGAAGTGGAAGAACAGGAAGAGCTGGAAGAAAAGGTGTTTGTGTAATTCTTGTACCTCAAAATAGAAATAGAACAGCTGAACGTTTATTTGATCAAGCAAATATAAAGCCTCATTGGACTTTGCCTCCTTCAAGAGAAGAAATATTAATTGAAGATAAAAAAAGGATTCTAGAAAATAAAATTTTTGAAGATCCGATAGAAGCAGAAGAGCAAGGTTTTGTAGATGAATTAATTTCAAAAAACACAGTTAATCAGCTTGCGGTTGCCTACTACAGACTAGTTAGCAAGGATTTATCTGTTCCAGAAGATTTAAAAAATCCTTCCGATAAAAGAGATAAAAACTCACAAAATTCTTCTTTTACTAAAAGTGTATGGTTTGAGCTGTCGGTTGGGCGAGATGATACAGCTGAACCAAGATGGTTAGTAGCAATGCTCTGTAAAGCTGGAAATCTCTCAAAAAGAGATATTGGTTCTATTAAAATACAAACAAAAGTTACTTATGTTGAAATTTCAGAACAAACCTCTAATTCATTGCTTAAGTTTGTAAATGATAAAAAGCCAATAGAACGACATATTATGGTAAAATTATTAAAAAATCCGCCAAAACTTGATAGAGCAACATCTCAACCTTCACAAAATAAAAAAAGAAGAAGTTCAAAATTATTTTTAAAAGATAAAGACGAAGAGGGATTCAATAAACCTAAAAATATTGATTTCAAAGGTAAAAGAAAATCTGATAGGTGGAAAAAAATAGAAAAAAGAACCAAGCCTGGGAGTGATACTACTAAACTAAGAAAGGATAAAAAAAATAATAAAAGATCCAAAAAAATTAAAGTTAGGAACAAAAAATCAAAAATGTCAGATTGATTTTGCCCCCCTTTTATTTATTAGATAGATACCAAGACAAGTAAAAAATAAAGATAAGTAAATTTGTTCATTTATTGGATCATCCATAATTAACCACCCAAATAACACGCCAAATATTGGTGTTAAAAATGCAAACGAACTAGTGCTACTTGCAGAGTATCTTGACATTATCCATAACCATCCAATAAACCCCATACACATAATTACAATTACTTGAAAAGAAAAAATTAATATTAAATCTAGGTCGATATTTCTAACGTAATCATTTAACTGCATTGATAAAGGTAATAAAATAATTCCAGAAACAACTAGTTGATATAATAGTTGTGTTTCAGGTGTCGCGTTTGAAAGACGCGTGGTTTTCAGCATTATCGCTATTGTTGCCCAGCAAAGACTTGCCAATAATGAATATGCATCTCCATAGAATTGTAATGTATCATAACCAGTAGTTGGTTCATAAACAGCTAGAAATAATCCTATTAATGCAATTATTAAACCTAATATTTTGTTTAAATTGAGTTTATCATTTTCTATTAAAAAATGTGCAGCTAAAGTAAGCCACACAGGCATTGTATAAAAAATTAATGATACGCGTGTGACTGTTGAGTAGTCTAAGGCTGTAAACAAAAAAATAAACTCTATTGCAAATAGTATCCCAGCAATAATTCCAGGTATTAAACTACCGTTGTTAATGATAATTTTCTTTTTTAAAATATAGCAATAAATTAAAATTGGAAAGATTGCAAAAGTGGATCGTAAGGCTACCTGAAAAACTGGATGCATACCTTCGTTAACTAACTTAACCATAACTTGGTTTAAGCCCAAAAAAATTGAAAATATTATTAAAAAAGATGCAGCTAGAAAATCAACTGGTCTATTTTTTATATTATTCATTTTTTAATATTTTACGGAAAATAACTTCCACCATTAACATGAATTGTTTGTCCAGTTATAAAATCAGAATTAGGACCACATAAATTAGAAATCATAGTAGCTACTTCAACAGGATAACCTTTTCTTCCAATAGGAGGATTTGAATGAGATGGATGTACAAGGCTTCTTCCTGCAGAAGCACCTCTAACGGTGTCAATCAACCCCGGCACAACTGTGTTAACAGTAATACCTACCTCAGCATATTCCATTGCTAAAGCTCTTGAAAAACCAACTACTGCTGACTTTGATGTTATAACATGGGCTCTTCCTATTGCACTGATATGTGCTGACAATCCTCCAAGATTTACAATTCTTCCCCAATTATTTTTTTTCATTTCTGGAATTACTGCCTTACAAGTATGAAATAATGTATCTAGATTAATAGATAATACAAATCTCCATTGATCAAATGACATATCATCAAATTTATTGAACTCTCTTTGTGATGCATTATTTACTAAAATTGAAACATTACCTAATTTTGATCCAGCTTCTACAAGATGACGTGATGTATCTTCGTTAGTTAAGTCACCAATGAAAATGTCAGCATTAACTCCATTTTTTTTTACAATTTCTTGTGTTTCCATAGCACCCTCTTTGTCAGAGTTTGCGTGGACTAAAACATTAAAGCCTAACTTCGAAAGACTATCACAAGTTGCTCTGCCAATATTTTTAGCAGCACCAGTGACTATAGCAACTTTTCCTTTATTTTCTGTCATTTAAAATTATTCCCTATAAGTAAATTGTTAAAAAGATTTCTAAAAATTCTACGAAAAAATAGTTACATAATTTTACATACTACACTAATGTATAAACTTGAATTTTTTTAATTACAATTTAACATTATTCTCATTACAAACAAACGGATTAAACTATGGAGGGTGCGATTAAAGACTGGCGTAATGATATTTACAAAGTTTTCAAAGAATTAGATATTACAATGGTTTCTCATGTTCCTGATGCCGGACATACACCTCTAATAAATCTCTGTGAAAAAGACAATGAAATTGATGTTGTAACACTTACAACTGAACAAGACGGAGTTGGTTTATCTTGTGGTGCATTTGCTGGAGGTAGAAAAAGCGCACTGCTAATGCAGTCAAGTGGTGTTGGAAATTGTATAAATGCCCTTGCTTTACCAAATATTTGTAGAATCCCATTCTTAACTTTAGTTTCTATGAGAGGTGAATGGGGAGAATTTGTTCCCTGGCAAGTTCCCATGGGATTAGGAACCCCAAAAGTTTTGGAAGCAATGGACGTTAAAGTTTTTAGAGCTGATTATAAAGAAGAAGTCGGGTCAACAGTAGATGCTGCTGCAAGATTTGCATTTAATACCAATCGTTCTGCAGCAGTTTTGTTATCTCAAAAAATGATTGGCGCAAAACAATTTAAAAATGGATAAATATTATGATTGAAAGAAGACCTTTTGTTCAAAAAATTTTAAAAAATAGACAATCAAACCTTAGAGTTGTTAGTGGTCTAGGAACTTCAACATGGGATTTAATGTCTGGCGGCGATGATAAAGCGAATTTTGGTTTTATTGGAGCAATGGGGCAGGCAATACCTTTTGCGTTAGGGTTAGCTATGGCACAGCCAGATTTAAGAATTCTTTTGTTTACCGGAGACGGAGATACTTTAATGAGCCTTGGTTCAATTGCCACAGTCGCAAACCATCCAGTTACGAATCTTACTATTGTGGTTATGGACAATGAATCTTATGTTGAAACAGGAAGTCAACCTACCGCAACCGCTGGAAAAACAGATCTTGAAATTGTGGCTAAAGGATCAGGGATCTCTAACTCTTATACGATAAAAAATGAAAAAGATTATGATAGGATAATAAAAACTATTTATGAAGAAGAAGGTCCTTCACTTGTTGTTGCAAAATGTCAAGCAAAGGCAACACCTTTGGTTTTCCCACATTCATTTGATGGATCGGTTGCAATAAATAGATTTATGAGCACTCTTAAATCATAATGCAAAATAATCAAATGATTAATCTTGCCATTATGGGCATAGGAACTATTGGTAAGCGCCATTTAATGGCTGTCGATACAATAAATAATGTAAACCTATGTGGAATAATTGATTTAACTGAAGACGCAAGATCATTTTGTAATAATAATAAAATATCATTATTTGATGATCTTAATGAATTAAAAAAATCCACTAAAGTAGATGGTGTGATTATTTCTACACCTACCATTATGCACCATGAAAATGCAATTTCAGCACTGAATTTAGGATTAGACGTTTTGATTGAAAAACCTATTTCAGCAACATCATCTGAAGCGGAGCAAATTGAAAAGATTGCACAAATAAATAATTGTTCAGTTTTAGTTGGTCATCAGAGAAGATTTAATCCAACAGTGTTAAAAACAAAAGAAATTATTCATGAAAAAAGAATTGGAAAAGTTATTGGGCTATCTGGAATTTGGGCGCTAAGAAAAGATGAAGAATATTTTTTACCTGAATGGAGAAAAGAAATTAGCGCTGGTCCTGTAATAACTAATCTTATTCATGACATTGATTATCTAAGATTTATATTTGGAGAAATTACAGAGGTTTCGGCATTCTCATCAAATAATGTAAATAATTATAAAAAAGAAGATATTATTTCTACAAATTTGAAGTTTGAACAAGGGCTGATAGGTAATTTTTTAATTAGTGATAGTGGTACTTCTCCTTGGTCTTGGGAGACTGGAACGGGCGAAAATACTCATTTACCTCACCTAAAAGAAAATAATCTTAGAATAGTTGGCACACAAGGTTCACTAGAATTTCCAAATCTTAAGCTCTGGAGTTACAAAAATGAAGGAGATAATTGGAAGAGTGAATTAGAGAGCTTTAATTATGATTTTGGTGAAGTTGATCCTTACATTTCCCAAATTAACCATTTCATTGATGTGATTAATAAAAAAGTGGACCCCATTACAAATGCTTCAGACGCAAAAAGAACACTTGAGGTAGCACTTTCAATTCTTGAGTCAGCTAAATTAAATAGTATAATTAAGATATGATCATAAAATTTGGAGAAATGACATGTACGATTTAGGCCTAAAAGATAAAGTAATTTTAATCACTGGTGGTAGTGATGGTTTGGGTTACGCATCAGCTGAATTATTATCATCTGAAAGAGCACATGTTGTTATTTGTGGAAGAAGGGGAGATTATTTATACGAAAAAGCTAAAATAATTACAGAAAAAACAGGAAATGAGGTTTTGCCGATAAAAGCAGACGTTAGCAATCCAGACGATTGTAAAAAGTTAGTTGAAGGAACTATTGCTAAATATAAAAAAATAGATGTATTAGTTAACAATGCTGGGGCATCGGCAGCTGCACTTTTTGAGGATGTAACTGATAAAAACTGGGAAGATGATATAAATCTAAAATTAATGTCTACGATAAGAATGTGTCGTTTAGCAATACCTTATATGAAATCAAATAATGGCGGAGTTATAATAAATGCTACAATTGGAGGCGGAAAAGCTCCTAACGCTGGATCATTACCAACTACAGTTACTAGAGCTGCTGGTATAAACTTAACAAAATCTCTTGCTAATCAATATGCAAAAGATCAAATAAGAGTTAACACAATATGTATTGGATTAATTAAAAGTGCTCAATGGGAACGTAGAGCTGGATCAGGAAGTATTGAGGACTTTTATAATGAACTATCAAAAAAAGTTCCTATGGGTATGGTTGGTGAGGAAATTGACTACGCCAACCTAGTTGCATTTTTATCTTCTAAAAGAAGTTCATATATTACAGGAACTGCCATAAATTTAGATGGTGGTTTGTGTCCTGTAGTATAGATTTAAAAGACAGACAATTAACTTTTTTTAATTCTTGGAGGATCAACTTCAGCAAGCTCACAAGCATAATCAAGTAATGCACTAAAATCTTTTTTAGCAAATTTGCCAGATCTTGCTTGACCATAAACTGCTTGGACTGATGAACCAACGGGTAAACCAACTCTAAAACTATTTGCTGTTTCAATTGCCAACCCCATGTCTTTATGAGCAAGATCAATTGTAAACCCTGGTTCAATGTCATTTTGGAGGACTTTAGATAGGAAATTAATATGAAACTGTCCATTATTAGCAGTTGTTCCAGCGTTTACTTCTTTAAATGTATTTAAATCTAAACCAATTTTTTGAGCAAGTGTAAGGGCTTCAGCAGTTATTTGAGCAATACTTAGTATTTGAAAATTATTAACAACTTTTGCTCTTATTCCTGACCCAACTTTCCCACATCTTATAATAGTGGTTCCCATTGCATTAAGTAATGGTTCAATTTTTTTAAAAGCTTCTTCGTTATCACATCCTACCATAAAAAGAGAATCTCCAGAGATTGCGTGACTTACTAACCTACCAACTGGAGCATCTATAAAATCAACATCTTTTTGTTTGCATATCTCATATATTTCATCTGTTCCTGTTGGTGCAATTGTACTCATATCTAATACAATCGATCCAGGCTTTATGTATGATAAAACACCATCAGGGTCGGTTATTACAGATTTAACATTTTCTGTAGATGGCAACATTGTTACAATAATTTCTGCATCTTCAACAGTATCTTTAATATTATTTCCTGGAACAGCTCCTGACTTGATGTGGGGCTGCATCTTTTCTTTTTCTATGTCATAAACAGATAAATTTGTTCCCTTTTTTATAATATTTAGAGCCATTGGTCCTCCCATTGCGCCGAGACCAATAAAAGCTATCGGTTCACTCATAAAATACTTCTCCCTAACTTATTGCTAATTATTTAATCAACATTAAACTTAAATAATATTAATTTACAATTATTTATAACATTTAAGGTATTTATAAATTATTAACAATTAAACAAAAGTGACATTATGATATCTGAAAAATCTAACATCGTTCCAAGTGAATTCATAATCGTTGGGGGGACGGGTAATCTCTCTAAAAATAAAATTTTACCAGCTTTATTTTGGAGATTTATAGATAAGCAGATTGATGAAAACTCAAATATAATTTTGTGCGATAAAGAAATAAAATCCAAGGATGATTTTTTTTCAGTATTAAAATCTAAATGTGATGAAGCTATTAAAAAAAATATTGATAATGAAAAAATCTGGGATGTTTTTCTAAATATAATAAAATTTGTTGAGCTAGACGTTATTTCAGGAAATGGTCATCTTGAATTGGTTAAAATTTTAAAAGAAAAATTTGACCCAAATAGACCCATAATATTTTACCTAGCAATAGCATCTAGCTTATTTGGTAGTAGTTGTAGATTCATTAGAGACTCTGGTTTAAATGTTCCTCAAAGTAGGCTTGTAATTGAAAAACCAATTGGCAAAAATAAATCAACAGCCATACAAATTAACAATGAAATATCAAGCGTTTTTAAAGAAAGTCAAATTTATAGAATAGATCATTATTTAGGTAAGGAAACAGTTCAAAATTTAATGGCTTTAAGGTTTGCTAATACATTTTTTGAAAATCAATGGAACAATAAAAATGTAGACAATGTTCAAATTACAGTTTCTGAGACTGTTGGTGTTGAAGATAGAATTTCTTATTATAATGAATATGGTGCAATAAGGGACATGTTACAAAATCATCTCTTACAACTTGTATGTTTGATAGCTATGGAACCGCCTTCATTTTATGAAGCAGATCAACTTAGAGACGAAAAATTAAGAGTTTTGAAAGCTCTCAAACCAATAACTGAAGAAGAAATTCAGACAGGTCAATATAGAAGTTTTTCAGATGAATTAGGAGAAAACTCAAATACAGAAACTTTTGTATCTCTAAAAGTTGTGATAAATAATTGGAGATGGGCTGGAGTTCCATTTTACATCAGAACGGGTAAAAAATTATCTACTAGAGCAAGTGAAATAATTATTACCTTTAAAAACAAACCACATGATATTTTTTCCAAATTTACAGCAGATCCTCATGACGAACCTAATAGACTTATAATAAGAGTACAGCCAGAAGAAGGCCTCAAACTAAAATTAACTTCAAAAGCACCTGGTCCAGGTGGCATGCGCTTTTTTCCTTCAGAACTCAATTTGTCCTTTGGTGATACTTTTGCAGACAGATTACCTGATGCTTACGAGAGACTTTTAATGGATGTTGTAAGAGGTAATCAAACTCTTTTTATGAGATCTGATGAAGTGCTTGCTGCTTGGGATTTTATTGATCCAATTGTAGAAATAGCAAAAAATCAAGAAACTCAACTCTACAGAACTGGCACTATGGGCCCAGAAGATAAAATTTTGGTTTTGGAAGGGCATCAATGGCTAGATCCAAAAGATGAATAATGATGAGTATTGTTAAATTAATTTCTGATAAATTAAATTCTTCTATAGAAAACAAAGGTTCTGGCAGTTTGGTAGTTTCTGGTGGTTCTAGTCCAATTAGTATTTATGAAGAATTGTCAAATATTGATCTATCCTGGTCAAAAGTTTTTCTAACATTAGTAGATGATAGATTAGTTGAACCTGATCACAAAGACAGTAATCAAAAATTACTACATAAACATCTCATAAAGAACAAAGCTAAAAATATTAATTTCTACCCTCTTACAGAAAATTTTTTATCAAATACAGAATTCAAAAAGCCTTTTGATATCACTCTAATTGGTATGGGTGAAGATGGACATTTTGCTTCTTTATTTCCTGATATGATAAACCAATATGAAGCATTTGATATAAATGCATGTCCAAAAATTTTAACAACACCACCTAAAGGTAATCCATTAATACCAAGAATAACTATGAATTTATCTTTGATAATGGAAAGTTTAAATATAATTTTATTAGTAAAAGGAAAAGCTAAGCAAAATATTTTTGAGAAAGCTAAACAAGAACAGAAATTACCAATTCATCATTTAATTAAAAATAGAAATAGAGATTTTTTTATAGAGAAAGCAAATGACTAAATTAAATAGTAAAATCATTGAAGTTACCAACAGAATAAAAGATAGAAGTAAATATTATAGAAAACAATATTTGGATAATGTTGTTGCTATGGAAGATGATAATGATAACGATAGAGGTTCAATAGCATGTTCAAACATGGCACATGTGGTAGCTGGATCACCTTCAACAGAAAAAGACTCAATTTTACTTAATACTAAACCAAATATTGGCATTGTATCAGCTTATAATGATATGCTTTCTGCTCATAAACCGTTAGAAAATTTTCCAAAAATAATTAAAGCTGCCGCAAATCAATTTGGTGCCACTGCCCAGATGGCTGGCGGTGTGCCAGCGATGTGTGATGGTATTACACAAGGCAGACCTGCGATGGAACTATCTCTTATGTCTAGAGATGTAATTGCAATGTCGACGGCAGTTTCATTAAGCCATGGGATTTACGATGCCGCTTTATGTTTAGGTGTATGTGACAAAATTGTACCTGGACTTTTTATTGGTTCACTATCTTTTGGATATTTACCAGTAATATTTATTCCAGCAGGACCAATGTCATCAGGAATAACTAATGAAGAAAAAGCTAAAGTTAGAAAAGCTTTTGCTAAAGGTGAGGTATCTAGAGCAGAATTACTAAAAGCAGAAACTTCAGCATACCACGGAGAGGGGACTTGTACTTTTTATGGAACTGCAAATTCTAATCAAATGCTGATGGAAATTATGGGCTTACATTTACCTGGTGCCGCTTTTATCCATCCTCATAGTGATTTAAGACATGCATACAATATTGCCGCAACGCAACAAGCAATTTTAATCTCAAGAAAGAGCAATGATGTAAGGCCAATTGGAAAAACTATAGATGAAAGAAGTTTTGTTAATGCTATTATTGGCTTACTTGCAACCGGTGGATCAACCAATCATACATTACATCTCCCAGCTATGGCCGCAGCGGCAGGCATAAAATTATTGTGGGAAGATTTTGAGGATTTATCAGAAATTACCCCCTTATTGGCAAAGGTATATCCAAATGGTAGTGCAGATATAAATCAATTTCATGCAGCTGGAGGTATGAGTTTTATAATTGGAGAGCTATTAGATGAAGGTTTATTGGATGGATCTGCTAAAACAATTTGGGGCAAAAATTTATTTGATTATATTTCAGAGGCAACTTTAAAAAATGCTAAATTAATTTGGAATAAAGAAAAATCAAAATCATATGATGATAATATTTTAAGAACCGTTAAAGATCCACATCAAAAAAATGGTGGATTAAAAATATTGAAAGGTAATCTAGGTAAAGGGGTTATTAAGATATCTGCTGTAAAACCTGAGCATTATAATATTACTGCACCTGCTATGGTATTCGATAATCAAGAAGACGTTAAAATAGCCTATAATAAAGGTATTCTAAACCGGGATGTAATAGTTGTAGTAAAATTTCAAGGACCAAAAGCTAACGGAATGCCTGAATTACATGCACTTACACCTATTCTTTCTAATATACAAGATATGGGTTTTAAAGTAGCTTTGATTACTGATGGCAGAATGTCTGGCGCCTCAGGAAAAGTTCCTTCTGCAATCCACATTACACCTGAAGCAATTGATGGTGGTATAATAGCTAAAATTCAAGATGGAGACGAAATAGAAATTGATGCAAGTAATGGAAAAATTAACGTTAATGAGAATATTTCAAAAAGAAAAATAACAACGTCAGAAAAGAATACAAACTTAAATTTTGGTAGAAATTTATTTTCTTTGTTAAGAAGTAATGCAACTGGCGCAGAAAATGGTGCAGGCTTAAATTTAATTAATAATTAATTTTGGATTTTACGAAGCAGATGCAATAGCAGAATGAAGTAAAACATTTGTACTAGAGCATGCCCATTCAGGTTTTATTTCCTCAGCTTCGTTGTGACTTAAGCCATCAACACAAGGGCACATTATCATTGCTGATGGTACTACTGTATTAATCCAACATGCATCATGTCCCGCACCAGAAACTATATCTTTGTATGAATATCCAAATTTTTTAGCACTTTCTCTTATGTTATCAAGACAAAGTTTGTCAAAGGCTACAGGATCAAATCCACCAATTTGTTCTATTTGAAGATTTACTTCGTATTTCTTACAGATTTTCTCAGCACATGACTTTATTTCTTCTTCCATATAATTAAGTTTTTTTATGTCAGGAGATCTAATGTCTATTGTAAAAGTAGTTTGACCAGCAATCACATTTCTGGAATTAGGTGAGACTTCAATGTGACCTACACTACCCAGTGCATTAGGTTGGTTCTCGTTTGCAACTTTATTAACAGTTAAGACAATTTCTGATAAAGCTAGTGCCGTATCTTTTCTAATGTTCATTGGTGTTGTGCCAGTATGTTGCTCTACTCCAGTAAGATTTACTTCTAACCATTTTAATCCTTGACCATGAGTAACTACCCCAATATCAATATTTTCACTTTCAAGTATTGGACCTTGTTCAATATGAAGTTCATAATAACAATGAAATTTTTCTTTACCTACTGGTTCAGTTCCTTTCCATCCAATTTTTTCAAGTTCTTCACCAAAAATATTTCCTTCATAATCAGTTGCTGCAAGTAAAGTCTTAACATCATAAATACCTGCATATCCAGCTGAAGCCATCATCGCAGGAGGAAAACGTGATCCTTCTTCATTAGTCCAATTAACGACTAAGATAGGTCTTTTTGTTTGTATATTTAAATCATTAAGTGTTCTGATAACTTCTAGGCCAGCTAAAACACCAAGAACACCATCATACTTTCCACCTGTTGGTTGAGTGTCTAAGTGGCTACCTATTACTACAGGAAGAGCATTTTTATCTGTTCCGTCTCTTTTAAAAAACATTGAACCAAGTTCATCAACTTTCATTGACATTCCTGCTTCTGAAGTCCATTTCTGTAAAAGTTTTCTGGCTTCACCATCTTCGAAAGTAACAGTTTGTCTATTATTTCCACCTGCTATGCCGGGACCAATTTTTGCCATTTCCATCAAACTATCCCATAATCTATTCTCATTAATTGATATGTTTGTTTCTTTAACCATTGGATTTTCCCTTAATTTGAAATCTTTATTAACTTAATAAATCGTAATAAAATAATTATTTATCAATTTATTAGGAAATAGAAATGTTTAAATTAGATAATAGAATAGAAAAGGATAGTTTTCTAGTTAAAGAATTTAATGATTTTCAAATTAGAATAATGGATGTAAGAGAAGTTTTTTGGGTTATTCTAATTCCAACGAAAATTAATTTAATTGAGTTAAGTGACTTAGATATTGAAAAAAGAAACATCTTAATTAATTTTGCGGTTGAACTAGGTGATTTTCTTAAATCAAATAAAGAATATGACAAGGTAAATATCGCCATGTTAGGAAATGTAGTATCTCAACTTCATTTACATTTGGTTTTAAGAAAAAAAAGTGACCCAGCTTGGCCTGGTCCTGTTTGGGGATACAATTTTAAAAACAAACTTGATGAAAAATCTAAATCAAATAGATCAAAGTTAATACTCCAATTTTCAAAATAATTTTTCCAAATTTTATATAAATCAAATTATATGGAAAAAGAAATTTTTATTTGATCTACTAAAATATACCAAGCAAGACTAAAAATAACTATAACTCCACCAACTATCATATAGATATTTGGAGTTTCATTAGTCCCTAGCCATACCCAAAATGGACCAAGAGCAGTCTCTAAAAGCATTAAAAGTCCAATATTAGAAGCTTGTGTATACCTTGTTGCAAAAGTTAAGCACGCAAAAGATATTGGAAGGATTATTAATCCAGATAAAGAAATTGCTATTATATCCCCTTTAAAAAGAAGATCTGGAGATACAATTAATAACCCAATTATACCATAGCCAAAAGAACTCAATCCAGTAACTGTCATGGCTGGTATATCAGGTTTGCTTCTCAAAAATACTAAACTCAAGCCTAATGTGGCTGCAGCTCCTATTCCGCATACTGTCCCAATGAAAACACTACCTTGAGGAGCGTTTAATACATTTTCACCATTTGCCACAGAAATTCCAACTCCAATCAATGCAAAAAATGCAGTTATCCATGTCGAAGATGTTGTTTTTTCTCTAAGAATAAAAATTGAAAATATAGATGCAAATATTGGAGAAGTTGCTAGACAAAATAAAATTAACGATACTGAAGTTTCAGCAACACCATACGTGAAAAATATAGAACTTAATATCTGAGATAAAATTATCCAGATACCAACTGTTGAAAAAACTTTTTTAAAATTTTTTCTATAAATTTCAAAACAGCTAGAAAATAAGATAAGCATTAATCCCATTTCAAAGCCTCGCCACGTCAGCATTGACCATGCATCCATTTCAGACCATCTCATAAATAAGGTATCTGGAGATAAAACTAATGCACCAATAGTGGCTATTCCAATTCCCTTAAAAAGATTTCCAGATAAAGAGAAGTTCAAAATAATTCCTAAAATAAATTATTATTTTTAAAAAAATCTATTAAAGTTTTTGCTACATCGACATGATTTTCTTGTTGAACCCAATGTCCAGCATTCTGGATAATATGTCTGCCTTTATAATGCAAACATAAATTATTTTCCATTATTTCTAATGCTCCAGGTTTTTGGTAAATACCCCAGTCTTTTTCACCTGCAATAAAACAAGATGGAACTTCAATCTTTTTACCAGAAAAAATTCTTAAATCACTATTAAGATCATTTGAGGTCATGCACCTATACCAGTTTAATGCAGGTTGAAAACTATTTTTTAAAAAGCTGTTGGTATAGACTTCTAATTCTTGATCATTTAACCAATTTTCATAACAATTTGACTGTGGATAGTGCGGCATTACACTTTGGACCATATCTTCGTTAAGGTGCATAATGTAATACTCTGGCATTTTAGCTAAGTTTTCTGCATTCCAAGAATTCAACTTGTAAGGAACGTTCTTTTTCCAGTCTGCACTTTTCATATGATAGTAAGCTCTTAAAAATTTATGTAATTCCTGTTTTTCCAGGTGCATATGTTTGTTGGCTTCAATTGTAGAATAATACCATTGGTAGTGTTTCCTGGGAGGGTCTAATTTTTCTAATTCTTTGTGAATAGGATCTTCATACGTCAAACTACTATTTATATTTGGAGTTCCAGCGTATGGAGCACTCATCATAACTACAGATTTAAAGATATCTGGTCTTATTATAGCAGATACTGCTGCAACTGATGAACCTGCATCATGTCCAACTAATAAATCAATTTTATCAAGATTTAAAGAACTCATAAGACTTATTATGTCCGTGCTTAAGTTCAATAATCGATATTCAGATATGTCGGCATGAAATTCTTTTCCCCCGCCTGAGGTTTGACCATATCCTCTCATATCAGGTGCAATAACTCTAAAACCTTCAGCAGCTAACAAAGGTATAATTTTTCTCCAACTAAAACTTAATTCGGGAAATCCGTGTAGAAGAAGAGCAGTTGGTTTTTGAGATTTGTTTGAATTTGCCTCTAAATAATGAACATTTAGACCATTTGAGATTTCTACATTATGTGATTTGATTAATGGGTCTAAAAGTTCAATCATAATTTGTTTCAATTAGTTTTGTATTTTTTAATAGTTTCTAGATTAACCTCAATTCCTAAACCTTTATCGTCTGGAATATTTATCATGCCATTCACAAGCTCAAAGGGTTTTGAAAGTAATTCTCTTCTAAAGGGATGACTTGATTGATCATATTCTAAAATAGGCTTTCTAGCAAAAATTGAGAAATGGGTTACTGGAATTGAGGCAATAACTTGAATAGATGCAGCTTGAGCAATTGCTGAACCCCATACATGAGGATTAACCTCTACACCAAAACTATGTGCTAAATTAATAATATGTTTTGCACCTGTTATACCGCCACATGACCCAATATCAGGTTGTGCAATGTCAATTGCATTATTTTCGAAAAGTGATTTAAATCCAAATAGAGTATGCTCATTCTCACCTCCTGCAATAGGAATGTCTAACTTAGATCTCAATTCTGCATAACCTTTAATATCCTCAGGAACAACTGGTTCTTCATACCAGCGTAATTTATAACTCTGTAAGTTTTTTCCTAATGTCAGTGCCTCAGATCTTCCATAAGCGTGATTAGTATCAATCATAAGAGTAACATTTTTATTTTTCAGAGCATGACCAATACTTTCCATACACTTCAGGTCGTCGTCTATTCCAAAACCAAGTTTAACCTTCATATGATCAAAACCATTTTCGAAGTGAGATAAAGCTTCTTCTGCTAATCTGCTTGCTTCACCTTTACCTTTTATTCTGTAAAAACCCGTTGCATAAGGTTTAATTTTTTTTCTAAATGCACCTCCTAATAATTGATATACAGGTTGGTCGTAATATTTGCCTGCAATATCCCATAATGCTATATCCACTGCACTTATGCCAGATACTACAGATCCCTTTCTTCCATAATCTCTTGTAGAATTGTACATTTTGTGCCACAGGACTTCTATATTTAATGGGGACTGATCTAATAAAATAGGCTTTAGAGCATTTTCAATTACAGCTGCTGAGATTTCGGGAGGTTCTAATCCTTGACAAAATGCCTCCCCCCAGCCAACTAAACCTGAGTTTGTTTTTATTTCTACAAGTGTCGCAGACCTTACATTTACCCATCCTTGAGAAAATGCAAAAGGAATTTCTAATGATGATTTAATAACATGGACTTTAACATCAATTATCTTTATTTTCATTTAATGCCCCCATGATACTTATTTTTAATTTGCTTTATTTGGTTTTAATTCTTCCTTTTAATGTAATTGGCAACTGGCACAACATAAAAATTCCAACTAAAGGCGATAATACAAAAACTTTGATAAAAACCCAATCCTCAGTTTCAAGAAACCTCCAAGATATTTCATTTATAATTGTAAGAAATAAAAAAAACAAACCCCATCTCAAACTAAGTTTATACCAGGTTTCATCATTAAGAGAAAATTGAGATCCAAAAAATTGTTTCATCATTGCTTTTCCATTTAAAATTCCAATTAATAAAACTGCACTAAAAAATCCATTAAAAATAGTCGGTTTAATTTTAACAAATGTTTCGTCATTAAATAAATAAGCAAACATGGTTATAAGACTAGACATAAAAATAGCAAAAATTTGAAATTTTGAAATACGCCTTTCAATAAGGTAGAATGTAATAATTACAAACAAGCTTAATATTAACGAAATTATTGCCGCTACTATTAAATTATAATATTGGGCACTTATAAAAAAGCCGGAAATTGGAATAATTTCAAAAAAGAATGCACTTAGTCTCATAAATATTTATCCTTTTATCTTCCTAAAAGTTTTTTTGTAAAACTAGGATTTTGACTATCTTCTCGTAACCAGATATTAAAAAAATAATTAATAAACTTTTCATCATTCGATTTAAATACCTCTTCACCTTCAAAGTAAAGATAAGCTTGTTTTTTTCTTTTTATACCTACAAAAACACTGTTAATTTTAGTTTTCTTAAAAGTTTTATTAAATATTTGTCTAAGGCTATTTAAGTATTCTTCTTTAAATTCTGCCTGTTTTTTAAACTCATTTATTGTCTCATTAACTAATCTTTCTTTTTTTATGACTTTATTATATTTGAGAACTAGGACAAATTCATCATTTTTAAATTTACCCGACTTAGTAACTAAAGTTGCATCATAAATATTCCAAATAAGAAAACTATAGTTTGCCTTACCTACTATTTTATACTCGGGTAGATACTTTGTTATTATTTTATGGGTTTCAGTATTAAAATGTTTTTTAGGTGCATCTGCAATTAACATATTAATATTAAAAAAAAATAAAATAATTATAACTAAATGTTTTTTAAACATTTAGATTTACCATTTATTTAAATTTAAAGATCCAATGCTGTTCATAGCATTGCCTCTTAAAAATACTAATGTAACTGATCCAATATTAATACCAAATTTACTTACGTAAGCTCTATTAATTGCTAGATCTTCACTTTGTTTATAGATCCAATCGTTAAAGTGAACTTTAATATTTGAACCTTTGATATTTAGATAAATATCATAAGACCAATTAAGTGTATTACCCGAAATAGATCCAGAGGCTTCACCTTCGATATCATCAGCTTGTCCTTGATATATGACTTTATTTTTATCAGTGATTTTTTTTATTTTCCAAATACGATTTGCTTGTTCACCATCATCATATAAAAAATCTTCGTCAAGAGTTAAGGTATTATTCTCTATCTTCCCAGTAATGTTAACTCTAAATTGTCTTTTTAAATTCCCAAATCTATCTTCAAAAATGCCATAAGCTATAGTTTTACCTTCAAAAAAAGAAAACAAATCTAGTTTAGGAGTATTATTTTCAAATTGTTTCATATCAATTTTACTACAAGAACTTAAGAATAATATAAATATAAATATAAAAAAAACTTTTAATTTATATACAGGTTGACTAACAGAAAACAATTTTTACTCCACAATTTATTTGCCTTATGTAAGAGTTTTTTTTCTAAATTCAATTTATACGACAGATTTTTCAGTCTCTCTTTTTAAAGACAATTCAAAAGCATTTGCAAAAATTTCGTAAGATTTAATACGATGATTTTCGTTGTGACACCAAGTTAAAATAGCAATCTCATCAATATTATTTTCTTCTACTAGTTTAGAAATTTTATCCTTTGTTATATTTGCGTCTCCTACCAATGAGTTTTGATACATATTTTGATATTGTTCAGTCCAACCATTATCATTGATTATACTCAAGGCATTATCTGGATCAGTAATAGATCCAAGTTGACCATAATTTCTTCCAATCTTCCATGCAGCTCTAGATGCAAATAAATATCTGGCTTCTTCATTTGTATTTGCAGTTAAGGCCCACATACATACATTAACTAAAGGTTTAGGGAATTTTTTTGACGGACGAAATTCAGATCTATAAATATCTAAAGCTTCTTTCAGTCCTTGTCCATCTGTAATGAAATGTGCAAAACAATATGGAATACCCAAGTAGGCTGCTAACTGAGCACCGTAATTAGATGTTCCAAGCATCCAAATTTCCGGAATAGTATCTGAAATAGGCTGAGCGATTAAATGTCTAAATGGATGACCTTCGATTAACTTTTCATTTGAGACCCATGCTATTAGATCCCTTACATGACTTGGAAAATGTTCACTATCACTCCTGCTGTTTGGATTTAATGCTAATGCAGTTCTTCCATCAGAACCTGGTGCTCTTCCCAAACCTAAATCAATTCTGTTAGGGGCTATTGCTTCTAAAACTCTAAATTGTTCTGCAACTTTAAGTGGTGAATAATGAGGTAACATTATGCCTGCGCTTCCAATCCTTATTGAAGATGTATTACATGCTATGGCTGCCATCAATATTTCAGGTGCAGTCCCAATAATTGTAGGATGGTTATGGTGTTCTGAAACCCAAAATCTTTTGTAACCAAGTTTTTCGGCTTTTTTTGCTAAATTTATACTATCTTTTATTGTTACTGACTGAGGCTTTCCTTCAACTGAAACTGATTGTTCAAGAATTGAAACTTTCATAGAATTTGCCTAAATATAATAATCATAATTTTATCTTATATGTTTTTGCAGCATTTTCATAAAACAATTTATTTTTTTCGTTATCTGACATGTTTTCTGAAATTATTTTGAATGCATTCCATAACGAACCATAACTACAAGAGCCTTTATCAACTGGAAAATTACTTTCAAACATACACCTTTCAACGCCAAACATATCAATTGTTTCATAAATCCATGACTTCCAAATATCAGCTAATTGAGAAGAGTTTGGTGGATTTTGATTTAAGTGAAATTTTGCACCATTAACTTCCATACCTAATCCACCTAATTTAACTTTAATGTTTGGTAATCTTGATAATCTCATCATAGCCGTACGCCACTCTCTATGAGTTAAGGCTTGCTTTCCTTCATATTCACCAAGATGAATGGGTCCTCCAATATGATTAAGAATAATGCTAAGTTCTGGTAGTGTCCTGGCTATTTTTTCCATTTCACTTAATTGTGTGTGATATATCCAAAAATCAAGTGAAAGTCCTGCGTCTTGCAAGCATCTTGCACCTTCAACAAATTTTGGATGTGACATAAGGGATAAATCTGAATTTACAGCACCAGATTTAATTCTAGGGTCTGGATGTGCTGCTAAAAGCATTCTTATGCCTTTTAGTCGACCCTCACTGATTTCTAAACCTTTTTGTATAACTGGTTTCAATTTATTTCCAAAAGTTAGATCAAGGGATCCAACTATAGATGCATTTACTTTAATTTTATTATCTGTTATTAAATCAGCTCTTTTGCCTTCATTTGTAGCAAATTCAATTTCACTAAGAGTTTTGAATTCTTCAAGTCCGTCTTGTAAATATATTTTTGTGTTAGATGAACTCATAATATAAACAGTTGCCTTTATATTATGACCTGAAGACTCTATGTCCTCTAACAATTCTTCTACATAATATTGTCCAAATCCAACATCCCAAAGATGATGATGTGGATCAATAATGTTCAGATCAGGAAGTAAAGGTTGTTCTTTTAATTTATTTAACCAATTTGGTCTCACATCAAGGTGAGGTGATTTGATTTTTTTCATATAAATTTCTCTGTAGAAATTGAAAATAATTTATTTTTTATTTATGATTTAAATTATTTAACACTAACTTAATAAGTGCAAATAAAATTTGAATGTTTTCCTAGTCCTACCTTCAAGGAGCCTAAATATATTATGAAAATTAATAATAATCAGAATACACATTTTGAGACAATTAAAGTCAAACCTATTGCAGGTGCGCTTGGTGCTCAAATAGATAATATTGATTTATCTAAAAATCTACCTGATGAAATTATTTCTGAAATTTATAATGCACTGCTAGATTATCAAGTGATATTTTTTAGAGACCAAAAGTTCAGTCCAGATACTCAAAAAGCATTCGCAGAGAGAATTGGAAAGCCAATAGTTTATCCTTTTGTAAAAAGTCTAGAGAATTTTCCTGAGATAACTCCAATTTTGAAAAAAGAAACTGACACAAACAATTTTGGTGGAATTTGGCATAGTGATACTACCTATCAAGAAGAACCTCCTATGGGAACAATGCTGTATGGTATTGAAACACCTGATTATGGTGGAGATACAGAGTGGTCCAATCAATATATGGCTTATGAAAGTTTGTCGGAGGGTATGAAAAAATTTTTAGATACTCTTGAAGCAGTAAATATTTCAGGCAAATCACGTGTTGCAAAAACCAGATCGGATATTATGAAACATGCATCAGTTGGTCTAAAAGGAGACGAATTAAAAGCTATTCATCCAGTAGTAAGAACACACCCAGAAACTAAAAGAAAATCATTATATGTTAATGAAGCTCATACGACCAATTTTGTTGGCATGACGGAAGAAGAAAGTACACCAATATTAGAGTACTTATACAAGCATCAAATCAAATCAGAATTTACTTGTAGATTTCAATGGAAACCAGGGTCTGTAGCAATTTGGGATAATAGATGTACAATGCATAATCCTATAAATGATTACCATGGACAAAGACGATTAATGCATAGAATTACTTTTGCAGGAGACAAACCGTCATAAGCAAAAAAGTGGAGAAAAAGATGTCGCAAAAAAAATATTTTAATAACATAAATGACTTAGATGCAGGAATAAAAAGAGAACTTGCAGAAGGAGTTTCTACGAGAATTTTTTGTGGTGAACAAGCTATGCTATCTCTGGTTGATATTGAGCCAAATGCTAAAGGTAAAATTCACTCACATCCAGAAGAGCAATGGGGATTTTTGATTGAAGGTTCTGGAATTAGAATTCAAGGTGGCGAAGAAATAGAAATTAAAAAGGGTGACTTTTGGCAGACGCCTGGCGGTGTTGAACATGGTATTATCGCTGGTCCAGAAGGAGCAAAAATCCTTGATGTTTTTAGCCCTCCTAGAGAAAATTACAAATCTGCTGGTTCTGGTTTCGGTTCATAATGATTTCAATTGATTATTTTATGAGCCATGGAAGTCCTTGGACATTTCTTGGACATGGTCGTTTAGGGGAATTGATAAAAAAATTTAATGTTAATTTAAATATGTATCCAGTAAACTATGGGGAGATTTTCCCAATTTCAGGAGGTCTTCCTGTTTCAAAGAGACCACCTCAAAGACAAAATTTGAGATTACAAGAATTGAAGAGATGGTCTAAATTTTTAAATATAAAATTAAATCCACAACCAAAATTTTTCCCATCAAAATCTATTCTTCCTTCATTAATAATCATAGCTGGAAAAATTCAAAAAGTAGAAAATTATTTTGAGCTTGCCGATAATATTATGAATAGTTTGTGGGTAAGAAATCAAGATGTAGACAATGAAGATGTGCTTATTAACATATTGAACCTTATGAACTTAAATTCAAAAAAAATTATTTCGTTTGCTAAAAGTGAAGAATGTGAAAAAATTTTTGAAGAATATACCCAACTAGCGATTAAAAAAAATGTTTTTGGAGCTCCAACATATATTATAAATGATCAAATTTATTGGGGGCAAGATAGGTTAGATTTTGTTGAAAGACACTTATTAAGTTTGAATTGAACTAATAAGTATTGTTTTTAAAAAATTATTTGAGTAATATGCAAAAAAAATTAAGGATATGTCATGGATACAAGTATTGATATAGATCAAAAAAATGTAGTTGATTTTAAATCAAAGTCAAAGAATAAACCCAATTTCAATTGGGAAGATCCTCTCTTATTAGATTCTTTGATTTCTGAAGAAGAAGCTCTAATTAAATCAACTGCTCACGAATACGCTCAAGCCAAACTTTTACCAAGAGTAGAGGAAGCATTTTTAGAAGAAAAAACTGATAAAAAAATCTTTAAGGAAATGGGAGAACTTGGTTTGTTGGGAATTACTATTCCAGAAAAGTATGGTTGTGCTGGTGCTTCATACGTATCCTATGGATTAGTAGCTAAAGAGGTAGAAAGAGTTGACTCAGGTTATAGATCAATGATGTCTGTTCAATCTTCTTTAGTGATGCATCCAATTTACTCTTACGGTAGCGAAGAACAAAGACAAAAGTATTTACCAGGTTTGGCTTCAGGTGATCTTATTGGTTGTTTTGGATTGACTGAACCTGATGCTGGATCAGATCCCAGCTCTATGAAAACTACAGCAACAAAAGTTAAGGGTGGGTTCTCTTTATCTGGTTCAAAAATGTGGATTTCTAATTCTCCAATAGCTGATGTTTTTGTTGTTTGGGCTAAGTCTAAAGAACATGGGGACGCCATTAAAGGATTTATACTTGAAAAAGGGATGAATGGCTTAAGTGCACCAAAAATAAAAGGAAAATTATCATTAAGAGCGTCTATAACTGGTGAAATTGTTATGGATAATGTTTTTGTTCCAGATGAAAATCTTATGCCAAATATAACTGGTCTAAAAGGACCATTTGGTTGTTTGAATAGAGCAAGATATGGCATAGCTTGGGGAGTGATGGGAGCTGCTGAGGATTGTTGGCATAGAGCTCGCCAGTACACATTAGATAGAAAACAATTTGGTAAACCATTGGCTGCCACGCAGTTAATTCAAAAAAAACTAGCTGATATGCAAACTGAAATTACATTAGGTTTAGGTGCTGCACTTCAAGTTGGCAGGTTATTTGATCAAGGCAATTTAGCACCTGAAGCCATTTCACTCATTAAGCGAAATAATTGTGGAAAAGCTCTTGAAATTGCTAGACTTTCAAGAGATATGCACGGTGGAAACGGTATTCATGCTGAATATCAGGTAATGCGACATTTGATGAATTTGGAAACTGTTAACACCTATGAAGGTACTCATGATGTTCACGCATTAATCCTTGGTCGAGCGCAAACCGGTATTCAAGCGTTTTTTTAAATACAGGTATTAGTTATTATAACTAAATTGATCTTTAAAATCGTCTATTGGAATTGTTTTTAGTACGTGAAATTTCGTGTCTTCGAATTCTATTTCCATACTTATTTTAACATAAGGAACTTCATCTTTATCAAAATAACTAATTATTTTTGCATTTGATCCAGTTTTTAAGCAGATTAATGGACTATTAATTTTATTATCATTACTCATAAAATTTTACTTCAATTGTTAAAAAAAAATCGTAACATAGTAATTAAGTGTCATATTAATTATGATTCACGAAATGAGATTAAATTATAATTTAGTAAAGTTTTATGTCTGAAGTTAAAAGAAGATTAGCAACTATATTAGCAACTGACTGTGTTGATTTCAGTAAGCATATGGAAGCCCAAGAAGAAAAAACACTAAGCAGTTTAAAAGAATGTAGAGATATCATTGATCCAATAATAAATAAATTTTCTGGTAGAATTTTCCATACTGCTGGTGATTCAATAATAGCTGAATTTGATAGTCCAGTGGGAGCCACAAAAGCGGGTGTTGAATTTCAAAAATCTATTAAAGATAGGAATTTAACAGAGGATAAAAATCCTAAATTATCTTGGAGAGTAGGGATCCATTTAGATGATATCATAATTGAAGGTGATAACATTTATGGAAATGGTGTAAATATAGCTGCTCGTCTTGAGAGTCAATCACCAGTTGGAGAAATTTTAATTTCAGATGTAGTAAGGCAGCAAATTTATAATAAAATTGAAGAGACCATTCATCCTCTAGGTAAAATTGAGTTGAAAAATATTTCAAATAATTTCGAAGTTTTTTCTTTACTTGGTGATGGAAAAAGTAAAATAAAAAATATCACAAATAAAAATCTTAATAAAAAACCAAAATTTGCAATTTTACCTTTTGCGAATACCAGTAAAGATGAGGATAGTGGTTTTTTGGTAGATGGCATTGTTGAGGATTTAATTACAGAATTTTCTATGATGCGTGAATTCGAAATCCTTTCAAGACAAACAACTGTTAATTTCAAAGATGAAAATCAAGACATAAAAGAATTTTCAAAGAAATTCGATTTAGATTTTATTGTGACAGGAGGCATCCGTGCTTCTGGTAAAAGAGTAAGAATAAGTATCGAATTAAGTGATGCGAAAGATGATAGTATTATCTGGAGTAACAAATATGACAGGGTTCTTGAAGATATTTTTGATTTACAGGATGAAATAGTTAGAAAAATTTCAATCGCTCTACTAGGAGAGATTGAAATTAGTTCGTTGCAAAGATCAAAAAGAAAACCTACTGAGAATATAAGTTCATATGAATATTTATTAAGAGGGAAAGAAAATCATCATAAATTTACAAAAGAAGCTTGTCAGGAGGCATTAAAAAACTTCGACAAGGCCATTGAAGCAGATGTTAATAATGCTCAGGCATATGCTTGGAAATGTTGTACTCTGGGCCAAGCAATGTTTAGGGGTTTTTCAGATCAGAATCCTGAAGAAATTTTTGCAGAAGCTAAACAAAACATAGATAAAGCTCTAGAATTAAATGAGAATGATTTTGAGTGTCATAGAATGTTATCTGCAGTTTACTTAAGTAATCATGATTATGTTTTAGCTGAAGATCATGGAAAAAAAGCATTTAATATGGTTCCAAACGATCCAAGAGTGCTATCTGGATATGGTGAAGTTTTAGTAAGAACAGGAAAGGTTGATAAAGGTTTAGAATTACTTAATAAGGCATATGAGCTTGACCCAATTCCTCAAGGTCAGTCATCATCTGATAACAGAGTAAAAGACTTAGTTCTTGGTTATTTTTTTGCAGAGGATTATAATAAAGTAGTTGAATTAAGTTTTGATATAAGTGTGATGGATCCAAGATCTATTGCTTTAATACTATATTCAAGGTCGCAATTAAAACAAGATTTAGAAATGAGTAAAGAATATAAAGTTTTAAAAAGTGAGTTTGAAAAAACTGATTGGGACCAAGCTGTAGATAGATTTCATATTCAAGATGAGGTTATTAAGAGTGAGTTATTAAGTTTCATTAAAAAAATTTAATTATCATTTGCATATTTTTGTGCTGCAATTCTAAATAGGGCGTTACTTGCACCATATCCTTCATAATCATTTATTCTCTGCACAAACTCAAAGAAAAAATTATCATTAAATACTGGAGTATAAATTTGTAGAAAAGATCCACTATCATCTTCATCATATAAAATATTGAGCCTTTCAAGCTCTTTACAAAATTCATAATCCAAACCAAATCTTGCTTCAATGTCATCATAATAATTTTTAGAAATTTTAAGAAATTCTTGTCCTTGATTTATTAATTTTTTTACAAGTTCAATTAAATTATTTGTACTTAAAGCTACGTGTTGAATACCTGAGCCTTTTTTATTATCTAAAAACTTTCCAGCTATTGTGTTTTTATTGTCAGCTCCATTAATTGTCATTCGAAAAGTTTGTTCTTCGTTTTCAATAATTTGACTTTTAGTTATTCCTGATGGATCAATGATATCAAATATAGGTGATTTTTTTGTTCCAAATAATGTTGTGTAAGAAAGTAAAGCTGATGACATTTCATCTTGATGAAGTGTTTGAGCAATATGATCAATTTTTAAATCAAATTCATTACTTAAATTTTTTTCTTGAAGATTAAAGTCTTTTTCCCAAACATTCGAGTTATTATGATCAACTATGTAAATTGAACCATCAATATTATTTATAACATTCATAGACTTATCACTGTCTTTTCTAATAAAATCTATATCTAGTGATTTTGCATTGTGTAGTACGGATTTTATATCATTCACTTTTATTCCAAATGCATATGGTGAAGGACCTTGTTTTCTGCCTTCTTTTACAAGAATTGTATTTTCATAATTCAATATTATTTTCACATAATCAAATATAAATAACTTTATTGATTTTGATTTATGTTTTCCAATTTCTTTGAAACCCAACATTTTTAAAAAATTTTCTAGCTGTTCTAAATTTTTTTCTTCTAAAGCAAATTCAATAAATTCTATATTGTGAATTATTGTAGTATTTTTCTTTTTTTTATCAGTTTCATTTATAAGAGAAATCAATGATCTTTTGCCATCTTTAGCAATTAAATCTCTTGGACCTGATCTATAATTATCATTGAAAATTTCTAAAGAAAGATATCCGTCGTAACCAGTGTGATTTAAATAAGTCATAAAATCATTTATTGGTAAATCACCTTGCCCGGGCATATTTCGAAAATGTCGACTCCAGTAAAGTAAGTCCATTTCGTAATAGGGTGCATCTGCTAATTGCACTATAAATATCTTCTCTGCTGGTATAGATGAGATGGATTTCAAATCAATTTTTTTTGAAAGAGTATGAAAAGAGTCTAATATTATGCCTACGTTTTCATGATTGGCTCTTCTAACAATCTCCCAGGCATCTCTATGATCATTTACATATTTTCCCCAAGCTAAAGCTTCATATCCAATCTTTATTGATCTTTCTTTAGCAATTTCTCCTAATTCATAAAAATCATCTGCTGCTCTATCTATTCCACCTAAAGATATTTTTGAAGTATTTGAACAAATTAAAACAAGCTCTGTTTCAAGTTCTTGCATTATATCAAATTTTCTTCTAGCTCTATCAAACGCTCTAATTCTATGATTATCAGGCATTCCTTCAAAGTCTCTAAATGGTTGAAATAAAGTTATTTCAAGACCATTATCTTTCACTATTTTTTTTACTTCTTTAGGAGACAAATTATTTGTTAGGAAATCATTTTCAAAAATTTCTACACCATCAAAGCCAGCATTTGCAATAGCTATTATCTTTTCTTTTAATGTTCCATTTATTGAAACTGTAGCAATGGAGGTTTTCATTTGAAATTTCCAAAATATATGATATTTTTAATAATATATGATATTTTAAAAATTGACAATAATAACTTTATATTGAGTTTTATTATATGATTGATAGTTATAAAACTGTTGGTGAAAATACTTATGAAATGATAAAAAAAGATATCATTTTTGGTAATTTAAAACCTTTAAAAAAATTAAAACTAAATGAATTAAAAAATAATTATAAAACTAGTATTTCAACTTTAAGAGAAATTTTAAGTAGATTGTCTGGTGATGGATTTGTTGTTTATGAAGAACAAAAAGGATTTTATGTTTCACCAGTTTCTGAATCTGATTTAAAAGAAATAGCAAATCTAAGAATTTTAATTGAAAGTCACGCATTAAAATATTCCTTAGAAAACTCAAATCCCGATTGGGAAGGATCTTTACTTGCAGCACACCACAAATTAAATCTTTATGAAAATAAATTATTAAAAAATAAAACTGAAGAAAGAAGCAATTGGAAAAGATATGATAGTGAATTTCATCAAACATTAGTAAGAAATTGTAATTCAAATAACTTAATTGAACTTCACAAATTAATTTTTGATAAATATTTAAGATATCAATTATTGGTATTAACTTTTAGGGGGAGTGGTTCGATTGAAGAACATAAAAAACTATTGGATTATTGTCTTGAAAGAAATTTTAAAAAGGCACAAATGGTATTAGAAGAGCATATTCAAAATGGTATTATTCACGCGAACAAAAGTTTTTAAGTATCTATAAATTATTTTTTACCAAAACCACCACCACCAGGTGTTTCCATTACAAATAAGTCATTCGGTTCAACTTCACAACTATCGTTACCATTCAAGTTTAAAATACTACCGTCAGTTCTTTCAAGCCATTCTTTACCACAATCTCCTGGACTACCTCCATTCAAACCAAATGGTTTCACTCTCCTATGTGAACATAATGTTGTTACTGTCATTGACTCTAAAAATCTAAGTTTTCTGGTTACTCCATCTCCTCCATTAAACTTACCTTTTCCACCAGAGTTTTTTCTTATTGAAAATTCTTCAAGTCTTACTGGAAAACGAGTTTCTAATACCTCTGGATCAGTGCTTCTAGTATTAGTCATATGAGTTTGAATAGCTGATGTTCCATGAAAGTTAGGACCAGCACCAGTTCCTCCACAAATGGTTTCATAATTTTGTATTGTGTCATTTCCCCAGATAAAATTATTCATGGTTGCTTGACTACCAGCAATCACACCTAGTGCTCCAAATAATGCGTTGCATGTCAACTGACTTACTTCTGTATTGCCGGCTATCACTGCAGAAGGGTACTTTGCATTTATCATTGAATTATTTGGTATAATGATTTTGATTGGTTTAAAACATCCTTCATTAAGTGGAATATTATTTCCAACTAATGTTCTAAATACATATAAAATTACAGCATAACATACTGCCATTGGGGCATTATAATTGAAAGGATTTTTAGGAGCTGTGCCTGTAAAATCAATTATAGCCTCACGATTTTTCTTATCAATTTTTACATTAACTCTTATGAACTCACCATTATCAAGTTCATACTCATATTCACCTTGTTTTAAATTAACTATGGCATTACGTATACTTTCTTCTGCATTATCTTGTACATGGTTCATATAGGCATGCACAGTTTCAATACCAAATTGGTCAATCATTGAATTAATTTCATGAATACCTGTTTTGTTTGCTGCAACTTGCGCTGCAAGATCTGCCATATTATGTTCAATATTTCGACATGGATACTTACCTGACGATAAGATTTTTCTCATTTCTTGTTCACGAAAGATACCTTTATCAAACAATTTAAAATTATCAATCAAGACACCTTCTTCTTCAATATGCTTTGAGTCTGGTGGACCAGAACCTGGTGTTTTACCTCCTATGTCGGCATGATGGCCACGAGAGGCAACAAAAAATATAATTTCTTTTCCATTTTTATCAAAAACTGGAGTTATCACCGTTACATCTGGAAGATGTGTTCCACCATTAAATGGTGCGTTGAGTACAAAAACATCATCTGGATAAATATTATTTTTGTTTAATCTAACTACTGTTTTTATTGCCTCTGACATAGACCCTAAATGAACTGGAACATGAGGGGCATTGGCAACTAGAGATCCTTCATTATTAAAAAGAGCACATGAAAAATCTAATCTTTCTTTTATATTCACTGAATAAGCAGTGTTTGCTAACGTTGCACCCATTTGTTCTGCAATATTCATAAAAAGATTGTTAAATACTTCAAGCATCACAACATCTACGGATGTTCCTAATCCTTTTTGAAGTTTTTTTTCTTCTACTCTAGATAAAATCAAATTATAATGCTTGTCTAAAGTTCCCGACCAACCTTCATCAATTATGTTAGTACCTGTTGCTTCTACAATAATAGCTGGACCTGAAATATTCTGTCCAATTATTAATTCACCCCTTTTATAGATTGGTGTATTAATTTTTGAGCCATTTACATACATTTTTTTGAATGCAATAGGACTTGCCTTTGTAGTTGATGTGTTAGGATTTAAAAAATCATAGTTTTCTGTTTTTTTACCTACTGCCTCAACAGTTAGCATTTCAATAAATATTTCTCTATCTTCAACAAAAAAACCAAAGCGTTTTTTATGTTCTTGTTCAAAAGATTTTCTCATATTTTCAGGTGTATCAAATTTGATTTCTAAAATTTGATGTGAACCTTTATAATGCAAAAAAGCATTTTTTAAGAGAATAATTGAAGCATCAGAAATATCTTGATCATTTAGATCTTTTTTTGCTTGTGAAGATAAGATTTCAATTAAGTTTTCAGCGTCCAAAATATTTGTGATATTTTTTCCAAAATGACCTTCCCTAATACTTCTAATTTCAGCAAGGCCCATTCCATAGGCTGATAAAACTCCAGCATATGGATGAATCATAACATTTGAAATACCAAGAGAATCAGCAACATTACATGCATGTTGTCCGCCTGCACCTCCAAAACAATTCAACATATAATTTGTTAAATCATAACCTTTTTGAATTGATATTTTTTTTATTGCATTAGCCATATTCTCGACAGCTATTTTTAAAAAACCTTCAGCCATTTTAAAGATATCCATCATTGGTTCATTTTTTTCTTTAGAAATTATATCTGACAAATCCAAAAACTTTTTCTTTACAATTTCAAAATTTAAAGGTTGATCGCCAGTTTTCCCAAAAACTTTTGGGAAAAAATCTGGATTTAATTTACCTAATAAGACGTTGCAATCAGTTACAGTTAGTGGTCCACCTCTACCATATGATGCTGGGCCAGGAATTGCCCCAGCGCTCTCCGGGCCAACTTGAAATCTACCATCTTTATAGGAAATAATTGAGCCACCACCTGCTGCCACAGTATTAATCTGCATCATAGGAGCTCTAATTCTCACACCTGCTAATTCTGTTTCAAACGATCTTTCAAATTCACCAGCAAAATGGCATACATCTGTAGAGGTTCCACCCATATCAAATCCAATTAATTTATTAAATCCCGCTTGCTTTCCGGTTTGTATCATACTCACAACTCCTCCAGCTGGGCCAGATAATAAAGCATCTTTACCTTGGAAAAGATTGGCGTCTGTTAGACCTCCATTGGATTGCATAAACATTAATTGAGTAGATTTAGTGTCTTTAAGTTCTTCTGAAACTTGATTTACGTACCGTCTAAGAATTGGAGATAAATAAGCATCAACTACGGTGGTATCACCTCTACCAACTAATTTAATTAGTGGAGATACTTTATGACTTACTGAAATTTGATTAAAATTTTCTTCTTTTGCAATTTGTTCAATTTTATTTTCATGATCTGGATTTATATATGAATGCATAAAAGCAATAGCTACACTATTTATACCATCTGATTTTGCTTTGATTAGTGAATTACGTACTTCTTCCTCATTTAATTTAGTAACTACCTTACCTTTCTCGTTTAATCTTTCTGATACTTCTACTACTCTTTCGTATAACAACTCTGGTAATTTGATATTTAAATCAAACAAAAGAGGTCTATTTTGATAACCAATTCTTAATAAGTCTCCAAAGCCTTTTGTAATAAGTAGAAGAGTTCTGTCACCTTTTCTTTCAAGTAAGGCATTAGTTGCAACGGTTGTACCCATTTTTACTGAAGAAATAATATCTGTAGGAATTTTGTCAT